>JBQTIW010000285.1:0-13895 GCA_052387735.1 Gemmatimonadaceae bacterium
CCGCGACGGACCACCATCGCCTCCTGCCGAGAACTCCTGCGGATTGAACACCAGCTGGGCGCGCAGGAACCGCTCGGTGAAGGTGTGCTGGATGTCGCCCATCAGGTCCACGAACATCGTGTACGCCTCCTGCTTGTACTCGATCAGCGGGTCCTTCTGGCCCCATGAGCGGTAGTGGATCGCCGCGCGCAGCTGGTCCAGGTCGTAGAGGTGATCCTTCCACTTCTCGTCGAGCACGTTCAGCATAACGAGTGACAGGAGGCGGGGAGCAAAGCCCGCGCCACCCTCATCGGTCACGCTGTTGAGGCTCTCTTCCTTCGCCACGAACGCTCTGCGGCCGGCCTCTACCACCGCCGCTGCCACGCCGTCCTCGGTCGTGGGCCGGTGCTCAGCCTCGAGCTCGGGGGCGGTGAGCAGGTAATGCATCAACAGGTCCTGTCGCAGCAGGTCGAGATCCCACTCCGTTGCGTCTTCGAACTCTGCGAGCGTGGTTCGCACGCGTTTGTCGAGCGCCTTCTCCACCATCTTCACGGCTTCCCCGCGCAGTTCCTCGCCGCCCTCGAGCGCGAACAGGCGGAGCGAGTAGATCACCTCCCGCTGCTGATTCATCACGTCGTCGTACTCGAGCAGACGCTTCCGCGCCTGGAAGTTCTGCAACTCCACGCGCTTCTGGGCCTGCTCGATCGATCGCGTGATCAGCGGATGAGTGAGCACCTCGCCTTCCTGCGCACCCATGCGGTCCATGAGCCTCGCAATCCGCTCGGTTCCGAAGAGGCGCATGAGATCATCTTCGAGCGACAGGAAGAACTGCGACGCACCGGGATCGCCCTGACGACCTGCGCGGCCGCGCAACTGACGGTCGATGCGGCGCGATTCGTGTCGCTCGGATCCGATGATGTGCAGACCGCCGCACTCCGTGATGTCGATCGACTTTGTCGGGTCATCGACATCCTTGACCTGTGACGGCTTCGACACGGTGACCCCGGGCCCGAGTTTGATATCGGTCCCGCGGCCGGCCATGTTCGTGGCGATGGTGATGGCGCCGGGCTGCCCCGCATTCGCCACGATCTCGGCTTCTCGCTGGTGGTACTTTGCGTTGAGGACGTTGTGCGTGAGCCCGCCGCGCTTGAACATGCGCGAGAGTGTTTCCGACACGTCCACCGTCGTCGTTCCCACGAGCACCGGGAAGCCCAGCTCGTGCAGGCGGCGTGTCTCCTCGACGATGGCGTTGTACTTCTCGCGTCGGGTCTTGAACACGTAGTCGTGCCGGTCGTCGCGGATGACGTCTTTGTTGGTAGGGACGACGGAGACGTGCAGGCCGTAGATGGTGTGGAACTCGGTTTCCTCGGTCTCGGCGGTACCGGTCATGCCGCCGAGCGTCTCGTACATCCGGAAGTAGTTCTGGATCGTGATCGTGGCGAGCGTCTGCGTCTCGCCCTTCACTTGCACGCCTTCCTTTGCCTCTACGGCCTGATGCAAGCCCTCTGACCACCGGCGCCCTGGCATCGTCCGGCCGGTGAACTCGTCGACGATCAGAACCTGGCCGTCCTGCACGACGTAGTTGACGTCTTTCTCATAGAGGGCGTGCGCGCGAAGGAGCTGATGGATGATGTGCAGCTTTTCGCTTTTCGTCGCGTAGTCCGCTTCCACCACGCGCCGGGCCTCGATCTTTTCCTGGCCGGTCATCGCCGGATCGTGCTCGATGCGATGCACCGCCGTCGAGATGTCCGGCAGCTCGAACTGATCGTGATCGGCCGGGCTCAGTTCGCCCACGCCGCTCTCGGTCAGGTGGACGGAGTGCCCCTTCTCGTCGAGCACGAACAACAGCGAGTCCTCGAGCTGCCGATACTGCTGTTTGGCCGGCGGGAGCTTGCGGTCGGCGAGATACGCCAGCTCCTGCTTGTACACGAGCTGCTTGACGCCCTGTTCGTTCAAGGCCTTCATCAGCCGCTTGTTCTTGGGGTTGCCCAGCTGCGCCTGGAAGAGCGCGAGGGACGCAGCATCGGTGTCGCTCCGTTCCAGCGCCGTTTCTCCCTGCGCTACGAGCTCGTTGGCAACTTCCGTCTGCTTGCGGAAGAGTCGCAGCACCGCAGCATTGTGCTGCGCGAACATGCCGTCGTTCTCGTTTCCTACAGGCCCTGAGATGATGAGCGGAGTTCGCGCTTCGTCGATGAGCACCGAATCCACTTCGTCGACGATGGCGTACCAGTGCTTGCGCTGTACCCGTTGCTCGGGAGTGATCACCATGTTGTCGCGCAGGTAATCGAACCCGAACTCGTTGTTGGTCCCGTACGTGATGTCGCAGTTGTACGCCGCGCGGCGCTCCGGCGTGCCGGGCTCCGTGTCGTCAAGACATCCGACGGTGAGGCCCAGGTACGTGTACAGATGCCCCATCCACTGCGAGTCGCGGCGCGCAAGATACGAGTTCACGGTCACGAGGTGCACGCCGCGACCGGCGAGGGCGTTCAGATAGATCGGCAGCGTGGCCACCAGCGTCTTGCCTTCGCCCGTCGCCATTTCCGCGATCCGGCCCAGGTGCAGCTGAATCCCGCCCACGAGCTGCACGTCGTAGTGCACCATGTCCCAGGGCAGTTCACGCCCCGTGACCTGTACGGTCGTCCCACAGAGACGACGTGCCGCCTCGCGAGCGGTGGCAAACGCTTCGGGAAGCAGCTCGTCGAGCACCTCGGCGATGAGATCGCGCAGCTCCTTTTCCACGCCCCCGCGCCCATCAGGCCCACCGAGCTCCGCGTCGATCTTGTCGCGCTCCGCGGCATCCTTCGTCGTGCGCTTGAGCTCCTTCAGTTCTTCGATACGCCGCTCGAGCGTCTCCGTGCGTTCGCGAAGCGTCTCGCGGAACTTCGCCGTCTGCCCGCGTAGTTCCTCGTCCGACACCGATGGCAGTCGCGCGAAGTGCTCGTTGATCGCGTCAACGATCGGTTGCACACGCTTGCGCTCGCGCTGATGCCGCGTGCCGAAGACCTTGGAAAGGAGCCCTTTCATCATACGTGCCTCTCGTGGTACAGCCCGCGTTCCGCAATGAACCGGGCAACTGCCTCCGGAACGAATCCGAGGATGGGGCGACCCGTTCGCACACGCTCTCGCACCTCGGTGGACGAAAGATCGACCCGACGGGTCTCGACGAACATAGGCGGGACCACGTCGCTGCCGGTCGCCGCGACGATACGGGCGATGACATCGGCATCGTCGCCGGAACAAGGATCGGCGTCTCTGCGTCGCATGATTGCTACTGTTGCCAACTCCGCGATGCGGCGTGGCGCCCGCCACTGCGCGAACGTCCGGCTGGCATCGGCACCAACAAGAAAGTAAAGCGAACTGCCGGGGAACCGGGTCGCGAATGTTTCGAGCGTCTCAACCGAGTACGAGAGACCTCCGCGATCGACCTCCAGCGCGTCGACCTCAAAGCGGTGGTCGGGCGACGCGGCCAGCCGCACCATGGCGAGCCGATCGACAGCCGACGACTGCGACGCGTCTGATTTCAGGGGTTGGCGGGCGTTGGGGATGAACACCAGCCGATCGAGCTGCAATGCCTCTACCGCGTCGGACGCCACGATGAGGTGGCCGACATGCGGGGGGTCGAAGGTCCCACCCAGAATCCCGATGCGCACGGTCAGCGCGTATCGGGCGGGGACGTCGTATCGCTGTTGGGCCGAGTGGATACCGTCGCTGGTGGCGCGCCACATGCCCGCGCGACCTCGCTGTCTGACGGATACTTCTCCCGGAGTGTCGTGCAGACCTCTTTCTTGTCCTCACGATACCGAATCGCATCGTACGATTCGGCAAGGCGCAGATACGCCTCACGCGACTTGGCCGTTTGCGGGTAGTTCTTGACGACGTCTCTGAAGTAAATGATGGCGGAGTCAAACGCCTTCCGCCTCAGGTAGTAGAGGCCGCTCTCGTAGTCCTTGGCTGCGAACCACTCCTGGAGCTGCCTCATCTGTCGATCAGCCTGCTCCTTGAGCTCGCTGTCGGGGTAGAGCCCGAGCATCGACTGGTAGGCAGACAGCGCCTGTTCCCCGTAGTTCGCATCGAGCGTGGGTCGGCGCCAGAGTTTCTGGTATTCGCGCGCGGCCTCATACATCGCGTTGTCGGCGAGAGAGTCCGTGGCGAACGATTCGGCTAAACGATTATAGGCCTGCGCGGCGAGGAGATGCTCTTTGCGACCGGCGTGCGCCTTGGCGAGGTACCAGTGCGCCACCGGGAGCAGGGTGTCGCGCGCCGGCAGGTCAAACGTCAGTTTTTCAAAGGCCGTGACCGCATTGTCCCACTTCCGGCGGTTGAATTCATTCACCGCGGCATTGAAGAGGGCGTCGTTATTTGCATAGCGACTCAGCTTGAACCCTCTGCCGCAGGCGCCGGACAGGGCCGCGAGAAACAGGAGAATGCTGAGCCGGTAGAGCCGCTGCTTATCTGGCATGGCGGGGGTGTGTACCCGTCGTAGTATGTCTGGTTCGAACCCGGCTCCTCTCGAACGGTTTCCCGGGGAAACAAGAAACGTAATCAGGCGGTCCGGCGTTTTGCGGGCTCAGGCCCCCAAAATATCGACGGGGGCCCCACCCACGAGCGGGCCCCGGTTTCTCGCGCGTCCTGACGCCTAGTGACTGTTCCCGGGCGAGGGAGCAGCTCGCGTCTCCCTGGCCTTCTTCCGCTCGGCGGCAATTCGATCAAAGTCCGCCTGCTCGAGGTAGGTCACGTCCACCCAGACGTGGGCCATTTCGTCCACGGTGCGATCCCCCCAGCCCACCCACTGTTCGGGGTCGGGATTGTTGGGGTTCTTGTCCGTGTTGTCGTGCCAGGCCGTGAAGACGAGTGTGGTTCCCTTGGGAAGGATTGGTGCGGTGTTTTCGGCGTAGATGTAGTTCACGTGCCACTTCCACTGGAAGTTGTTGACGTGACTCAGCACTTCGCGGCGGCCATCGGGGTAGAGCGCTTCCATCATCATCGCCTTTCCGCGCATGTGCATGTGCGGCTGGAAGTTCTCCAGGCGCGCCGGGGCCTGGAGCTGATAGAAGTTCTGCGTCATCGTCTGCTGGCCGGGCGGAATGTCCAGCTCTGACCCCGCCGCGACGTTGAACATGCGGAGGATGGTGCGGTTCTTCGGCGTGAATCCCTTTGGATAGAACCAGATTCCCAGCTCGACCTCATCGTTAGGCACCACCTGCCCAATCGCGTAGTAGTGCACTTCCCAGCGGATCTTGGCGCCCGGTAGGAGCAGTTTGCCGGCGTCTTCGTTGAAGATCTCACCGGTCTTTCCCACCGCCCACTCCATGAACAACCCGGCGCTCATCGGGCTGGTGTGCAGGTGCGCCGCGGTGCTGGCCACTCCCGTGACGCCCTGCTCCGGTTGCTCCAGCATGGTGAGCACATGGTGCACGACTCGCCGGCCTAACGGATATGACGGCTTCACCTCGATCGCCCGGACCCAGCGCGGCTCGGTCAGGTTGGTCTCCACCTGCGGGCGCCACCACTTGTCCTGCCCCTTGGCCATCACGGTGTACGGCTTCGACTTGACGATCAGGTCGGGGGCGCCGCCCACCTTGTCGGCAAGCTGCCAGGCGCGCTCGTCGGGCCAGTGCGCCGGGGCAGGCTCGTCCTGCGGATCACCCCTGGGCATCCCACCGTCCACCCAGTCGACGATCGTCTTGATCTCGGCGTCGGTGAGTGAGCGGTCGTTCTTGAATTGCTGAATCCCGACCGTCTTGTCGAGGTGCCACGGGGGCATCGTTCGCGACTGCACGCGCTGTTTGATGAGCTTTCCCTTGCCTTTTGTCTCCTCGTAGCTGGTGAGGGACATCGGGGCGATGGAGCCCGGACGATGACACACTTCGCATTTGGCCCGGACGATCGGCGCCACATGCCTGGCCCACGTGACAGGTTCCGCCGCGATGCCGGTCGGCGCCGGCTCCGTGCGGACCGTGGCCGCGCCCGCGAGCGCGAATCCGCCCACACCCGCCGACCAGATCACGCGGCTCCACTGCGTCGAGATCATGAGAGGTGCTCCCTGCCTATCGAGTGACAGTGACCTTCAGGAATCCGTTGGACCAGCAGCACTGCGAATGCCCCGCGCTCGCCACGCCAGACGCATCGTTTGCTCGCACCCGAAGAATGTACGCTCCCGGCTCGCTGAACGTGGCGGTGGTCGTGGCCTTCCCCTGCGCGTCGAGGTTGGGCGATTCCGCTCCAAACGTCACGCTGCCGGGCCCCTGGTGCTTGAACCAGGTGAGGGTCACCGGGATGCCCTGCCGGCCTCCGCTGGCGACACTGGTACGGACGCTGCCGTCGTCGGTCGACCAGACATCGATGCTCAGCGGCGTGCCGGCGGCAATGGTGAGCGGTCCCGCCACGATGCCGCCTGGTCCGGCGCCTTCAGGTCCGGGATCGCTGAACCGGAGTCGAGGCGGCGTGTTTCCGGAGCCGGCCTCACCTTCGAGCGCGTCGATCTGCCAGCCGTCGGCCAGGCTCCCCGGAATCGCCACGCTGTCGCCACGCACGACCAGGGTCCAGACTACACGTTTCCTGCCGAAGTCGGCCGGGACCTTCACGGCGAAGACACCCCAGTGTCGTCGCGGATGAAAGCTGGTCGGCTGGCCACGATCGGGGCCCTCGGGCGACATGAAGTTCGCCGGACCTAACGGGATGTCGAGGATCTCGGACGTGTTGCGGTTGAAATAGCCAAAGGAGAGGCTGTAGGTACCGTCTGCGTTCCTGTACCAGCCTTCGAATACCGGTGTCACGCTCTGGCCACGTACGCGGACCGGCGATAGTGGCTGCTGCGACCTCGCCGGACCGGCGTTGAGGAACTCGGCGAAGATGATGGCGACAGCGACCGACCGGAGCTCCATGCCACCTTGGATGACCAGGGGAGACCACAGGGGGCTTTCTGGAACGGCCCCGCTCTAGAGTGCCCGGCAGGTCTACCGGTGTCAACTCCTCAGCTGCGTGTGTTCAACACGCCACGGAAGTACGCGATGGTGCGCTTCACGCCTTCTCGCAGCTCGACCGCAGGTTCCCACCCCAGGAGCGACCTGGCGCGCGTGATGTCAGGCTTGCGGACCTTGGGGTCGTCCACCGGCAGCTCACGCGACTCGATCCGGCTCGTTGCTCCCGTCAGTTCGAGCACCAGTTCGGCGAGTTGCCTGACCGTGAACTCCTTGGGATTCCCGATGTTCGTGGGATTCGAATCGCCGTTCATGAACAGCCGGTAGATCCCGTCCACCTCGTCGTCCACGTAGCAGAACGAGCGTGTCTGGCTGCCGTCGCCGTAGATCGTGAGGGTCTCGCCCTGCAGCGCCTGCACAATGAAGTTGGAGACCACGCGTCCGTCGTGCGGGCGCATGCGCGGACCGTACGTGTTGAAGATGCGGACGATGCGGGTATCGACGCCGTGCGAGCGGTGATAGGCCATGGTCATCGCCTCGGCGAAGCGCTTGGCTTCGTCGTACACGCCCCGCGGCCCGATGGGGTTCACGTTCCCCCAGTACGATTCGGTCTGCGGATGCACGAGCGGGTCGCCGTACACTTCGGAGGTCGACGCGAGGAAGAAGCGCGCCCCCTTGGCCTTGGCCAGCCCGAGCGCATTGTGCGTACCTAACGAGCCGACCTTCAACGTGGCGATGGGGTGCTCGAGATAGTCGATCGGCGAGGCCGGCGACGCGAAGTGCAGGATCCCGTCGAGGGGCCCCGCGACGTAGGTGTAGCTGGAGATATTGTGACGAACGAACTCGAACCGGTCGTGACCGGTCAGATGGGCGATGTTGTCCGGGTTGCCGGTGATGAAGTTGTCGAGTCCGACCACCGAATGGCCTTCGCGCAGGAAGCGGTCGGTGAGGTGCGATCCCAGGAAGCCGGCAGCGCCGGTGATCAGGACTCTCATGTGCGGCCCCGGCCGATGGAGTCGTAGGTAAAGCCTAACGTGCGCATCTTGGCGCCGCTGTAGAGGTTGCGCCCGTCGATCACGATCGGCTTGCGCAGCGTGGTCCTGATGCGATTGAAGTCGGGGTGCCGGTATTCGTTCCAGTCGGTCACCACCACCAGTGCGTCGGCGCCGTCCAGCGCCTCATAGTTGGACTCCGCGTACGTGATGCGGTCCCCGAGCTTGTGTCGGGCCTCGTTCATCGCCGCCGGGTCGTGCGCCGCCACGGTGGCCCCGCTGGCCAGC
Source organism: Gemmatimonadaceae bacterium (assembly GCA_052387735.1). Lineage (GTDB taxonomy): Bacteria > Gemmatimonadota > Gemmatimonadetes > Gemmatimonadales > Gemmatimonadaceae > RBC101. The sequence goes on from JBQTIW010000285.1 coordinate 8,180, forward strand.
AGCGTCTCGATCAGCACCAGCGCCGGCGCCTCGCGCATGTCGTCGGTGTTCGGCTTGAACGCCAACCCCCAGACGGCGACGTGCGCACCGGAGATCGCACCGCCTAACGCAACCTGCAGCTTCTGGAAGAGTCGCTCCTTCTGCCGGTCGTTGGCCTCTTCCACCGCGTCGAGCACACCGAGGGTGGCCCCGAACTCCCGCGCCGTGCGCACCAGCGCCTTCACGTCCTTGGGGAAACACGACCCCCCGTACCCCGGCCCCGGGAACAGGAAGGAGGGCCCGATGCGGTTGTCGGACCCGATCCCTTTGCGCACCAGGTCGACGTCCGCCCCGACCCGCTCGCAGAGGTTGGCAATTTCATTCATGAACGAAATACGCGTGGCCAGCATCGCGTTGGCGGCGTACTTCGTCATCTCTGCGGAGGCGATGTCCATGAAAATGATCGGCTTTCCGGTCCGCACGAACGGCGCATACAGCTCCGCCATCACACTGCGCGCATGATCGGAATCGACGCCGAGCACGACTCGATCCGGTTTGAGAAAGTCATCGACGGCGGCCCCTTCCTTGAGGAACTCGGGATTGGAGCACATGTGAAACGGGTGACGGGCGTGCTTCGCCACGGCGGCCTGAACCCTGGCCGCAGTCCCCACCGGCACGGTCGATTTGGTGACCACGACGATCTCGCGCGTCATGTGCTTGCCGATCGTCTCGGCCACATCGAGCACGTGGCGCAGGTCTGCCGAGCCGTCCTCGTCAGGCGGCGTGCCGACCGCGATGAAGATCACTTCGGCCCGAGCGATGGCCGCCGGGACATCGGTCGTGAAGGTAAGCCGCTCCTGCTTCTGGTTGCGTTCCACGAGCTGCTCGAGGCCGGGCTCGTAGATCGGGATCTGGTTGTCGTGGAGCATTCCGATCTTCCGCGCATCCACGTCGGCGCACTTCACGTCATTGCCGGTCTCCGCGAGACACGCGCCCACGACCAGGCCCACGTACCCCGTTCCCACCACAGTGATGTTCATATCGGTTGAAGATCCTTCGTCGGAAGTCGGGTCATCAGGCTCGCGGTGCGCGAGCGACGTCGCGCACCCGGCCGAGGGCTCACCGGTGCGCGAGCTCGCGCTCTCGGAGGGTCTCGCCAAAGGACGACAACGGCACGATGTGCGCCTTCGACGCCCGGGTCCGCAACGTCGCGTTGCGCGTGTCGATCACCAGCGGGGCATGATCCACCACGAGCTGATAGTCCACGTTCGAATGGTCGGTCACGATCACGACCGCGTCCGACCGGGACAGCAGCTCCGCCGTGAGCGCCACGCCCTCCACCTCGTGCCCGTTCTCCCGGAACCGCGGCACCCAGGGATCGTGGTAGACGACCTGCGCCCCCCGCTCTTCCAGCAGCCGCATCACGTCGAGCGCCGGGCTCTCGCGCATGTCGTCGATGTCCTTCTTGTACGCCACGCCTAACATGAGCACCGTCGAACCGTTGACGGCCTTCTTGTAGTCGTTGAGCGCGCGCGCGACCTTGCGCACCACATATTCTGGCATTTCCGAGTTGATCTCGCTGGCCAGATCGATGAAGCGCGTCTTGTAGTTGAGCGTGCGCATCTTCCACGCGAGATAGTGCGGGTCGAGGGGGATGCAGTGCCCGCCGATGCCCGGACCCGGCGTGAACTTCATGAAACCGAACGGCTTGGTCGCGGCCGCCTCGATCACTTCCCACACGTCCACACCGAGCTTGTCGCACACGATCGCCATCTCGTTGACCAGGCCGATGTTCACCGCGCGGAACGTGTTCTCCAGCAGCTTGACCAGTTCGGCCGCTTCCGCGCTCGCCACGGCCACCACCGTGTCGATGCAGGCCGAGTACAGAGCCGCCGCGACCTCCGTGCACGCTGCCGTCACACCACCGACGACCTTGGGGGTGTTCTTCGTGTGCCACCTGGCATTTCCGGGGTCCACACGTTCCGGCGAGAAGGCCAGAAACACATCGGTTCCCACCGTCAAACCCTTTTCCTCGATGCGCGGCTGCAACACCTCACGGGTCGTGCCCGGATATGTCGTGCTTTCGAGGACCACCAGCATGCCCGGGCGACAGTTCCGCGCTATTGCGTCGGTAGCCGCCTGCACGTAGCTCATGTCGGGATCCCGCGTCTTGGACAGCGGGGTCGGGACGGCAATTGAAATCGCATCGCAGTCCCTGAGGCGGCCCTCGATGGTCGTGGCCTCAAACCGGCCCGCCTTAACTTGCGCCGCAACGTCGTCGGACGGGACGTCATGGATGTGCGAGCGGCCTGCCACGAGCGAGTCAACCGTACGTTGCGAGACGTCGTAGCCGATCACCGTGAATCCAGCCTTCGCAAACTCCATCGCGAGGGGCAGGCCCACATACCCGAGCCCTACCACGCCGACGACCGCCGAACGATCCTTGATCCTGCCTAGAAGCTGTTCTCTCATGCGGTTATGCGCTGTTGGCCGAACGTCCCCAGAGGGACGCTCAGCGCCCGTAGAAGGCACGAACCGTGCCGATCACCTCATCCAGCTGAGCAGAGGTTAGCTCGGGGAATATCGGCAGCGACAGGACCTCTTTTGCCGCCCTTTCAGACTCGGGAAGCTGGCCCACTCGATATCCCAGGTACGCAAAACACGGCTGCAGGTGCAGCGGAAGCGGATAGTAGACGTAGTTCCCTATTCCCTTCGCCCTCAAGTGGGCCTGGAGTTCGTCGCGTCGCTCGGCCCGAATCGTGTACTGGTTGAAAATCGATTCGTTCGCCGGATCGACGAACGGAGTCCGGATCTCGGGGACATCGGCGAAGTTCGACGAGTAGTATGCTGCGTTTGCCCGGCGCCCGGCGCTCCAGTGCGATAGGTGCGGGAGCTTGGTGGCCAGGACCGCCGCCTGGAGGGCGTCGAGCCGAGAGTTGTAGCCAACTTCGTCGTGGAAGTACTGCTTGGCACCCCCATGGGTCCTCAGCCGCCGGAGGCGCGCGGCAACGTCATCATCCTGAGTCACGATCATCCCGCCGTCGCCATAGCCACCCAGGTTCTTCGACGGATAGAACGAGAACGTCCCGATGGCCACACGTTCCCCGGCCATCACCCGCGCTCCCCTGACATTCCGGCTCGCACCGATGGACTGCGCTGCATCTTCGATGATCGGAACGCCTGGCATGCGGGCCTCGATCTCTTCGATGGCAGCCATCTGTCCGAAGAGGTCCACCGGGATCACGGCTTTGGTGCGCGGAGTGACGGCCGCCGCTGCCGCCGTTGGCGAGATGTTGAACGTGTCTGGCTCGATGTCCACGAATACCGGCGTCGCGCCGACGTTGTGGATGGTGCCCGCGGTCGCGAAAAAAGTGAACGGTACGGTGATCACCTCGTCGCCGCGCCCGATGTCGAGCGCGCGCAGCGCGAGCAGGATGGCGTCGGTCCCGTTGGCGCAGCCGATCGCCTGCCTGGTGTGCGACAGCTCCGCCACCTGGCGTTCGAGCCGCTCCACGGGTTCGCCGAGAATGAAGCTCTGGTCGTCGACGACCTTCAGCATCGACATGACGATGTCGTCGCGGATCTGTGCGTACTGGGCTTTCAGGTCGAGGAGCGGGACGGGCATCGGTGCGGAAACGGGAGACGAGAGACGGGAGTGAAACGGCTACACTTTGGCGCGGAGGGGAAGCGGGACTTCGCGGCCGGTCTTGGCGGATTCGTAAATGCCGAGAATGAGCTCGAGCGATTTGCGTCCGGCGCGACCATCGGTATCGGGCTGGGCGTGACCCCGCAACACCGACACCACGTTGCGGTAGTAGCCCTCGTGGCCATTGCCGTACACGTTAGGCGGCGTGTAGCTCGAGGACTCGATCATCTTGTCGTCGTCATCGTAGTCGGCGAACTGCCACGTTTCGACCCTGTTCACCGCCGTCCCGCCGATCTTGACGGTTCCCGTCTCCCCGAGGATCGTGATCGAACCTTCGAGGTTCTTGGGATACGTCAGCATCGTGACCTCGATCACGCCTAACGCACCGTGGCGGAACTTGAGTACTGCCACGCCGGAGTCCTCGGTCTCGATCTTTCTGGCCAGCGTGGCGGTTTTGGCCATCACCGACTCGACCGGGCCGACGAGCCACTGGATGAGGTCGACGTAGTGCGAGGCCTGGTTCATGAAGGCACCGCCGTCGAACTCCCAGGTCCCTCGCCACGGGGCCTGGTCGTAGTACTCCTGCGGACGCGTCCAGCGGACCGTCGTGTTGGCCATGAAGATCCGGCCGAAGCGACCCTTGTCGAGCGCGCGCTTGAGCAGCTGGATCGGCGGGTTGAGCCGATTCTGCTTGACGATGAAGAGCAGCACGCCAGCATCATCGCAGGCCTGCACCAGCTCGTCGGCGGAGGTGAGGGAGATCGCCATCGGCTTTTCGCAGATGACGTGTTTGCCGGCCCGCGCGGCGAGGATGCCGTGCTGCGGGTGCAACCCCGACGGTGTGCAGACGGCCACGACGTCGGCCGGAGCATCTTCCAATAGTTTGGGAAACGACGTGAACCAGGGGACCCCATGCCGCTTCCCCGCCTCCGCCGCCCGCGCCTCGATGGTGTCGCAGACGGCCACGAGCTCGAGATCCGGGATTCTGGCGATGGCATCGAAATGATTGCGGCTGATGCGCCCGCACCCCACCACCGCGATCCGGAATCGCTGGGAACTCATCGCTCCCCTTCCGGCACCAGATCGTCTCCGTTCAGCCGATACCGCGAGCCGCAGACCGTGCAGGTGAACGAGCGATCGCCCTGCCCAGGTCGCGTCTTCTCCCCGTCGAGCCTCTCTCCGCACTGGCAGGCCCAACCGATTTGCCGTGCCGGGACGCCGACAACCAGCGCGTACGGCTTGACGCTCGTGGTGACGACTGCTCCCGCGCCGACGAACGCATACGGCCCGAGCTCCACCCCACTCACGATCGTGGCGTTGGCGCCAATCGTCGCGCCGCGCCTTACGAGTGTCTGGCGATAGTCGCCCTTGCGCGACACGTGGCTGCGTGGGGTGATCACGTTGGTGAACACCATCGACGGACCGCAAAACACGTCGTCCTCGAGCACGACCCCTTCGTAGATCGACACGTTGTTCTGGATCTTCACGTTGTTGCCGATGCGCGTCCCCGGCATGACCACCACGTTCTGGCCGAGGCTGCAGCGTTCACCGATCACGGCGCCGGGCATGACGTGGCAGAAATGCCAGACCTTCGTCCCCTCACCGATGACCGCGCCCTCGTCGACGAACGCCGACTCGTGGATGAACGCCGGCATCACCCGACTCCCATCTCCATCTGCAGCACTTCATGCCACTCCTGCAGCGAGCGCACGGCCGGCTTGCGGGATCGCAGGGCGAGAATGGCGTCGCACGCAGCCGCGGCGGCCGACATGGTCGTCGTATATGACACGCGGTGGGCAATCGCGGTTTGTCGCAGACGGTAGTCGTCGTACTGCGCATGCTTCCCCAGTGGCGTGTTGATCAGCAGCCCCACCTCACCATTCACCATCAGATCGACCCCGTGGGGACGACCCTCGTGCAGTTTGCGCACCGTCCGGGTGGGAACCCCGAGGCCGCGGAGGTACCGGGCCGTGCCGTCCGTGGCGTAGAGGACGAACCCCATCTCGTGGAAGCGTCGCGCGATCGGCGTCACGGTCGGCTTGTCGGAATCATTGACCGTGAGGAAGATTGCGCCGTCGAGGGGCAACGCGT
>JBQTIW010000286.1:0-6489 GCA_052387735.1 Gemmatimonadaceae bacterium
TGGAGAATGCGCTGCGCGGCGTGTGGCGCCTGCGATGCGCGAGCGGTGACCTTCGCGTATCCATCACGCTGGCGCCCACCGAGCCGGCGAAAGTACAGCTGCTGCACGTGGAACCGATGAGGCCCGAGGCATCCCTGGCCTCGTCACCGGCGTGCCGCTCCTGACGTTCCGTACTGCCAGCGCCGAACCCCATGAGCCTGGTGACGATCATGCGCCCGACTCGCCGGCAAGTCGTCGCCGACGTTCCGCGTCGATGCCACCACACGACGAGAGGGGGTGAGCGCCGTTCGTCGCTCACCCCCTCTCGTTCATGGCTCGATCCTGGGTCGCGGCGCTGACAAACGCCACCTACATGATGTAGCCCATGTAGAGCAAGCGGTTCGGGGAGCCGGCGCCCGGCAGACCGACCACACCCAGCGTGGCGTTGGCGACGAGACTGTTCCGAATGGCGATCGCTCCGGCAAGCGGGAATTTGTCACGCAGCAGGGCGGCTGCGCCGGCCGCGTGCGGCGATGCCATCGACGTGCCGCTGAGGAATGCAATGGCGACGGGTGACGTCCACCAGGCGCCGCGGATGTTCCGCCCCGGTGCAAAGAGGTCGAGGCACGGACCCCAATTGGAGAAACTCGACCGCGTATCGACGAACGCGGGCGGCAGGCCCGCGCCTTGGCCCGTCGAACCAACGGTGATCGCGTTGGCGGCGCTCGCCGGCGAGGTGCCACACGCGTTCACGTTGTCGTTACCGGCGGCGACCGCAACGGAATTTCCGGAGGCCACGAGCGCATTGACCGCGGCGTTGGTTGCAAGGTGGAGACTGCCTCCGAGGCTCATATTCGTCACGGCGGGTGCGATGTCGTTCAACTGCACCCAGTTGACGGCCGTGATGATCCGCGAGAACGGGGCACCACCGGTGCAGTTGAACACGCGCACCGGGTGCAGAATCACTCCTTTGGCCACGCCGTTCACGCTGCCGCCGATCGTACTGGCGACATGCGTGCCATGTCCGTTGCAATCCGTGGGTGACGGGGTGAACGGCACGAACGAGACACCACCCATGACACGCCCGCCGAAGTCGGCGTGTCCGGCGAGGATCCCGCTGTCAATCACGTATACGTGAATCGTAGGCGGTGGCAGACCTCCCGTGCGCAGGTACGTATACGTGCCGCTCAGCGGCAGAAAGCGCTGGTCGATGCGATCGAGTCCCCAGTTCATCGGAACGGGCTGGACGACCGACGGGAACACGTCCTGGTCCGGGTATGCCATCGCGTCTTTCTCGACATACGCCACCGCTGGATCCCGTCGTAGACGTTCCAGTGCAGCCGGAGGGACGTCGGCGAGGAACCCCTTGAGCGCGGCGCCCCACGTGGTCTTGACCGTTGCCCCGGCGAGGCTCGCCAGTCGCACAGACGCTGCACTCACATCCTCTTCGGTGTCTTTGAGCACGACGATGTAGTCGTTCGGCCCTACCTGATCGCTGCCGGCCTCTGCCGGAGCAAGCGATGCCCGTGCCTCGGGGAGTGGCGACGTCGACGAGGGTTCGTCGGCGCAGGCGGCTGTGAACACCACAGCCATCGAGACCAGGGCTTTCATGTCGGCGCGCATATTGCCTCCTCAACTGAGATTGTGAACGCGCAACAGCGTGTCACGCGCAGGTGCGTGGCATCCTGGTGGAGCGGTCGTGACTCTCGTGCTCGCGGTGAGGAGGCTTGCCTTACGAGCACTGAAGCACGGCACCACGCGAGTCGATGCCCACGCCGACTCTAGCCTCGCCGGCGCAAGTTGCCGTCAAGCAGCATGTCAAGTCGTAATGTCCACGCCACTTAGCATCCTCAGCTCGACAGTACTCTACACGCTCGGAGAACCGCACCTCGGCGGCGGAGCAGACGCACAGCTCTCGAGCAGGCGCAAGGAACTGGTGCTCCTGGCCTACCTCGCGCGGCACGCGCCCCGCCCCGTCGCGCGCGAAACGCTGGCAACCCTCCTCTGGGGCGATCGCCACGAAGCGCGCGCACGCCAGTCGCTGCGCCAGGCGTTGCTGGATCTGCGTCGGGTCATCGGCGATGCTCTCGACGTGCAGGCGGACGCGGTCCAGCTCCGTGAGGGAGCGGTCGAACTGGACGCGGTCTTGTTCGAACGCGAGATCGTCGCGGAGCAGCTCGAGGCCGCGGTCGACCGATGGCATGGCGACTTTCTCGAGTCCATGGAGGATGCGGGGGCCGCTCCCTTTCAGGCCTGGCTCGACGCCGAGCGAGAGCGGCTCCGCCATCTCCTGGTGTCGGCCCTGCAGCAGCTTGCCTCGGCAGCCGTTAGGCGCGGCGACTCCGGCACGGCGGAGCGCTGGGCTTCGCGGTGGTCGCAACTGTTCCCCCTCGACGAGCGTGCGCACATGCAGTGGATGCAGGTGCTGCGGCGGAACGGACGACTCCGCGAGGCGCTGTCACTGCATGCGGCCTTCGTCAGTCGAGCGATCAGGGAACTTGACGGCGAGCCGTCAGCGGAGCTGATCCGCCTGGGGAAGGAGCTCGAGGAGGAATCAGCGCGCACACCAGGCGGACCAGGCCAATGCACCGCGGCCGTCTTCACACCAAGCCTCGTGGAACGGGATGGTGCGCTCGCCGAACTGTTCTCGGTGTGGGAATCGGTGCGCAATGGCGAGGCCGCCATTGTGCTCATCGAGGGGGAGCGCGGCGTGGGGAAGACGCGACTCGCTGAGGAATTCCTTCGTGCCGCGGCGTCGGCCGGTCGTTGCGTGATCCTGCGCGGCCGGGGCGGCGGAGCTGACGGGGATCCCGGCGACGCCGAACCTTTCGCCACCGCCAATGCGCTGTTCAGCGATTTGCGCGAGGCACGCGGACTTGCCGGCGCGGCCCCCCGTGCGCTGGCCGAGCTTGGCCGCTTCGCGCCGTGGCTGCATCAGGATTTCCTCGCGCTACCCGAGGCGCGCGGGACAGACGGTGCGCGCGTCGATGCGCTCAAGGAGGTGCTTGGCGCGGTTGCCGAGGAGCGCCCGGTCGTCGTGTTCCTGGACGAGGCCCCGACTGCGGACCTGGCCACGCGCCGGCTGTTGGCCTCACTCGCGCACGTGGTGCCCCCACGCGTGCTCGTGCTCTTGACTGCGTCTTCGGTCGAGTCGCGAAACCGTTCGCTGGTCCGCGATCTGTCGGCCATTCGCGGCGTGCGACGGCTGAAGCTCCAGGCGCTCTCGTTAGGTGGCGTGCAGGCAATGATCGCGTCGATGATCGCCCTGCGAAAGGACGAGCAGCAACAGCTTTCTGCGCGCCTGCTCGCCGAAACCGGTGGAAATCCGCTCCTGGTGTCCGAACGCGTTTCCGCGCTCGCCGACGCCGGGTGGCTCGCTCCGGATCCGGGTGGGGAATGGCGCATCACGCCCGAGTCGTCGCGCCGGCGAGTCCGGCCGCGCGCGGTGTTCGGGGCGGTCGCGGCGACGCTGGCCCTGCTCGTCATGTACGTGATCGGTAGGCCGGGCGACGCGCAAACGGACCATCGGACAGGGATCTCCGTCTTTCCGTTGCACGCCACGGTGCGCGACGCCTCGGACTGGTCCGAAGCGTTGTCCGATCTCCTGTCCACGACGCTGGATGGGACGCCGGGACTTCGCGTCGCCGATCCGTGGGCGGCGTGGCGCCAGCTGCGTGACACCCCTGCGGCACGGGCGCGCGGCCCCGACCGTCGCGAGGCCGAGGCCCTGTCGCGAAAGGCGGGCACCGAGTGGTTTCTCATCGGGTCCGTCCTGCTCGAGCGCGGCCGGCTGAACGTGTCGTATCGGCTCTATCATGTCGACAGCGATGAACCCGTGGTCTCTCACGCGAGTGAAGGCGCGGCGGACAGTGCGGTGGCGCTGGCGCAGCGCCTGGCGATTCCGATCATTGCCCGCATCGTGGACACCAGGCGAATGCCTCACGTGGGAGCGATCCAGCCGCAGGCGACCGCGTCGGCGCCAGCGCTCAAGGCGTACCTCGCGGCCAAAGAGGCGATGCGCCGGGGGCTCCTCGACAGCGCCGAGGTTGCCGTCGACCGGGCCATCGCGCTCGATTCGGCCTTCGGGCTCGCGCTGGTGGAAGCAGCACAGATCAAGACGCAGGTGGCCACACTGGGCGGGCAACCGTTTCGCCTCGGCGAGTTGGCCGAACGCGCGGCCGTGCACAGCGCCTCGTTAGGTGAACGCGACCGGCTGCGCGCACAGTGGCTGCTCGCCTCGGTGCGCACCGAGGGCATTCGCGCGGCGGCGGCGGCGGAGCGGCTCGTGAGCCTCGATAGTACCGACCTCCGGGCCTGGGCGGGGCTGTCGTACACCCGGCTGGTGTATGGCTGGCAGTTTGGTGCGACGCACGCCGACGCTGTGGCGGCCTCCGAGCACGTCGTCCAGCTGGATTCGAGCTACGTGCCCGGCCTCGTGATGCGAGCGGTGACCGCCATTGGCGCCGCGTCGCCGGCCGACATGCGCGTTCAGCTCGACCGCCTCCGGCAGGTCGACACCACCGTCACGGCCGTGCGCGGGACCATGCTCGCGCTTCAATCGCTGCTCGCGCCGGAGGAGGAGATGCATCGCGTGCTCGACGTGGTCGAGCGTGAACCAGCACCTGTGCCCTTCGCCACGATGCGCATGCTCATCCGATATCGACCGCAGCACGCCGAGACGTTGCTCGCACGGCTGGCCGCGCGCTGGCGCGGGGATCCGGCCGCAAGCGTCGTGGCATCGGCCAGGTCGCGACTCCTCCTGGCACAGGGTCGGGGCAGCGCCATCGATACCCTGCGGCGCGCCATCGAGCGCAACGGCACGGCGGCACTCCTCCCCTCCATCAATCTGCAGGTGGTCGCCGCGCGCGTCGCCGGTGTCATCGACGACTCTTTGGTGCAGGAGTCACTGGCCTCACTGACCGCGTGGGTGCCGGTGGACTCGGCGGTGTTCTACCAGTACAAGCGCGAGGTCTGGTGGATTGGATGGTTGCTCGGCGCCTACCACGCCACCCACGGCGACACGACGATGGCGCGGCGCTGGCACGGAGCGATCGGCACGCTTCGACGCGGCGGGCTGCCGCCGGACTGGCCCGACGCGATTCGTGCCGACATCGAGGCGCGACTCGCCGCCCGCCGCGGCGACCTGCCGGCCGCCCTCGAGCAGGCCCGCCGCGCCTTCGACGTGTGGTTCATTCACACCGAGAACGTGCAGGACTGGCATCCCGAACCGGCCATGCGTTTCCACTTCGCGCAGTTGTTGCGCGCCAGTGGAAAGCGGGACAGCGCCGAAGCCATCTTCCGGTCACTCGTTCCACCGACCACCTGGGTCGGTTACTACACGGCGCTCGCTTCCCTGGAACTGGGAGATCTGTTCACCCAGCGTGGTGCGCACGCCGACGCGGCGAAGTCATACGCGGTGGCGCTGCGTCACTGGTCACCGGGAGGACGCGAGGTAGCCGCTCTCCGCGACCGGGCCAGCGATGGACTTCGGCGCGTGGATCGTTTCGTTAGGCACTGAAGGGCAGGCCGCTGCCGGCGGCGTAGTCAGGGTGACGATCGCAGCATCCAGACGGTCTGTATGGCGTGGGCCCCGACCCACGCCGGTAATTGTTACAGCAGGCCGCGCGACACGATGAGGTCGACCACCTCTCGCGGTTCGCTCGCCACGTACATGACGCCACCGAGGGAACCGAAGTAGGCCCTGGCCTCCGCGCTGGGCGCGAGCAGAATGAGCGGGTGCCCCATCTTGAGAGCGAGGGCCGACTCGGATCCCGTGCCCGGACCCCCAACGCCACACGCAACCACGACGTCGGACGAAAGAACGTTGACCGCGTTCCGCGCATGACCGAGGCCCGTGAAGATCGCGACGTCGACGTCGCTCGCCACGGGGCCGGATTCGGAAGGCAGCACGCCGATGACGAGGCTCCCGGCGACGGACTTCGCGCCGCGACTCGCCGCCCGCATGACGCCGGCGTCGCGACCGCCCGTGAGCAACGCCCATCCCTGTGCGGCCACCAGCCTCCCCAGTTCCTCGGCCAGTGCAAGATCATGGAGGGAGGCGCCCTCTCCGGCGCCCATGACACCGATTACCGATCGTCGTGCCATCTGCCCCGAGTCTCGTGGAGGGCCGCGTGCCCCGCAGGCCGCTCCTGAGGTAGCTGCGTGGCCAGCTTCAGCGCATTGGGTCCGGCAACCCCGGTGTTGTGCACGCCAAACACCGCGACAGGCTCCAGCCCCAGTCGTTGCAGCCAGCGAGCAAAGAATCGCGTGGGCGCCTCGCGACCGACGGGCGCGAAGACACCGCCGGCGTCAAAGTAGAAGAGGTCCCCCTGAAACGCCATGCGCTCCTGCGGCAGCCAGAGCAAGAGATTCTCCAGCGTATGCGGATTCGTTCCCACATTGCGTTGCGGTGAGCGGTCACCTGGCGGTTCGCTCCGCCTCAATTGGTTCGGGCCTGGCCGGTTGTCAAGGCGACCGCGGACCGGCCGCCGCGTGAGAGAGAGGCGACCG
>JBQTIW010000287.1:0-7330 GCA_052387735.1 Gemmatimonadaceae bacterium
TTCGCTCCTGCATCTGACGCGTGAGGTGGGGGACGATGCCCAGCATGCGCTCGATCACCATCAACTGGCCTCGGTGGTGCATTTCATGCTCCTTGGGGCTCAGCAATCCTTCGAAGCGTGTCTTCGGGTTCTGTCCCATGGGATCGGTGTACGTCTCGGCGAGGAAATCGGCGCTGAGTGATCCCAGCCAGGTCGCGAAACGATCCCCCTCGGTCTCGAGCAGTTCGATCGTCGCGGCCTTCGATCGCGCCTTCGACTCCTCGGCGGCTATGCCGGCCATGATGGCACCGAAGGCGTATCCCTGCAGCGTGGTGAGGCGTTTGACGCGGTGGATGTCCTCGTGCAGCGAGGGCGAGACGGCGATGTGGGCGAGCAACGACTGTATCGTTCTCATGCCGGATGCGGGCGTCCAGCTGTACCGGTCCTCGGGGATGTCGCGAGCGATCTGCAGGGTGTTGTTCCGGACGGTGCGGAATGCAGCCGCCAGTTGCCTGGCTCCGTAGGCGATCATGGGCACGTGCCTCTACATGGTGGTGGGAAGGAGCCAGAAGATAGCCGCCGCCCTCGGGCGGAGGAACCGGTGCGACCCGCGCTCGAGCCCACAGATCCGAAGGGCCGCGAGCGGCGTATGGAACACGTGCGCCTGACGTCGAGTCGGCGTGATTCCCTCGCCCGCAGCATCCCATGAACATCCTGATCGTTGGTGCCGGCGCCCAAGGGGCCCCATGCACAGCCGTTCTCGCGCGCGACCCGCGCGTCGACCGTATTCTTCTCGGTACCAGCAAACTTGCCGGGGCCGCGTCCGTTCGCGACCGGCTCGGGAGCGCGAAAGTCGCCGCCGCCGCATTCGACGCCCGGGATCCGGACGCCATTGTCGCTGCGGTCCGCGGTTCGTTAGGCGCGGTGGATGTGGTCATCGACCTCACCCCCTCCTTCTGCGCGGGGAGCGTCATGCGCGCCGCGCTCGCCCTCGAGGCGCACTACGTGAACACGGCCGCATCGCCCGAACACCTGGCGCAGCTCATTCAGCACCAGCCGCTGGACCTGGCCGATCGGTTCACCGCCGCGGGGCGCTCCGCGTTGTTAGGATGCGGCGCGAGTCCGGGCATCGTCAACGTCCTCTGCCGGCTCGTCTGCGACGATCTCGACACCGTGGAGCGCATCGAGATCCGTGCCGGGTTCCACACCTCGGCGCAGCAGGAGATGGTCAAAACGTGGACGCCCTCCTGGAGTCCGGAGCAGCAGTACTACGACTACTGCGATCCTCCATGCGTCTTTCAGGACGGCAAGCACGAGCACATGCCGCAATTCTACGAGCCGGAGCGCTACGACTTCGGCGGCAACCTCGGCGCGGTCCAGCTCACGCACCATGCGCATGACGAGCAGTACTCCCTTCCCCTGATCATCGGAAAGGGGATGCAGTATTGCTGCTACAAGTACCCGTTCGAGCCGGCGGTCGCCACGCTCTTCGCCACCGGCTTCACGCAGGACCGCGTCGTGGAGGTGCAGGGGGTCCAGGTGAAAGCCGTGGACGTGCTGATGCAACTCCTCCCGCGTCCAGTGCAGATCGCGGTGCTCGACCCGGAAATCCAGGCGACCCTCGTCCCATTGATCGCCGATACGCGGGCCCATATCCTGATCAGGGGGACGGCGGGTGGTCGCGACAAGACGATGCGTATCGTGACCGGCGCGCTCCTGGACCAGGCGGCCAGGGCACTGGAGCTGTTCGCCACGGCGAACGTCGCCGTGGGCTACGCCGCTGCGACCGGCGCGCTGCAACTGGCAGAAGGAGCGATGAAGCCCGGCATCGTCTGGCCGGAGGAGCTGGACGCGGTACGTTTCATCGAGCTGCTCAACACACTTGGTCTGACGCTGAATTTCAGCGTGACTGAGATGGCAGGTGAGGTGGACGATCTCCGGCGCGGTCGAGCGCTGGTTGCCGACGCCGCGTTTGAATCGCCGGAGGTTCCGGGGTTGGTTTTGCTGCCGACGGGCGTTCGTCGTTAGGCGGGGGCCACACGAGGACGCGTCGCCACCGTTGCAGCTCAGGTGGCGACGCTCCCCGTTGATGGATCAGCGGCATCACTCCGACGGCCGCAGCCCGTTGCCAGGACGCGAGCGCGGCGTGCGGTGGGCCGCCTCGCCATTGACGCGCAGCGATCGCACCATGTGCGTGAACGTCTGGGTGAGCGCGCTATCGTCGTGACCCGGCGTGATACACAGCGCATAGATGACGTGGCCATCGGGCAATCCCCGCGTGAACGCGATTACGCGCTCCTCCTCGCCGGTCACCGGTGAGCGGCCGCTCAGGAGCACGGAATACGCCGGTGCTCCATCGATCTGCCCGGATCGCACCGAAGCCTGAGGTGCGCGCGGTTGCCCGGCGCGAGTGGCCCGGACATCATTCAATTCAATGAGCGAGCGACGCTACAGTGAAGCGGAGGCTGCCGAGATCTTCCGGGTAGCCGCGGAGTTGGAGGATACGGCGCCCAGACCGGTCGTCCCGACTCAGGGGCTGACTGTCGGCCAGCTGCAGGAGATCGGACGCGAGGCCGGGCTCAGTCCTGACCTCGTGGCTCGCGCGGCTCGAATCAGTGTCGGGAGCAGCGCAGCGCAGCCGCGGCGATTCCTCGGACTTCCTATCGGCGTCGGCCGCACGGTCGAGCTGGACCGCCCCTTCTCCGACAGGGAGTGGGAGCAACTGGTCGCCGACCTGCGCGAGACCTTCGAAGCGAAGGGCGTCATCCGGTACGATGGCCCGTTCCGCCAGTGGTCCAATGGCAACCTGCACGTCCTGGTCGAGCCGACGCAGACTGGGCACCGTCTCCGGTTCCGAACCACCAATGGTAATGCGCGGTCGCTGATCAGCGGCGGACTCGCAACCCTCGGAATCGCCGCCGGCCTCTTCGTGGTCAGTGCCTTCACCGCAGCAACAGACGCACTGAGGGGCACCGCTCTCCTGGCCACGGTGGGAGTGGCGCTGTTCACGATCGGCGCGATACGGCTTCCCGGGTGGGCCCGGCGCCGGCGGGGGCAGATGGATGAGCTGGCCGAGCGCGTCATGCTGTCGCGAGAGAGCACGGACCTAACGAGATAGACCGAGTCCTGGCGGCTAGCGCCTTGGTGAGCCCCAAAAGGGAAACTCATCGTGATGGCGCACAGCCCCCAAGTCGGCCGCGCGCTCTTCGAAGAAGCTCCGGGCGTCGGCGATGGCCTGGTTGTAGATCGTGGGTCCATGCTCCGCGAGGATATAGTCGAGGAAGAGCTCCGCCTTCAGGTCGCCAATCTCCTGGTCCAGGTTCTCGGCGATAAATCGGCGGAGCGACGCGATCGCTCGCGTGCGTGCGTCATCGGCAAAAGCGATGGGTGCCTTGCGGCGCATAGCCAGTGGGGAGCCGGGGTACTTTCGTTTGCGGGCCCCTCAAGATCGGGTCGCAACCCACCACCGCAAGAAGTCACAGCGCGACGACCGACGCGTTGCGCTCGGCGCGGGGACTGTCGCATACTCCAGTTGCTGTGGCAAAACCTCCATCGACTGAGGGACTGAGAGAACATGAACAGGGCCATGCGCGTTCGGACGGGGCGGCAGCGGGTGTTCCAGTGGGCGACCTTCGGACTGGCGGCTGCCCTCGGAATGGGCGGCGTTTCTTTCAACGCAGGGCTCGGAGCTCAGCCTCACGCACCGACGTTCAGCCGGGACGTTGTGCCGATCATCTACAAGAACTGCACGAGCTGTCATAGGCCCGGCGGTCTCGGGCCCATGTCGCTCCTGACCTACGAGGACGCGCGCAAAGCCGCCGCGGAAATCCGCGAGAACGTTGGCACCGGCGTCATGCCGCCGTGGCACGCCGACGCGCCACACGGAACGTTCCTCAATGACCGCCGGCTGTCGGACGCCGACAAGCAGACCATTACCAGGTGGGTCGACGCTGGTATGCCCAGCGGCGATGCGAAGGACCTGCCATCCGCGCCTTCGTATCCAACCGGCTGGAGCATTGGCATTCCGGACGCAGTGGTCGCGATGACGACCGAATACGAGGTGCCGGCGAAGGGCGTCATCGAATATCAATACTTCGAGGTCCCGACGAACTTCACCGAAGACAAGTGGGTCCAGGCGATAGAGATCCTCCCGGGCACGCGCGAAGTCGTCCACCATGTGCTGGTCTACGCCCGTGTGCCTTCGGCAGGGCGACCGTCGCCCGCAGCACCTGGGGCTCCACCGCCTCGGCCGCTATTGCTCCGACGTGAGGACCACGGTATCCCCGAGCCACCGCCGGGTTCCGAGGAGCCGCAGCGCGAGTTGGGTGCGCTCATCGCGAGCACCGCACCTGGCACGAACGTCCTCACTTTTCCCGAAGGCACCGCACTCCGCGTCCGCGCCGGTTCAGTTCTGACGTTCCAGATGCACTACACCGCCCACGGTCACGCGATGAAAGACCGCACGAGCCTGGGGATGATCTTCGCAAAGGCGCCACCTGCCGAAGAGCTTCGCGCCGCATCGTTCGTCAATGGCCAGTTCGTGATCCCCGCGGGAGCAACCGATCACCGCGTGCCCTCGGAGATCGGATTCCGTGAGACCGTGCGCGTGTGGGGACTCCTTCCGCACACGCACCTGCGTGGCAAGCGGTGGGAGTACCGCCTCGTCCAGCCCGACGGCCGATCGGAAGTCATTCTCTCGGTGCCTAACTACGACTTCAATTGGCAGACATACTACATGTTCGCCAAGCCCCTCGAGATCGTGCCGGGCGCGCGCATCGAGGCGCTCGCCTGGTACGACAATTCGGTCGCGAATCCCGCGAACCCCGATCCGAAGAAAGAGGTGCGGTGGGGCGACCAGACATGGGAGGAGATGCAGTACACCGGGTTTCTGTACACAGTGAACAGCCGGAGACTGAGCGGCGGCCCGCCGAAGTAGTGGAGGTCCGCTCGCCCGCTTACGCGCTCACGCGCTCTTACCTCCCTGGCTGCAATCGCAGTATAGGCGTCGGTGTCCCCTGGCGGTTGTCGATCGCCAGGTAAATGAACCCGTCCGGCCCTTGCCGGACATCGCGAATCCTCCCCTGTCGGCGCAGTAAGACCTCGGCCAGCTCCGGTCGCTGGCCGTCGAGGGTGAAGCGGGCGAGCTGTTCGCCCGCGAGGCCACCGGCGAACATGCTGCCCTTCCAGGCCGGGAACTTGTCGCCGGTATACATCATCATTCCCGAGACGCCGATGGAGGGCACCCACACGTGCGCGGGTTGCTCCATTCCCTCGCGATGCGTGCCGGTGTGAATGGCAGCGCCGCTGCGATAGTTCACGCCAAACCCGATCACCGGCCATCCGTAGTTCAAGCCCCGGCGGATCAGGTTCAGTTCATCGCCGCCTTGTGGGCCGTGCTCCGTGGCCCATACGTCGCCGGTCTCGGGGTGCACGAGCAGTGCCTGCGGATTGCGATGGCCGTAGCTCCAGATCTCGGGTCGCGCACCCTCCTTGCCCACGAACGGATTGTCGTCGGGGACGCGGCCGTCGTCGTGCAAGCGATTGATCGTGCCATGATGGTTGGAGATGTCCTGGGCCGGATGCGCCGTAAGGTCGCCGGCTGGCGGAACGATGCGATCGCCGACCGTGATGAACAGGAATCCGTTGCGGTCGAAGGCGAGCCGCGATCCAAAGTGTCCCGGTGCGCCACGCGTCGTCGCCACGAAGATGTCCCCGACGCCCGTTAGGCGATCATGCTCGAACCGACCGCGGGCAATGGCGGTGGTGGCCGAGGCACTGTCCGCCCCCGGTTTGGAATAGCTGAGGTAGATCAGCTGATTCGTCGCGAAGTTCGGGTGGAGCACCACATCGAGGAGACCACCCTGGCCTCGCGCCGCGACCTCTGGCACCCCCGCCACCGGTGTGTCGACAAGCTTGCCCTTTCTCACAATCCGCAGGCGCCCTGGTCGCTCGGTGACGAGCATGTCCCCAGTGGGAAGGAAGGCCATGGACCACGGGTTCACCAACGCCGCCACGACCGTGTCGACGCGGAAGGTGTGGTCGGCGGCACGTTGCACCCGGCTCTGGCCGAGGGCGGGGATGGCGACAAGGCCGGCTACGACGGCGAGGCTCTCTATGGTCCGGATCATCACGTTCTCCGTGGCGCGTGTCGAAACATGCGGAACGTACCGCGCGGGAGTGCCAGTGTCATGGCCCACCGCGGTCGTCGCTGTTCACGACATGGCCACGATCCGCGCACGCAGTGAGAGGCTACCGCGCACTCATGGCGTACAGCACCGCAAACACTATGGCGGCGGCTGTCGAAACACCCGCCAGTGCCCACGGCACCCAGGCCGGCACGTTCGAGAGAAATCCGGGAACCGCCACAGCCCCGCTCCGGCTGGACCCCACCGTGGCGCTGAGCGCCGCGACGATTTGTTCGCCGCTCTGCGGTCGGTCATCCGGATGCTTCTCGAGGCAACGCATGACGATGGCCGAGAGGTGCCGCGGTACGCCGGGTCGACGCTGTTCCATCGCCTCGGGTCTTCGCTTGGCATGCGCCTCCATCACCGCGTGCGGAGATCGCCCGGTAAACGGCGGGTGCCCGGTAATCATCTCGTAGGCCACCACGCCCAGGGCGTACAGGTCGGCCCGATGGTCGAGCGCGGGATCACCCGCCGCCTGCTCCGGTGCGACGTAGGTCGGCGTGCCCAGGCTCATCCCCACCTGCGTAATGCGTAGCGCTTCGGTCTCCGACGTCGCAGCACTGAGAAGTGCCTTGCCGATGCCGAAATCGAGCACCACGGCCTGCCCGCGGAAAAACATCACGTTCTCTGGCTTGATGTCCCGGTGCACGACCCCTTCTTCGTGTGCGTAGGCGAGAGCGCGGGCGACCTCGTCGATGATGCCGATGATGTCGGCGAACGCCATCGGACGTTCGCGGTTCATGCGCTCGCGCAGAGACTCGCCGTCCACGAGCGGCATCGTGTAGTAGAGGTGCCCTCCCGCGAGTCCGGCTGAGAGGAGCGGTACGATGTGGGGATGCTGCAGGCGCGCAGCCAGCCCGATCTCGCGCTTGAACCGTTCGGCGGACAGCGTCGCGGCCAGCTCCGGTGACAGGACTTTGATGACCACCTGCCGGCGCAACGCGTTTTCTGTCGCAACAAATACCCGCGACATCCCGCCGCGCGGCAGCTCGCGCGCGAGCGTGTAGTGTTCGGCGAGTGCCGCCTGGACCTCGGCCTGCAGGGTCTCGGTTGGCATACGGATGTCGTGCGTGGTTGCCCCGAATGTACCGCGTGTGCGGCATCATGCGCGACGCCAACCCGACAGAATCACTCCGGCAACGACGAGAAGGGCAGCGAGCGCCGTA
>JBQTIW010000288.1:0-12849 GCA_052387735.1 Gemmatimonadaceae bacterium
GGCCTTTGCGGAGCTTGCGCAGGATCGGTTGCAGCAGCCCGATCAGCAGGGGCGCGACCACCAGCGCGAGCAGCGACAGGCGCCACGACATCACGAACATCGTCGTCATGGCCGTCGCCACCATCGCCGCGCTCTGGATGGAGCGCGTGACCGCCTCGGTGATCACCTGTTTCGTCTGCTGCGTATCGGTGAGCACCCGGGCGAGAATCTGCCCGGCGCGTGTGCGGGTGAAGTACGACAGCGGGAGGCGTTGCAGCTGCGCGTAGAGCGCGTTTCGCAGATCGCGCGTCACGTACTCCTGCACCGACGCGCCGAGCTGCCCGCTGAGCCAGACCAGCAGGTTCTTCAGCGTGACACTGACCAGGATGACGATGATGATGTTGCGAAGCGACGTCATCTTGTCGCCAGCGTCGATCAGCGGACCAACGATGCGCTGCTGCAGGGCGACGATCCGGCTGTCCGGCGTCGCGATGCCGAACAGCGTATTGAGGAACGGGATGAGTAGGGTGAACGAGAAGACATCGAGCAGCGCCGCGCCAAGATTGCATGCGATCGTTCCCGCCATGCGCCAGGCGTGCGGGCGGAGGAAGGTAAGGAGGCGGGGGTACATCTCTTAGACGGGAGACGGGAGACGAGAGACAGAAGTCGTGAGACCGGAGCCGGGAGACGGGAGGAAGGGCTGCCACGACCAGCCTCCCTCGGAGTGAACGAACAAGAGCCTCCCGTCCCCCTCCCGTCTCGCGTCTCCCCTCACTTCGGCGTCAGCAGTGCGAGTGGCACGATGCACTCCTCCGGCGTCACCCCGCCGTGCAGAAACGACCCGCGATACCGGCTCTGATACTCCCGCAGCTTGGTTGGGTACACGAAAAACGTGTTCCCCACCGCGAGAAGCGTGTTGCTCCCCATCCCCCGCCGCGGGAGCCGCAGCAGGTCCTCATTGCCGAACAACAGCGCGTATTCGTTGCGCTCGGCGCGCAAGTCTTCGCCGAACTTGTACCGCAGGTTGTGGGTGGCGTCGCGCTTCGCGAATACGGTCGCCGGCGTGGTGCAGTGAATGGACCCGTGATCGCTGGTGAGGACCACCGTCACCTTCTTGCGGGCTGCTTCCCGCAGCAGGGAGAGGAGCGCCGAACGCTGGAACCACTGTAGGGTGAGTTGTCGCAGGGCGATCTCGTCGCGCGCCACTTCATAGAGGATCGCCGATTCGCTGCGGCCGTGCGTGAGCAGATCCACGAAGTTGAACACAAACGCGCTGATGCCTTCCGGTCCGATCGCCGTCGCCATGTGCCGTTCGAGCTCGTCCGAGTCCAGCGGCGTCGAGATCTTCTGGTAGCGCACCGATGCGGAGATCCTGAGCTCCATCAGCTGCGCCTCGAGCAGTTGCCGTTCCCACGCGTTCAACGATTCGTCATCGCGCTCACCCCACCAGTCGGGAAATCGCGCGGCGATCTCGCCGGGGAAGAGCCCGCTGAACAGCGAGTTGCGGGCGTAGGGCGTCGCCGTGGGCAGGACGGCGTAGTAGTGCGTGGTCTCCACGTCGAACAGCGACGCCACCGTCGCTTCGATCACGCGCCACTGGTCGAGGCGCATGCAGTCCACCACCACGAGCACGACGCGCCGGTCGCGCTGGAGCACGGGGAGGACGAACTCCGGAACGACGTCGATCGACAGCGGCGGACGATCGCCGTCGAGGTTCTTGAGCCAGGCAGGATAGGCCTGCTGCAGGTACGCCGCAAACTCGCGGTGCATGTCGGGATAGAGACCGCGCAGCGACTCGTAGAGTCCTTTCTCGTTCGCGCCCGCAAGGTCCACGTCCCAGCGCATCAACTCATCGAACCGCTCCACCCAGCCGCGCCAGTCGACGTTCGGATTGCGCTCGAGCTCCATCGCGCGAAAGCGATCCACGAAGGCGCGGGCCACGGCTTGCTGCCGGATGCGGGGCCCCTCGAGCACCTTGGTCACCACCGACAGCACCTGCCGCGGGCTCACCGGCTTGACCAGGTAGTCGCGCACGTCCGCGCCTAACGCCTCGCGCAGCAGGGCGTCGTCTTCGGATTTGGTGATCATCACCACCGGCAGGGAGGGCGCCACCTCACGCACCTCGCGAAAGGCGTCCAGCCCGCGCTTCCCCGGCATCTGCTCGTCCAGCAGCACCAGATCATACGGGTGCCGCCGAATCATCTCCACGGCATCGTCCGCGTTGGTCGCGACCGAGACGTCGATCCCCTTGTCGGACAGGAAGAGCCGGTGCGGCTCCAGGAGCTCGGCTTCATCGTCGACCCACAGCACGGCTTTGGGTGGTTGGCCGATCTTGGGCAGCGGCGGCATGCGGTCGAATGTAAGGGGGAAGGCTGGCGTTTGCCGAGTGGCGCGGGAAGCCTAGATTGCCGAACGTGATCGTTCTGCCTCCCTACGCGCTGACGCCACCAACGTTCCGCTTCCGTGCCCTGGTCGCGCTCGCCGAGCGATTGCCGTTGGGCGGCGAGCGGGAACTGGTCCTCGCGACCTTCAGGTCGGCGCGCGTCCTGTGGGACTGGCAGGGCGCCGGTGCCCTGCCCCGCCTGGCGACGCAGGGCCGGGCCCACGCCGCGCGGCAGTGGCTGCAGTCATTGTCGCTCCCCCAACAGACACGGGCGGTGTTTCAGCAGCTCGCGGATGCGATCGCCCGCGACGACCAGCCCGCCGCGATCGCCAGCTGGGACCGGGCGCTCGCCCTGGCCACGCGCATCGTCGATGGGGCCGCGCGCGCCGATTTCAAAGCGCTGGCGGGCCGCCTCAACGACAGCGCCGCAGCTCAATGAGCGGCCCGGACGCGCCTAACGAAGAACTCGCCGGCGGGCCGTCCGGATCGCGTCCGTTCGATGCAGCCGCCTACCTCGCCGGCATCGATGCCCGCGGTGGCCGTCACGATACCGTGCCCACCGGGTTTCCCAGCGTCGACACGCTGCTCGGCGGTGGACCTCGTCGCGGCGATCTCGTCGTGCTCGCGGGAGACGTCGGCTGCGGGAAATCCGCGCTCGCCTTGGGCGTAGCGCTGCGGGCGGCGGAGGCGGAGTTCGACGTGGCGCTCTTCTCCGGGGAATACGCGCAGGAGCGGCTGTTCGAGCGCGCACTCGCCATGCTCGGCCGGGCCCGGG
The DNA here is from genome assembly GCA_052387735.1 of Gemmatimonadaceae bacterium. GTDB lineage: Bacteria > Gemmatimonadota > Gemmatimonadetes > Gemmatimonadales > Gemmatimonadaceae > RBC101. Next base: position 3,138 of record JBQTIW010000288.1, read on the forward strand.
TAGACGACCTGCGACACGGCACACTCGACGAGGCCACGCGGGCGAGCGTCGCCGCCGCGGCACTGCGGCTTCGGGACCGGGCGCCCATGTTCTCTCACGTGGCGCCTAACGGCGTCGCCGGGCTGTCGGATCTACTGATCGAGCACCTCGGGCTCGACCTGCTGGTGATCGATCCCCTCCAATCGCTGGCGATGGGGCGTCTGCCCCGCGACGAGGAGCTCGCCGGCGCGATCGTGGCGCTCAAGTCGCTCGCCGTCAGGCGCCAGTGCGCGATCCTCGCCGTCTCGCACCTCGACCGCACCGTCCGCGATCGCCCCGATCCCCGACCGCAACTCGACGACCTGGGACTGATGGGGGCGCTGTCCCATCACGCCGACGTGGTCCTCGGACTCTTTCGCGAAGAGCAGTATGCCGCCACGCACGACGTGGACGGGGCGGCCGAAGTGCATGTGCTCAAGAGCCGAGATGGGTCGTTAGGGTACGCCGACCTGTTCTTCTATAAGAAGTGGCTGCGGTTCGAGGACATGGTGGAGCCGGGACGGTAGGCGTCCGGGATCGTAGCTGGCTCCTGGACATTGAGGCGCTTGCGGCCCACTCTCGAAGCACAAGCGGTCGCGAGATTACTCACGTCGAACCCACACGTAAGGTTTCCATTGGGCCGCGACTGTCCAGCGAGGCCCGGGCTCTTCGCTCCTCCGTGGCTCGCGAACGACATCCTTCCCTGAGGCCGCCCAGAGGCGTCAATGGCAATCTTCAACGACAGCGGAATCCGCTTCAACTACACGCTCACCTCCCAGGTCGACGGCCCCCCTCAACCCACGATTGAGGAGGGCAAAGTCCTCCTCGAGACCGGCTCGAGCGTGTTTCGCGCCACCGTGACGGCCACCGCGCTGGACGGCAACGCGGCATTGGTGAACAACCTGTGGCGCGCTGGGTTCATCCAGGAGATTCATGCGAGCTCGCGGGTCGGCCACTACCATAAGGACGTTCGCACGGAAGATCGCCTCTGGGGAGTACCGGCGCGTCCCGGTGAAGCAGGTCGGTCCATCCGTGATTCCCGAGGTGGTGAGCTCCCCTACGATGGTCACTCTGCCGACCTCACCATGGGTATTCCAGTGAGCATCGAGTCGGACGACGCGCCCAAGCTCGAACTGCCGCTGGATCTTGTGATCGACGGCGCGGGTCGCGCCCTCACAAATGTGACGGGAGGTGATCGCTTCACCATATGGTTGGCGGCCACCAGAGACTCGGCGCCACAACGCCTGGTCATCCTGGGACGCATCAACTGGTTGGTTAACTGGCGAGCGGTCGTGACGTCTGGCCGCAACACCGCCATGACTCCTCTCTTGCAGCCAGTCGTCCACGAAGCTCCTGAGCTTCACATTGCCCAAGGGTTCTCTCCAGGTGCACCGCTCGGCCCCGGGTATCCCCAGGACCTGACCGACATCGAAGGCAATGACTTCTTCTACCGCGTCACCTACCTCAGGGGAGTGGAGGTGCATCGGGGTGAGATCGACAGCGATCCCACCGAGCCGTCGGCCGCGTTGGCCAAGTTTCCCAAGAAGATCAACAAGGCAAAGTCGTGGTGGTGAGGCCGGGTACTCGAGCACGTTAGGCGGTGGAGACGGCGCCGTCGTGACGTCCGGCAGCGTTGCCGCCCAACAGCGTCCGTTGCGATCGTAGCGCCAGCAGGCATCCGATCTGCAACGAGATGCCCCTTCTGATCCGTCACAGTCCGCAGCATCCGCGTTCAGCAGTCGAGTTGGCTGGGAGGAAAGCGTGCGCCGTCGTGAGGCGCTCACTCGAAGCGCGACGGATCCTGTTCGCGGAGCGTGGCGAGGAGTCGCTGACCGGCGCGCCCCGAGGGCTCGAGAGCCAGCCGGCGCTGTTCAATCGTGACGGCTTGGCGGATCGCGGCCGTATAGACCGCCGTCGCGCTCCCGACGTCGTGGCCCCGCTTCCGTAACAGCAACTGCAGCTCGCGTCGGTCGGCCCGCGACAGGCCGGGGTCGTCCGTGGGCCAGGCAGCGCTCAGCGGACCGCCGCCACGGAGGCGGTCGGCGACATGCGCCACGGCCAGCGCGTATCGCTCGGATGCATTGTATCGGTAGAGCGCCTCGAAGCTGCGCGTGACGAGGAACGCGGGACCGTCAGTGCCGGCCGGAAGGAGCAACCCGGCCGTAAGGGTTCGAGGGGTCGCTGCATCGACGAGGGCGCTGCCATCGATACGAGTGGCGCCACTGGCGGCCCACTCTCCGAGCGTGCGTGTCGCGCGCCGTCCGCGTCCCGTCGCAGCCAGGGCGCGTGGCACCCGGACCTCGAAGCCCCACGGCCGGTCCGGGCGCCACCCAGCATTCCGCAGGTAGTTGGCCGTCGAGGCGAGTGCATCACCGACACTCCCGACGACGTCGCGACGGCCGTCCCCGTCCTGATCGACGGCGAGCCACTCGAACGTCCCGGGCATGAACTGGGTCTGGCCGAAGGCGCCCGCCCACGATCCGGTGAACTCCCGTACACTCACGTGCCCTGCCTGTACAATGCGCAGCGCGGCGAGGAACTCCCGGCGAAAGTACCGCTGCCGGCGACCGGCGCAGCTCAACGTGGCGAGGGAACGCAGCACATCGAATTGTCCCTGGCTGCGGCCGTAGTCCGATTCGATACCCCAGACCGCGACGAGGATCGCGGGGTCGACGCCGTATCGCGTCCGGATTGCGTCGAGGACGGAATCATGCGCCGCCTGCCGCAGCCTACCATCCTCGACCCGCTGGTCGTCGGCGAGGATGGCGAAGTAGTCCCAAACGGGAAGCTGGACCTCCGGTTGAGCGTCGAGCTCGGCGAGCACTCGCGGGTCAGGCGTCAGCGCTACCGTATGCCGCTGCCAGGTTTCGGCAGTGATCCGACGCGCCGCGCGACTGGCGCGCAGAGCAGCGAGGCAGGGACCGAATGCGTCCAGGTGAGGCGGCAGCGCGTTCGCGGCGCCGACGCCCAGAACGATCGGGAGTGATAACCGAGCTGCAAGCAAGTGGTGCCTCCGGAGATGACGGTGACCTCTGGAACCTGGCGAATGAGCGTTGGCCACATCTTACCACCTGGCCCGCTGTCGGTTCGGAAGACGAAGAGGATGGCGCTGCCGCCCGAGCGAACCACTGCGTCTGGTACAACAAGTAGCGATACGGCTTCGCCAGGTACCGGAGCATGGAGGACTTTGACGATTGGGACGTCAGGTCGGCGCATCGCGGACGTGGGGCGTACGTCGAACAGCGCGTGCACGTGCGCCTGACTACATCGATCTTCGCGATGATGCGCTGAGCCTCTGAGCGCGATGCCTCTGATTCGCTATTTCACCCCAGGAATCAGCTTCAGGCGCGAGTCGTTGCTAATCCCCCACCGCATGTTCGCGATGATCACCATGCGGTCCGGCTCTCCCTGCTCCGTGTACCGCTTGCCAAAGCCCGTCGAGAGCCAGTAGCCCTCGGCGATCTTGAGCTCGACGCCCCCGGACCACTGCACGTTGGAGCGGCTGACGCCGGGGGTCGTCTTGACGCGGTCGGTGCCGGCGACCTCGAAGAAGAAGTTGTGATTGTCGCTGCCGCGAACCGCCCGCGCCGCGTACGTGAGGACTGTCGTCGCGTCGATGGTGTCGCGCGGGTTGCGGTGATCGAGCTGGAGCTGCGTGAGCAGTTGCGCGGAGGCCCCGATCGGCAGTGCGCCGGCGAGCCACGTGCTGACACCGAGCGGCTGCATGTGCCCGAACTCCGACCCGGGAACGCGCCAGCCGAGGCCGACCCCCCACGAGAGCGCGGCCTTGTTCCAGTTCTCTTCGAACCACCGCTTGCGAAAGTTAGTGCTTTGTTTCTCGGCGCAGACGAGTCGCGGATCGTCGCGCGCGAGATCGAGCCTCACTTGACCGCTATCGGGAACGGCGGCCACCGGCGTCCGCGGCTGCGGCGGCACGCCGGGAGTCGGAATGGGGACGACCGGTGGCGTGGTATCCAGTGGCGTCGCCGTCGGAGGGCTACGCATGCAGCCCAGGAAGGCGTTGGCCAGGGCGCCCGTGAGCTCCTTGTTCCGCATGGGATCGCTGTGATCGAACAGCGTGGCGCGGAACCCGATGGCAACGTTCGTGTCCGTCGAGTCGTTGCCGGACGCTCGGGCCGTTCCGACTGAGACGGCCGTATTCGCGAACGCGTAGGCGGCCGGATTTGTTTGATACGTCTGCAGCGACATCGTCCGCGAGAGGAGCGTCCAGAGCGAGGCGCCGATTGCCATGCCCGTGAGGACCTTGCCCGAGGAGTCGACGGAATTGATGAGCGCCGCGCCGAGATCGCGAGCGCTCGATGGGCGGGTCACCTTTGCCGGAGATACCCCGAGGAAGGTGAAGGCCGGGGACTCGGGCACAGTGAAGGAGAGCGGGATCGCCGCGGCGTCGACCTTCTTCGCGTCGATGCCCTGCGCATCCGCTGCGCTCGCCGCCTTCGCTGCGCTGTCCGCCCTTGCCGCCTGTGCTCGCGCTGCCGGGGCGGCGACGACAACGAGCACGGCAGCGATGCACAGGGTCCGCGCGACGCAAGCCGGAACCAGGCCAGCAACAGACGAGCAGCGCAGGTGCGGTCGGCTCACTTCAGCACAAAGGCTGTTTCGCGTCCCGCGGTCGTCGTGTCCGCTGGGATCGTGCCACGCTCAACGGTCGGCTGGCATGCGAGCGTTTGGCCATCCTGCGTCAGCAGGGCCTGCACCTGCCAATCGCTGTTCGACGCCCCCGACAAGAGCAGTACGTACAGGAACCTCGTCTCGGCTGGAAGGGGACCATGCTCCTTCGCCGGCGTCTCGATCGTTCCGTCTTCGATGAAGGTCCAGCTCGTGGCGCCTTTCGGGGCGTGCCAGAGCTGGAACGCGAAGGTGTGCGGCGACTGCGAGACCAAGTGCACGTTCAACTTCTTCTGCGGCTGGAATGGTGCGCCGGGCATGTCTCGAATCCTCTCGTGGCGGCGGCGGAGCGTCAGCGGAAGACGTGCGACTACGGGATCGACGCGGTCGGCTGCTTGGGCAGCCGTTTGAGCAGCTCGCCTGCAGTCGGCGGGGCCTGGGGAGCGCCTCCGCCGCTCGACGTCTGTCGACGAGCGCCGCCTCTGCCACCAGTGGGCAATCTGTCCTGCCGGTCTTCGGATCCCTCCTCCGGGCTCTTCTCGTGCGGCTTCACGGTCGACCGAACGACCATGAACCTGTTGAGGAGGTCGAACCAGAACGGCGCGCCTAACGACACTGCGAGCGCGGTGATGAGCCAGCCGACGATGGCGAGGGGCAGCGCGCCGAGGAGCGCCGACGGCTCAGCTCCAGCCGGACCGCCGACGAAGCCCATCGTCGCGCTGTCGTCGCCGGCGCGGAGTCCCGCCAGCCCGTAGCGCCAGCCGATGGGCAGGCCGAGCGCGTCGAGGCGGCCGATGAGCGTGTCGACCTGTTGTTCGCGCAGCACCGCCGAATCGCGTGACACCCCATCCGCGATGCGCACGATCGCATCGCGCGCGGCCTGATCGCGGTACAGGTATCGAGCGATCGTGATCGTGTTGACGTTGAGCCAGATCGCAATGAGGAGGCCGATCGCGAACAGGTAGAGTTGCGTCCACCTCTTGTACCAGCCGGAGACGCGGTCCATGGCGCTGTCGAACCACGCTTCGATGTTCGCGCGCACCTGGGCCATGTCGCCGTCGGCGAGATCGATCGCCGAGAGCACGACTCGCCCGATCCGGTCGTTGCCGAGTCTCGGGACGAGCTCGCGAAGCTCCGTGGGGGAGATCCGCGGACCGTTAGCCAAAAGCCCGTTCGTCGCCTTGGTCTCCTTACCACGAACGACGATGTCGAGCAGCGCCGTGACGAAGCTGTTCGCGGGGATATATGTCGGCAGGTTGTGCCATCCGAACCAGCGCCGGAGCCGTGCCCACGTGGAGGTCCCCGGCGCGTACTCCTTGTGGTAGAGAGCCGAGATCACCGGATGCTGATAGAGCGCGGTCGCGAGATCCGGCGTCGCGGCGGCTGCGTCCTTCTTGGTCCACCACTCCTTGGACCAGACGGATTGGTCGCGCGAGTCGAGCAGTTCGCGGATGCCACGCTCGAGGTACACGCCGCGCGTGCGGAACATGGACTCCAGTGCTTCCCGCAGCGCCGACGCGATGAGGCTGAGCAGGAGGAACACCAGCGCCAGGCCAATGAGGACGTCGAGTGTCTCGGAACCGAACATCGTGCGCTCCTCTCGTGAGCGGGTGAAGGTCGACCCTGCAGTGACGGCTCAGCGGCGCGCCTCGGCTATGTCATGGGCGTTACTGGATTAGACGGCACGGCCTTGGGGTTTTCCCGCGGCGACCTCGACCGCGCGGGCAGGTTCGGAAACTCATCAACCCCACAATGCAGACGGCCCGGTGACGTTATACCGGATTAGCCCGTTCGTCAAAGTCCGCGACGCATGATGGTCCCGCGTGAGCGCGCGGCCGGCAGGACATGTTTGTTGGTGACCGCCAGTCGGCGCTTCGTTGGATGCCGCTGGACCTTGAGTGCCTATCGACGCGCTGAGCTGAGGACGCTCGAAGCTGTTTCCGGCGCTCTCATTCGGCGATAAAGTCGAAATGCCGTTACGGAGAGAGCAAGACGCAGGGCGTTTCCTGTGACCAGCTCCGTCAGGAAGTCGGCGCCTCCTTCTGCAGCGCGGGCATCATACCGTTAGCCTGTTTGCACCCCGGCTGCGTGATGTGATGACTCGTGAACCACGATGGTCGGCACGAGGGCAAGATGGCGCCAGACGCGTTGCTCGCATCGGCGTGCCGCCGCGAGCCGGCCGAGTCCGGCACGCAGAACGCACTGATCTGGCTCGGTTGCTTCACTGACTGCACCTTCGAGGGCACGCCCGTCGCACGGGCGCCAACGGCCGTTGTGCTTCCGCTGGATTGGGCGCCCCTGAAATTGATGCCGCGACATCTCCAGCTCGACTTCACTCCCAGCCTGGCCTGACCATGCAGAGGATCTTGCACGCGGTCTTGGCATTTGTTCCTCTGGTTCCTCGCGTCGACTTGTTAGGCGCGCAGCAGCTCGAGACGCGTCCGGTACCGACCGGCCGAGTCGAGTCGTTTACCTTCCAGTCGCCTTCGATGGGCGTGCGGTACGGCGTCAACGTCGGGCTGCCGGAGGGGTACAAGGCGGGCGACGGCAAGAAGTATCCGGCCCTCATCTCCACCGACGGCGACCAGTTCTTTTCGGCGGTGAACGAGGCGGCGCGTCAGCTGGCGGGCATGATCGATCCCCTGTTCATCGTCAGTATCGGGACGCCGGCCGTCGAAGGTCAAGCGGCATACACCCGGCGCCGCGTGTATGAGTTCTCGCCGCCAGGCTGGGACCTGAAGGACCCCTTTGGTCAGGCTGTCACGAAGGCCTGTCAGGACAACCAATCTGAAGCCGGGCGGTGCGTCGGCGGCGCCCCTCGGTTCCTCGACGTGATCGTCTCGGAGTTGATCCCGCTGATGACGTCCAAGTACCCGATCGACGCCAACCAGCTCGGGCTCTTTGGGATATCGGCCGGCGGCTTCTTTGCGTCCTGGACGATCTTCCAGCCCAATTCACCGTTCAGGAGGTACATCATCTCGAGCCCCGCCATGGCGTACGGCGACGGCGAGATCTTCCGTCAGGAGGAACGCTTCGCGAAGGAGCATCGTGACCTCCCAGTGGGCATCTATTTCGGCGCCGGCGTGCTCGAAGCGCCGGACGGATCTCTCGAGGGAGTGGGCCGGATCGTGAGCGGCATGTCGCATCTCACCGGGGTGCTGGCGGGGAGACGCTACCCCGGTCTCACGATGGTGACCGAGTACCATCCAGGGATGGGGCACGTGGACGTGATCGGAACGAACGTGGTGCGCGGGCTCCGTACCCTCTACGGGAAGCCGTGAAGTTCGCGCCGCGGCGGGAGCGCCGGGCGGATCGCGCCAAACGTTGATCACCCGGAGCTTTAGTGCGACTCGTCGCCTGGAACTGCTGCACGGGCCCCCGCGGCCGCAAGCTCGACGCACTCGAGAGCCTTGGCGCGGACATCGCCGTCGTCCCCGAGTGCCCCGAGCTTCCAATCACGCGTGGCGCGACGTTCTGGGTGGGAGAGAACTCGCGCAAGGGACTGGCGATCTTTGCCCGCAAACCCTGGCGCATCACGCCCGTCCGAGTCCCTGCCCCAATGCCACGATACCTGCAACCGCTGCAGGTGTCCGGTCCGGAGAAGTTCGTCCTCTGGGCCGTCTGGCCTCAACAGGGGAGCGAGCCACGGCATCGTTATGTGCGAGCGGTGCACCATGCGCTCGATGTGTGTCCGGCGCTGTTCGGTAAACGCCCAACCGTCATCCTGGGTGACCTGAACTCGAATACGACATGGGACCATCTCTATCCGAAGGACCGGAATCACTCCGCTCTCATTCGGCGACTGAGCGAGCTCGGCATCGCGAGTGCGTATCACGCGCAATACGGTGAAGCGCACGGCTCGGAGAGTCGGCCGACGTTCTTCGAGTACCGTCATGCCCATCGTCCTTATCACATCGACTTCTGCTTCGTGCCCGCGGCCTGGCTCGGAAGAATCGACGCGGTGACAGTGGGTACTCATGCGGACTGGGCGCGCCTGAGCGATCACATGCCGGTCATCACTGACGTTCGGACCGCAGCGACCTGAGCCCCGGGCCGACGCAAGAGTTGTTGGGGCCTTGATGGGTCCGATGAGTTGGCAGGCGTTGGTGCGTTCATGGGCTCCTGCCCGACAGTCGTATTGCCAATCGTTCCAGTCCTTCAGGAAGGATGGTTGCGGTCGTGGACATCGAGGAGCGGCGCGCGCTGGCGCGCTATCGCTTCGGCCAGCGGCCTGATGCGGCCGGCTGGGGTCCGACTCCGCCGTCGGTCGCGCGTTGAGAGCGGCGTGACAGGTCGTCGCCAGGTCCCCGCGGCCTTGCCCAGCATTCTCTCCCTCTATACATCATTCGAAGCGTTGATCATCACGATCAACCAGCGATGAGGGGGCTCCATGACGAGAGAGATGCACAAGCTCCTGCCAATTGCGTTGGTCGCGTTGAGCTGCGGCACGGGATCATCCGAAGCGGAGCAAGACTCAGCTGCGCCGCCCGGAACGTCGCAGCAACTCACGGTACGAGAGATTCCTCAGGCCACCGTGCAGACCAGCAGCATCACGCAGTCCACGCGCCTCGTCATTCGTGATGCGGCCTCATGGAATCAGTTCTGGGGTCGCATGGTCGCCGGTGTACTACCGGCTCCGCCAGCACCCACGGTCGATTTCAGCGCGCACGTCGTGATCGCGGCCGCCATGGGGCAACGCAATACTGGTGGCTATACCATCACCATCGACTCGGTGCGGTTGGAGCGCGATACCATACGTGCGGTCGTCAAATCCGTCTCTCCGGGTGCGGGCTGTGGGACGATTCAGATCCTCACGGCCCCCGTCGCCGCCGTGACGGTCAACCGGGTCGGCGCTCCGGTGGTGCTGATAGAGAGGAGTGAAACGAAGCCCTGCTCGTGAGGACAGGGGTGCCGAAGACTTGATGCAGCTTCCAGGCGACTCTGCGCAAAACAGAATGGGGCTCCTGAGTCGGAACTGCGGCGGGCGCTCGCCCGGTGACTCTAGAGTTCCTGCCGCTCGAAGGCCCCCACCGCCGCCACCGCTCCTGCGACGATCGCCGCCACG
>JBQTIW010000289.1:0-26233 GCA_052387735.1 Gemmatimonadaceae bacterium
TCATTGGAATAACACGCTATTCTGGCAGCTCATGGGCGCTTGGACCGGCGGTGAGCCCTCCGGCAAGCTAGCAGAAGCCATCACCGCCTCCTTCGGCTCGTTTGCGACCTTCTAGGAAAAGTTCACCGCCGCCGGCGTCGGTCGGTTCGGCTCGGGGTGGGCCTGGCTCATCGCGGACGGGCAATACCTCTCGATCACGTCGACGCCTAACCAGGACAACCCACTGATGGACGGCAAGGCCCCCGGCCAGGTGCTCCTCGGTCTCGACGTCTGGGAGCACGCGTACTACTTGAAGTACCAGAACCGGCGGCCCGACTACATCGGTGCGTGGTGGAATGTGGTGAACTGGGCGGCCGTGGGAGCGAGGTACAAGGGCTGAGGTGGTAGCGGGCAGTGGGTAGTCGGTGGGTTCACCACCCGCTACCCACAACCCACCGAGGCTCTTCAGCGGGCCGCCTCCCCCTCCAGATACGTATAACCCTCCAGGCCGGCGACATACTCGGCGATATACGTATTGCACTCCTGTCTCGACAGGCTGCGCGCGTTCGCGACCTTGCGGCGGAACGTGGCGAGCAGATCTGAGGCGCTGAACTGCACATAGTTGAGGACCTCGGTCACGGTATCGCCGTGCACCATGTCGGTGACTTCGTAGCCCGATGAGGTGAGGCGCACGTGCACCGCGTTCGTGTCCCCAAACAGGTTGTGCAGGTCACCGAGAATCTCCTGATACGCCCCCGTCAGGACGATGCCAAGGATGTAGTCCTCGCCGTCGCGGAATTGGTGCAGCTCGAGGTTGTTCCGGCCGTCCTTGCCCCCCACGAAGCGATCGATCTTGCCGTCTGAGTCGCAGGTCATGTCCTGCAGCGTGCCACGCCGGTCGGGCTTCTCGTCGAGCCGGTGGATGGGAATGATGGGAAAGAGCTGATCGATCGCCCAGCTGTCGGGAAGCGACTGAAACAGCGAGAAGTTGCAGAAGTACCGGTCGAGCAGCGTCGTTTCAACGTCCTTGGTGATCTCCTCGAAGCCGTTCTTGCTCTCACCGACGATGTGCGCGATGCGGTTCATCGTCGCCATGTACGTCGTCTCCGCAATGGCGCGATCGCGCAGGGAGAGCACTCCGCTGTTGAACAGCTGTTGCGCGCGGTCCTTGTCGAACGAGGCGTCGTGGTAGATCTCGATGACCTTGCGTTTGGGGAGCTTTTTCTTCGACAGCGCCTTGTAGTCCTCCGCCATCTCGTGCAGCAGGACGTGATCGTCCTCGGTCAGCTCCGGAATCGCGTAGTCGGCCTGGGACTCCACGTCGATCACCCGCAGCAACAGAAGTGCGTGATGGGCAGTGAGGGCGCGGCCCGATTCGCTGATGACGTGCGGCATCGGGAGCTCATTCTCGCGACACGCTTCGGCAAACGTGTAGATCACGTCGCTCGCGTACTCCTGCAGCGTGTAGTTCACACTCGCCTGGTTCGTCGAGTTGGTGCCGTCATAGTCGACCCCCAGACCGCCGCCGACGTCCACGTGCGTGATGTTCACCCCCATCTTGTGGAGCTCGAGGTAGAATCGGGATATCTCCTGCAGACCCGACTTGATGTATCGGATGTCGGTGATCTGACTGCCGAGATGGAAGTGCACCAGCCTGAGGATGTCGATCTTGTCCAGGTCGCGCAGCCGATCGATCAGCTTCATGAGCTCGGCAGTGTTGAGGCCGAATTTCGACTTCTCGCCACCGCTCTGCGCCCAGCGCCCCGCGCCCTCCGATGCCAGCTTGATGCGCACCCCCGCCTTGGGCGTGACGCCCAGATCCTCGGCGGCCGCAAGCAGCACCTCGAGCTCAGACAGCTGTTCCACGACAATGAACACTTCATGCCCCAGTTTCTGCCCCATGAGGGCCAGGCGCATGAACTCCTCGTCCTTGTAGCCGTTGCAGACGATGATATGCTCGGTGGACTCGCCGAGCCCAAGCACGGCTTGCAGCTCAGGCTTGGATCCGCACTCGAGGCCCACGCCGTGCTTGCGGCCGAATTCGACGATCTCCTCGACGACGTGTCGCTGCTGGTTCACCTTGATCGGATACACGGTCGTGTAGCCGCCGGTGTACTCCCACTCCCGGATCGCCGACTGGAATCCTTCGCTGAGCGTTTCGATACGACGCCGCAGGATGTCGGAGAACCGGAACAGAACCGGGAGCTGAATGCCCTGTGCCTCGAGATCGACCCCCAGCTCGAACAGATCGAGCGTTCGCTCCGGCGTGTTGGGATCCGGGCGCACGATCACGCGGCCCTGCGCGTTCACGTCGAAGAAACCGGCACCCCATCCTTCGATGTTGTAAAGCGCCTTGGAATCCTCAACCGTCCACACCGGCGGCGGCGGCGGCTCGGCTGGCGTACCGGCGTGCATCTGGGGACGGGTACTGGTCATGGCGCAAAAAGGTAGGGCATTGTGAGGGAGCGCGGTACCGTCCAGGGAGTGCAGCTGGGTGTTGATCGTCGATGGCTGCACGGCGCACCGGAAACGCACCGAGACAGCGTCGGGGATCATACCCCTCGCTCGACGAGAATCCGGCCGGCACTTTTCGGCGTATAACGCTCGACGCCTCGACCCGCACCAGGACCGGCCGCGAAGGCAACGCATCCGATCGCCCCCCGAGGTCGACCCGATGTCGCCCGCAGCGTGCACGAAGCTCAGGACGGATGACGACGCTCACGACATCTCGGAGTACGGCAAGACGGTCTATAAGAGACCTGGCACCGCCGTTAGGCGGGGCCGTGTCAGGCACGCCGCCGGGTAACAGGGATGACTGACGTCTTCGTTACGGGAGGAACGGGATACATCGGGCGCGCAGCGATCGCTGTCCTGCTCGAACGCGGCCACGCCGTTCGCGCGCTGGTGCGGGCAGCGTCCGGCGGCCGCCTTCCGCCAGGCGCGGTCCCGGTGGTGGGCGACGCGCTGGCGGGGACGTCGTTCGCCGGCGCCGTGCGGCCGGGCGACACCTTCGTCCAGCTCGTGGGCACGCCGCATCCGAGTCCCTCCAAGGCGCCAGAGTTCGAGCGCGTGGATCTGGTGTCGGCGCACGAATCCATCCGCATCGCGGTGCTCCGGGGCGTAGGGCACTTCGTGTACCTCAGCGTCGCTCAGCCTGCGCCGGCGATGCGAGCCTACGTCGACGTGCGCGGGCGCTGCGAAGCCACGCTTGCCGAGAGCGGCTTGCGATACACCGCGCTGCGTCCGTGGTACGTCCTTGGCCCCGGTCATCGGTGGCCGTACTTGCTGCTGCCGTTCTACTGGCTCGCCGAACGCGTGCCGACCAGGCGCGACACGGCGCGCCGACTGGGTCTCATCACCCTCGCACAAATGGTTGGGGCGATTGTGGACGCGGTGGAACGGCCTCCCGTACAGAGGCGGATTGTGGAGGTGCCAGACATGAGGGGCGACAGACGAAAAGGCGAGAGGCGATAGTGGGACCGCACCCCCACCCTCTATCGCCTGTCGTCGTATCGTGTCACGGTACGACCTTATTCAGCTGGTCCCGTCCTTTCTCCACATACGGAATGCCTCGCACCATCCACTCCGGCGCTCGTTCGCCCTTGAGCTTCGTGGCGAAGAATTGCTGCATTCGCATATCGATGTCTTTCTGATTTGCGCGCTTTCGCGGATTGTGTCCGTCGCCGTTGTAGGTCACCATGTAGACCTCTTTGCCCAATCGGCGCAGGCCGATGAACAACTCGATCCCCTGATACCACGGCACCGCGCCGTCGGCATCGTTGTGCATGAACAGCACTGGCGTCGTGACGCGATCGAGATGAAACAGTGGAGAGTTTTCGATGTACCGCACCGGGTATTCCCAGAGCGACCCGCCGATCCGGCTCTGCGTTTTCTCGTACTGAAACGGTCGCGCGATCCCCGATTCCCAGCGGATACCGCCGTACGCACTGGTCATGTTGGCCACTGGTGCGTTCGGTACCGCGGCGGCGAACATGCTCGACTGCGTGATGAGATACGCGCTCTGGTAGCCGCCCCACGACTGGCCGGCGATGCCGATGCCCTTGGGGTTCACGAACCCTCGGGCGATGAGCGACTGCACCCCGGGCACAATGGCCTTGACTGCGCTCGGCCCTGGCCAGCCCACCTCGTACACGATGTCAGGGAAAAAGACCAGGTATCCTAACGAGGTGTAGACCGTCGGGTTGACCGTGTTGCGCCCGGCCGGAGCGCTGTAGTTGTGCATTCCGTCGGACAGGATCTCGTAGTAGTACACGATCATCGGATACTGCTTCGACGCGTCGAACTCCTCCGGCTTGTAGAGCAGGCCCTTGAGCAGCTTCCCGTCGCTGTTCACCCATTTCACCAACTCGACGCTCGGCCACTTGAAGTCCTTCTGCTGCGGATTGGCATTGGTGATCTGGGCGGCCGACGCCAGCGAGCTCCCGGTCCACAGGTTGGGGAACTCGACCACCGTCTGCTGCGTGAACAGGTACTGCTCCGCCTTCCGGGCCTTCGTCGGAACTCCGTAGTTGCGGTCGCCCCAGACCAGGCGTTCGGGCTGTCCCGACCTGTCGAGCCAGTCACGATAGAACCCACTGGCCTTGGTCTCGTCGTTGAAGCCTCTGAGGATTACTGGCTTGGCGGGATCAATGAACCGGTCATCGGGATCGAGGTCCACCACCCGCATCACCGTCATGGTCCTGCGGCCCGCCGAATCGGTCAGTACGCGCGCCGGGCGCGTGCCTAACGGATCCAGCTCCCACACGTCCCAGCGATCGTATACCAGCAGGCTGCGGTCGTCCTTCGTCCAGCCGGCGATGCCATACGGTCCCGCCGTGCTCGGGCTGTCGTGTGTCTCGTCGTCGAAGCGCACGCCGGTCAGGGTCGCCGTGAGCGCGCGCGTTTGACCCGTGGCCACATTGTGTGCGTGCCATTGCCCCTTCTCGAACCAGGTGACGTATCTGCCGCCCGGCGACAGGCCCGCATTGAACTCCAGTCGGGACGCCACCTTCGACAGCTTGCCGGTCGCCAGATCGTTCACGTACACATCGCTGCCTCCCTCACCCCACATCGCTTCCACCGCATACGGCACGTTGCTCGTGATCAGCGCCACCCGGGCATCGTCGCTCACCGTTGCCTGCGGCATCGTGTCGTTGGCGAGGCGCGCCGTGCGCTTCGTCTTGAGCAGATGAATCGCGGTCCAGCTGCGGTCGCGATCGCGGGCCACGTCCAGCCGTTGCTGCGGCTGGAGCCGCTTGTCCTGCCAGTGCCACAGATCAAAGACCGCCTTGTCGGCGAGGGAGTCTGCCGGAATCGTGTCGGCGACCACGGGCGCGACGCTGAACAGGATGGCGCTCCCATCGCGCGTGAAATCGGTGCGGCCACGGTCGCTGGGGCTCAGACCGTCCACCGAGCCGGGGCCCGCCACCAGCGTCGCGTTAGGCGCCTTCACCACCGCGTGATACAGGGCGTAGCGCGGCTTGGCCGACGTGAAGTCGTCGCGGTTCGAGACGAAGGCCACCTGGGACGCCGTCCGGTCGAACACCAGCGACTTATAGTCCCCCTGCCCGGCCAGCAGCGTCGCCGTCTGCTTCGTCGCGAGGGTGCGCAGATAGGCGCCGTCCGATTGCGGCGTGCGCGACGTCACGGTGTACGCCAGGTAGCGCGCGCTGTCATCGAGCGTGTAGGCGCTCACATCGCCGATCCGCTCCTCGCTGCCGTCATCGAGATTGCGAATCACCAGCGTCGACCCGTAGTCGCGCCGCCGGACGTTGCGCTGCAACGAATCGCCCAGCGCCCGCACCGCAGATGAATCGCGCGGCGGATCCGGTTCGAGCAGATAGGCGAGATACGCACTCGATTCGCGGGCGAGCCGGAAGCTGCGCACGCGGGGAACGGTCGTCACCCGGCCGTCGCTCAGGGTCATCACACCGAGCGATGCCCGCGGTTGCTGGGCCGCCGGCCGCCGCTCCGCGCGCGCCCGGTCGTAGTCCGCCATCGGTGCGTACGCCAGGAAGACCGCATAACGAGAGTCGGCGGAGATCTGGCCCGGCACCGCCACGAACGGCGAATCCACCGTCACCGTGTTGACCGGACGACCCGTCCACCCTCGCGGCGACCGATACTCGGTCGTGCCTGACGTGGCGCGAATCACGATCTCTCCATCGCCAACCGCGGGCGTCATCGTATAGATCGCCCACTTCCCGTCGGCAGAGAGGGCGGCTCCCTGGATCTGTCTCCAGGAATCGTACGTGTCCTGAGTCAGGACCTTTTTCCCCTGTGCCGCGAGGCCAGCGGGGAGCACAACCAGCGCAACAAGGGCGCGCGACAAATGCCGCATGACGGGTATCTCCTGACTGCGGCGGGCGAGTCAAGGGCTGGAATGCCCCTCCCCGGTCCACCAGTTTTCGTTTGCGTCGCGTTCATCAAACGCGCCGCCGTACCCCCCCGTTGCCCGGAGAGAACGGTTTGCTGCTCAAGCGATTTTACCATGAGGGACTGGCCCAGGCGAGCTACCTGCTCGGTTGTCAGAAGACGGGAGAGGCCATCGTCGTAGATCCCAACCGCGACCCTGAACCGTATCTCGCAGACGCACGGGAAAACGGGATGCGGATAACCCAGGTCACCGAGACGCATATCCACGCCGACTTCCTGTCCGGGAGCCGTGAGCTCGCTGCACGGGCGGGAGGACAGCTCCTCCTGTCAGCCGAAGGCGGACCGGAGTGGCAGTACTCCTTCGCCACGGGTGATGGCGCGCGACTGCTGCGTGACGGAGACGAGATCCGGGTCGGCAAGCTCCGGCTCGACGTGATGCATACGCCGGGGCACACGCCGGAGCATCTCGTATTCATCATTACCGACCTTCCGGCGTCCGACCTCCCACTCGGGGTCCTTTCGGGTGACTTCCTTTTCGTCGGCGACGTGGGCCGACCAGACCTGCTCGAGCGCGCGGTGCACGTGGCCGGAACGATGCGTGGCGCGGCCGGGACGCTGTTCGATTCGGTCCGACGCTTCGTGGCCCGCTATCCCGACTACCTCCAGATCTGGCCCGGTCACGGCTCGGGATCGGCGTGCGGCAAGTCACTGGGGGCTGCGCCCATGTCCACGCTCGGATACGAGAGAGTGGCCAACTGGGCGCTCCGGACCACACATCGTGACACATTCATCGACGAAGTGCTCGCCGGCCAACCCGACCCGCCGCGGTATTTTGCGACGATGAAGCGGCTCAACCGGGAGGGGCCTCGAGTCCTTGGTGCGATGCCGGCTGCGCGGCGCCTTCCCCCAACGGCCCTCGCCGCGGTACTGGAAGCCGGCCACCGCATCGTCGACATCCGGCCGGCGAAAGTCGCCGCGCAGGATCTGGTGCGCGGGACCGTCAACATTCCCCTCAACAAGTCCTTCCCGGGCTGGGCAGGCTGGCTCATTCCGTACGATCAGGACTTCTTCCTGCTGCACGATGATCACAACGACCTCACCATCCGGCACGCCCTTTCCGAGCTGTCGATGGTCGGCCTCGATCGCTGTGTCGGATGGTTCGGCAGCGACACAGTTGCGGCTGCACGTGCTGCCGGCAACGTGGATCAGGTCGCACAAGCGGAGCCGGCGCAGACCGCTGCCCTCCTGTCGGCCGAGGCCGTGACCGTGCTGGACGTGCGCAACCACGACGAGTGGAACGCGGGTCACGTGGAAGGTGCCGTCCACATCCCGTTAGGCAGGCTGGAGGAACGGCTCGGCGAAGTGGACACCTCTCGTCCGGTCGTGCTGCACTGTCAGGGCGGCGGCCGTTCTTCGATTGCCGCAAGCCTGCTCAAGGCGCAGGGGCTCCGGAACGTGAGCAACCTGCGTGGCGGGTACGCGGCGTGGACGCTGGCCGAATTGCCGGTGGTCCAGGGCGATGCGCAAGTGACCCATGGCTGAGTCCCTGGCACGCGTGTCGCGCACCCGGAGCGCGTCGCGCCGAGTGTTCGGCTACTTCCTCCGTGGACTCGTGTTTCTGGCCCCCGTTGTCATCACGCTCTATGTGGTGGTGGTGGTGTTTCGCACCGTGGACGGGTGGCTTGGCCTGCCGATTCCGGGGGCAGGGTTCGTCGTCACGATCGCCCTGGTGACCTTGTTCGGATTCCTCGCCTCGGGATTCATCACACGGAGCTTGGTGGCCGCGCTGGACGACCTCATGGAGCGCGTGCCGTTCGTCAGGCTCATTTACTCGTCGATTCGCGACTTCGTCAGCGCATTCGTCGGCGAGAAACGGCGATTCGACAAGCCCGTGGTGGTCAAGCTGTTCGACAACAGCTCGGCGCACGCAATAGGCTTTGTGACGCAAGCGTCCCTGGATGACCTCGGGCTCCCCGGCTGGATCAGCGTCTACATGCCGCACTCGTACAACTTCTCGGGGCAGATGTACGTCTTTCCCCGCGAGGCCGTGCGCCCGTTGGGTGCGAGCAGCTCTGATGTGATGGCGTTCGTGGTGTCGGGCGGTGTGACCGAAGTCCCGAAGGCGCAGCCGGAACCCGCCGAGAGCGCCCTTCCTCGCGCCTGATCGTCGCCTGTGCCCGCACTTCCGAATGCGCGGTGCAGAGGTGATCCTACCCGGACTTGACGCTGCCTCTCCACATCAAAGTCTGTTGCGTCGCTTCGACCGCGGAGGCTCGACTCGCCATCGAGCTCGGGGCCGCGGCGATTGGTCTTGTTTCCGCCATGCCAAGTGGGCCCGGGATGATCGACGAAGCGCTCATCGCCGGGATTGCGGCCGACGTCCGCGGCGACGCCGAGACCTACCTGCTCACGAGCCACCGCCTGGCGCGTGACATCGTGGAGCAGCATGCGCGTTGCCGAACAACCACGCTGCAACTCGTCGATTGTCTCGCATCGCTGGACGAGTATCTGGCCCTTCGTCACCAACTTCCGGATGTCCTGCTGGTCCAGGTGATCCACGTCGTCGACGAGTCCGCGCTGGAGGAGGCCCATACAGCGGCAACGTTCGTCGATCGCATCCTCCTCGATTCCGGCAACCCGCGGCTCCCGGTCAAGGAGTTGGGCGGTACCGGCCGTACGCACAACTGGGAGATCAGTCGTCGGATTCGCGACGAGATCGGACTTCCCGTGTTGCTCGCGGGGGGCCTCACCCCGGACAACGTTCGGGACGCGATCCACATCGTCGAACCGTTTGGGGTCGATGTCTGCACGGGTGTTCGCGAAAGGGGACACCTGAACGAGTACAGACTGAAGCGCTTCGTGAGCGCGTCGGCGGGCATGGAGTAGGCGAGGCGGCCGTGGGTCGCGACCGACACTGGGCTGATTGGGCCGTCGCGTGCATGTTGGGCAAGACACTGAACCCCTGTCGTCGCGGGGGCGCACCTTTGGGGACCGATCACCGCACCTACCCGTCCGAATGATTCGACGCTACCTGCCACTGGCGTTAGGCGCTCTCGCCTGCGCACCCTTCGGCGCTTCCGCCCAGAGTGCCGTGGCGCCCGAGATCCTGATCCGTCCGGCGCGGGTCTGGGATGGGCTCGCCGACGCTCCGCGTGAGGGGCTGGTGGTGCTGGTCCGTGGTGACCGCATCGCCGCCGTTGGCAGCCCCGCCGAGGTTCGCGCTTCGCCAGGCGCGCGCGTGGTCGATCTCCCGGGGCTCACGCTCATTCCGGGAATGATCGAGGCACACGCGCACGTCCTGCTGCATCCCTACAACGAGGCGTCCTGGGACGATCAGGTGCTCAAGGAGTCGACGGCGCTGCGGGTGGCCCGGGCCACCGTCCATCTGCGCAACACGTTGTGGGCCGGTTTCACGACCATTCGCGACCTCGGCACGGAGGGCGCAGGCTTTGCCGATGTAGGCCTCAAGCAGGCGATCGAACGCGGCGTCATTCCGGGGCCGCGCCTGCTCGTCACCACCAAGGCCATCGTCGGCCGCGGGAGCTATGGCCCCAAGGGCTTCTCCACGGAAGCGGCGGTGCCGCAAGGCGCCGAGGAAGCGGGCAATGCCGAGGAGCTCGTGCGCATCGTGCGCGATCAGATCGGGCACGGAGCCGACTGGATCAAGATCTACGCGGACTACCGCTGGGGGCCTGAGGGCGAAGCCCGTCCCGCCTTCACCGAGGCCGAGTTGCGGGCCGTTGTCGAGATCACGGAGTCGAGCGGGCGGCACGTGGTCGCGCACGCCGTCACGCCGGAGGGCATGCGGCGTGCGACGCTGGCTGGCGTCACGAACATCGAACATGGTGACAACGGCACCGCGATGGTCTTCAAACTGATGGCCGAGCGTGGAACGGCTCTGTGCCCCACACTGGCCGCCGGCGATGCTGTATCCCAGTACAATGGATGGAAGAAAGGCGTCGATCCCGAACCGCAGCGTCTCCGAAACAAGCGCGCGAGCTTCAAGCTGGCCATGGACGCAGGCGTGACGATCTGCAACGGAAGTGATGTCGGCGTGTTCACACACGGTGACAACGCGCGTGAGCTGGAACTGCTGGTGAGCTACGGCATGACTCCGCTGATGGCCATGAAGACGGCAACGTCGACAACCTCGAGGGTGCTCCGGATGGACGAGCGAATCGGTACGATCCGCGCGGGGCTCTGGGCCGACCTGGTCGCGGTTCAGGGAGACCCAACCCGGGACATTTCCGCAGCGCGCGCGGTACAATGGGTCATGAAGGGTGGCGAGGTTTTTCGCGAGTCCCAGGACCGCCGCTGACCTCGATCGTGCCTGAGGATAGATTGAGCACCTGCTGGAGTACCGCCAACCCCGCCATGAATCCGCGCCTCATCGCCGTCATCGTTCTCACAGCCATCGGCTGCGCGCCGTCCGAAGTACGCACGCCTCCGCAGGTGACCGCGCTTCCTTCTCCGGTCGGGCCACGGAGCGCCGAGCCCTACCTGTTCGTGGATGCGTCGGATCGCGTCCACATGACCTGGATTCAGAGGACGTCGGACTCCACGCACGCCGTTCGATACGCGCGGATGGAAGGCGAGGCGTGGACTCCGGCGTCGACGATCGTCGAGCGTAGAGACCTGTTTGTGAACTGGGCCGACTTTCCGGCCGTCATCGCGACCGCACGTGGCCGGGTGTTCGCGCACTGGCTGCAGCGGAGCGGCACCGGCACGTACGCGTACGACGTTCACGTGGCCCAGTCCACCGATCACGGAACGACCTGGGGTCCAAGCACCGTCCTGCATCGCGACGGCAAGTCGGCGGAGCACGGGTTCGTCGCCCTGTGGGAGGGCAATGGTGACTCGGTGAATGCCGCCTGGCTGGATGGACGAACAACCGTGAGCAGTCAGAAGGGTCATGGCAAGGGCGCGATGACGGTGCACACCACCAGCGTCGCCCCCGATGGTTCGCTCGGTTCCGAGCTGTTGCTCGACGAACGGACCTGCGAGTGCTGTCAGGTGAACGCGGCGCTGACGTCGGCGGGACCGGTCGTCGTGTACCGCGACCGCACCGAAGACGAAGTCCGCGACATCTCGATCGTCAGGCTGGTGAATGGCGCGTGGACCGCGCCGGCCGCCGTTGCCGCGGATGGGTGGCAGCTGAACGCGTGCCCCGTGAATGGGCCGGCGGTCGCGGCGCGTGCGGATACGGTCGTCGTTGCCTGGTTTACCGGAGCGCAGGACACGGCTCGCGTCCGCGTGGCCTGGTCGACCGACGCAGGCGCCACGTTCGCCCCGTCGATGCGGATCGACACCGGAACGCCCGTGGGGCGGGTCGACGTCGAGTTGCTGGACGACGGTTCGGCAGCGGTCAGCTGGCTCGAGCGGGTGCCTCCCGACAGGGGAGACGTCCGAGTGCGGCGCGTCGCGCGATCCGGGACGCTGGGCGAGCCGTTCACCATCGTCACGACCTCGGCAGCGCGTCCGGCGGGTTTCCCCAAACTCGTCAGGCGCGGCCCCGATCTGATCGCCGCCTGGACGGTTCCTGGCGAGGAGGCCACGGTCAGGCTCGGCCGCCTGCCCGCGAAGGACCTGCCGTGAGGAAGGTGCTGTTGGTCGCCCTGGCCACGGTCGCCTGTCGCGCCGGTGAGCGCCCCTCCGTGGTCGTTGGGGAGCCAGCTCCCGACTACGCGGCCACCGTGCTCTCAGGCGATTCGGTGTCCACGGCCGACCTCAAGGGCAAGGTCCTGCTGCTCAACGTTTGGGCCACGTGGTGCGCGCCCTGCCGTGAGGAGATTCCGTACCTGCAATCGCTGTACGAGCAGCACCAGGCCGACGGCCTCGAGATCGTGGGCGTCTCGGTGGACACGCGCGGACAAGAGGAGTCGATCCAGGAGTTCGTCAAGGAATTCGGAATGACCTACCCGATCTGGCGCGATCCCGACGAGCGAGTGCAGTCGCTGTTCCTCGCGTTAGGTGTCCCCGCGTCGTACATCATCGACCGGCAGGGAATTCTTCGCTGGCGTCGCCTGGGCGCAGTCCGAGAGACGGACACGACCTTCACGAGTACGCTGGCGAGGGCGCTGGCGGGAGAATAGGGAGTGACCCGCACCCTGGGCATCCTGCTGTTCGACGACGCCGAGGTCCTCGATTTCGCCGGGCCATTCGAGGTGTTCTCGGTGTGCGGGCGCCGGAGCCAGCTCGACCCGTTTCACGTGGTGACCGTGTCGGAGCGCGGCCAACCAATCACCGCTCGCAACGGATTCGTGGTGACACCGACGCACTCGTTCGCCAACTGCCCGCCGCTCGACATGGTACTTGTGCCCGGAGGTTTCGGCACGCGGCGCGAAATGCGTAACCCCGTCGTGCTGGAATGGGTCGCCACGCGCAGCAGAAGTTGTGAGTTCCTGCTCTCGGTGTGCACGGGATCGCTCGTCCTGGGCTCGGCGGGTCTGCTCGACGGCCGGCACACCACCACCCACCACATGGCATTTCCCGAACTCCGAGCCGCCGCGCCACGCGCCATCGTTCACGAGGGCATCAGGATCGTCGACAACGGCCGCCTGCTGTGCTCGTCAGGCGTAAGCGCGGGAATCGACATGTCGCTGCACCTGGTCGGCCGGCTGCACGGCGACGACATCGCCCGCGAGACCGCTCGCTACATGGAGTACGAGGGGCGGTGGGACGATGGCGCCAGGATCGTCGTGATACGCGAGAGTGAGTCGGGGCGGTAGGCGGTAAGCGCTGGACGGCGGTGTCGCGCCAGTCCGCATCACGACGCCCGGCTGTCCCCTGTCGCCGATCAGGTGTCGCCTACCACCGATCGCCTAACGCCCATCGCCGGTCCGCCCTGGCACGCCCTCGTGCCGCCTGCCGATTCACGTCGCAGCGGCCGTTGCGATCGCGGTCCCAGCACCAGTTCGCACCGTTGCGGCGATTGAGCTGCCACTGACCGTCGCACCGCCTGTCATTGCGGTGCTTACGGCACCACTTCTCACGCGCTCGTCGTTCGCGTTCCCACGCGCCGTCCCGATCACGCTGGTAGATGTCGTCGTCGCGCCAGATGGATCCGTCACGATCTCCCCGTGACCCACCATTCGCCATGCCATCGAGAACCCGACCGGCCATGACACGGATGGCATCGCGCTGCGCGGCGGCCGTCCGCGGAGCCAGCAGCAGCAGCAGGGAGGCCAGGGCGATAGCATAGACGAACGGCATCATGTACACGATGTGGGAAACCGACCGACCGGCCGCTAACGATGTATGTCGCATGACAGCTCCTCCGACGGGTGTGCCTCATCCGTCAGGTGAAGCACCTCCGATGCCACTTCCCGGAGTTCGAGCTTAGAGACTGTCAGTCAGCCACTTAGGCCACGGCATTTCATGCGGCTTCTTCGTCGGTTGTCCCTGGCGGTGCGCAGTTGAGCGACCAGCCGGGGGGACGGTCACGGGGGCATGGGCTTCCGCAGGAGTCCAGGGGGCGCGAGGCGCGCCCGCGAGGTACACGCGCCCGATCCGGAGCCTGGTGTACACCATGTGGGAATCCGTGGCCTGCGTCGTTAGGCGATGTCCGGACGTACTCCCCGCGGGTAATGGGTCGGCCGTCGGGTTCGACGTAGACTGCTAATCGGCGTGCCGCTCTCTGTGGTGCCGGGGTTCGGCGCCAGGATGTGCGCGCCTGCGTGAACTCTGTCTCTTCTGGAGAATCTCATGAGCATCCCACGTCAGCGCACCGCGTTCCTGACCTTCGCGGCGCTCGCGATTGCGGCACTCACTGGCTGTGCCTCCTTGAGCAACAAGGAAAAAGGCGCGGCGATCGGTGCGGGAGCGGGTGCCGTCGTCGGAGGCGTGATAGGCAAGCACAACGGGTCCACCGCCAAGGGGGCCATTATCGGTGCCGTGGTTGGTGGCGCCGCTGGCGCGATCATCGGCCACCAGATGGACCAGCAGGCGAAGGAGCTGAAGCAGAACATACCGGGCGCCAGGGTGGAGCGCGTCGGTGAAGGCATTCAGGTGACATTCGACTCCGGCATTCTGTTCGCGTTCGACTCGGACGTCGTCCAGGGGAATGCCCGCTCCAACCTGGAGACGCTGGCGAGCAGCCTGGAAAAGTATCCCGGCTCCGATTTGCTGATCATCGGGCATACCGACAACGTCGGAACGGACGAGTACAACAAGACGCTGTCGGAGCGCCGGGCGAATGCGGCGGCCGCGGCACTGGTGAGCGATGGCGTCGCACGCTCGCGCACCAGCACCATGGGGCTGGGCGAAACGGAGCCGGTGTCCACCAATGACACCGACGCGGGTCGCCAGCTGAACCGTCGGGTCGAAGTCGCGATCTATGCCAACGCCGAACAGCGCGCCGAGGCCAAGCGCAAAGCCGGCGGAAGCTGATTGTCCCGCTGCCACCGCCTAGGCAGGACGGGATCCAATGACACCATCATCGCGGAATCCTTTCGTTGCGGCTCTCGCCAAGGGATCGGTCGTGCTTCTCGTCGCGGTTGGCTGTACCGGGACAAGGAGAAGTACGGCGAAGTCGATCTGCCGAACGACACCATCGAAGGTCCCGCGGGGATCCTGAGCCCTCGCTGCGCGGTTATTCCGGTCCCATGCTGAGCGTGACCGGCCCCGCGGAGCCGGACGCTCCAGGTGCCTTGCAACGCCTCTCGCCGGAAGTCCGGCACCGTGTGATGCAAGGCACGAGTCACTGGATGCAGATGGACAAGCCTGACGAGTTCAATCGCATCCTGGACGATTTTCTCAGGGGCGTCACATGATCCGCCGTCTGGCGTCTGGCGGCTATCGCCTGTACTCGAAGAAGATCGATCCGCGCACCGGACGACGGCGCAACCTTGGCACGTTCAGGACACTTGCCGCGGCGAAAAAGCATGAGCGTGCCGTTCAGTTCTTCAAGCGGCAGGCGGGCGCCTAACGCGGTCTCGTGAGTCGCCTCGTCGCCCGTTCGTCCTGACCGACCTGATCCGCGGGGGGCGAGGGACACGGTCGAGGTCCGCAGCACATCACACGATTCGGGGTGTTCAACCCCTGATGGACGGGCGCTCGTGAGTCGAGTGCCCCGCAGGCACGCATGAAGGAGGGACTCATGGCTTTTCAGGCGACATCAACCCTGCCGCGCCGCATCGAGACGCGCCTTCCGGCGTTCACGCGGGCGGCATCGGTCACGCACACCATCCTGCGCATCGGCGCAGGATTGCTCTTTCTTCAGCACGGAGTACAGAAGCTGTTTGGTGTGCTCGGAGGCTTTGGTGGGACAGGCGCGACCGCGCCTCTCGTCTCCCAGATGGGGCTGGCGGGCATCCTGGAGACACTCGGTGGCGGCCTCCTGATCCTCGGCTTGTTCACGCGACCGGTCGCCCTCGTACTGCTTCTGGAGATGGTCGCCGCGTACTTCATTGCGCACCTCCCTCAGGGTCCGTGGCCGATTCTCAACGGAGGCGAGCTGGCGTTGTTGTACGCGCTGATTTTCGCGTGGCTGGCGACGCACGGTGCCGGCCCGGCGAGCGTGGACTCGAAGAGGTTCTCCGTCCACGTTCAGGAAATGCCTGAGGACTAGAGGTGCACAGTTGGTAGGGTCCCTGCAACGCAGGGACCTGGTGTTGCGGCGAATGACCTACCCCGTGCTCGACGCAGCTGGCGATCCCGGCCGGTTCGTCACCTTCGTCACGATGGCCAGCAGATCAGCGACGCCGAAGGGTTTCTGCAGAAACGACAGGGACGCGTCGGTCGCGCCCTCGGCGGCCGTCCCTTCGGCGTCGTATCCGCTGGCAATGATCACGGGAACCTGCCGGTCGTGCTTCCTGATGACCTGCAGCACTTCGGGACCGCTCATGCCGGGCATCGTCATGTCCAGTACGATCGCCGAGATCCGGTCCCTGTGTCGCAGGTATTCGGCGACGCCGGCTGATCCGTCCACCGCCTCGATGACCTCGAATCCGACCTGGCCTAACGCGCGCGCGACGATGTTGCGAAGCATCGATTCGTCATCGATCACGAGCACGCTGCCCCGGCCCGGCTGTCGTGAGACAGCCGGCTCATCCTGCACCTCCTGTTGCGGGCCGCGGGGCGCCGGAGCGCCGGGGAACAGGAGCTCGAATGTCGTCCCCACACCCAGCTCGCTGTGCACGTCGAGCCTTCCACCCACCGCTTTCACGATCCCGAGCACCGCCGCGAGGCCCAGGCCACGTCCCGACGACTTGGTCGTGAAGAACGGCTCGAAGATCCGCCGTCTGGTCTCCGTGCTCATCCCCGTGCCGGTGTCCCGCACGGTCAGCCTCACGTCCGTGTCGGATCCACGCGTGCGCGGACCAGCGAGCGTCCGCCTAACGCGCTCTGTCCGTATGGCCACTTGTCCGGTGCGATCGCCGATCGCCTCGGCCGCGTTGGTCACCAGGTTGAGCACGACCTGACTGATCTGCGCCGGGTCGGCAACCATCCACGCCGGGGCGTCGCTCAACTGCAGTACGAAGGCGACCTTCTTCGGCACCGTGACCATCGTCAGGTCCGACATCTCGCGGACGATGCCGTTGAGGTCGAGCGTTTCGCTTCCGAAACTCGCCTTGCCTGCATACGCCAGCATCTGGCGCGTGAGGTGCGATGCGCGCCGCGCGGCGAGGACGACCTGTTCGATGCACTGCTGCACCTGCGCCGGGTCATCGGCATCGCGCAATGCCATCTCGGCATTCGCGAGCACAGCGCCGAGGATGTTGTTGAAATCGTGGGCGATCCCTCCGGCCATCACCCCCAGGCTCTCGAGCTTCTGTGTGTGCTGGATCTGCGTCTCCAGTTGTCGGCGCTCCTCTTCGGCGCGCTGGCGCTCTGTGAGGTCGGAGGCAATGAGGCCTGTGGCATATGGGACGCCGGCCGCATCGAGCAACGGGAAGAACACGGTGTGATACGTCCGCGGACCCGCGCTGGATGACACCTGCAGCTCGCGCTCGACCGCCGCGCAGCTGTCGATCGCCTTGCGCGTTGCCGTGCCAATGATGTCGGCAACGTCGGCGGGCAGGAGTGCGGCCAGTGGCGTGTCCGTCACCTGCGCGCGCGCGATGCCGAACGCTTCCTCGAACCGGCGGTTGACCAGGAGAAAGCCGCGATCCGGCGTCAGCACGCACACCATCGTCGCCGAGTTGTCAACGATACTCTGCAACAAACCCTGGCTTTCGCGGAGTGCGTGGAGGGCATCCTGCGTTGCGTCCACCTGTTCGTTGAGGTTCTGGTACAGGGCGCGAAGCCGCGATGTCATCTCGTTGAAGGACGTGGCCATGAGCCCGACCTCGTCCTGCGTTTGCACCGGGGCCTGAGCCTCGAAGTCGCCCTCCGCCACGCGACGGGCGGCGGCCGCGACGGACAGCACCGGCTGCGCGACCCGTCCGGCAATGACATACGCAGCAATGGTCAGCACGAGCACGGCGACCGCGCCGGTGACCAGGATGGTAGTGAGCACCTGCCCGGCCTGACGAAACACCGCTGCCTGCGGCGTTTCGACGATGATCGCCAGCTCGCGGTCGGGGAGCCAGCGATAGGCACCGATCACGGGTACGCCGGCATAGTTCCGATAGAGGGCCGTGCCGTTTTTTCCGGCGAGCGCGCTGTCGATTGCGGTGGACCGAACACCCCGCAGATAGTCGGCACGGCCGAACCGGTTGGCCGACACGAAGTCACTGTGCCGGTTCACCAGGTACGCGTCGAACGGCAGGGTCCCCGGAGGTGGGGCCAGCAGCTGATCCATCTTCTGGAGGTCCAGGTGCGCGGCGAGCACTGCCACGGTCTTGCCCTCGGTATCGCGCAGGGGAGCCGCCGTGGTCATCGTCGGACGCCCGGTCTGCGGCGACGCATACACATTCTGTGTGTAGGGCTTCGTCAGCCCCCGCGTGAAATAGAGGTCGGCAACGTGGTACGACCCGACCTGGCGGTGGTCCGTCGACACCAGCACGCGCCCGCCAACCCCCGAGAGCAGCATCATCTCGACCACGTCGAATCCCGACACCAGTGCCGAATCCAGGACATTGCCCACGCGGACTTCGGCGGCACCACGCGCCGGCATCGGCGAATCAGGGTCGCTCAGAATGACGGCGGCTTCTGCCAGCGCCGGTATCCCGGCGACAAACTCGATGAGGTCGGCCTGCGCGTTGACGTACGCATCCACGTCGAGCACACGGCGATTGGCGATACCGGACAGTCGCTCCTCGACGGAGCGACGAACGGCATCTCTCGCCTGGTCGTACGAGATCACGGCAACGGTGACGATGGTGAGCACCGCCGCGGCGAGAAATGCGGCCGCCATTCGCATCTGCAGGCTGCGCCGCAGGGACCACCGGAGGCGACGCGCGAGCTGCGCCGGGCGCTCTGCAGGCCTCGTCACGCTCACTGACTTGGCGGAACGACCTTGAGGAGCGAGTCCGATCGCCGCTGAATGAGATCCAGGATGCCGCTGCGCACGGGATCCCCGCTGCCCGTGAACTTCATGGCGCCGCTGGCCCCTTCGAATGCGCCCCAGTGGGCAATCGTCGTCGCTACGGTATCACCGTCGGTCGAGGCCGCGCGCTCCATGGCCGCGGCCGTGAGCATCACCGCGTCATACGTGAGGGCCGCCGTGGCGCGGGGCGTTTCCTTTGCGAACTTCCGATAGCGATCGATGAACGCCGCCACCTGTGGCAGTGGCATTGCCTCGTGCCATTGCCGCGCCACGACGGCGCCCGCAGCCTCCGGCACTTTCGCCATGCCCGGCGGGTCCCAGGCGTCGCTCCCCAGGAACCGCGCCCGCACACCCACCTTGCGCGCCTGGCGGATCTGCACCGTGTCGAACATCGCATAGTTAGGCAGCAGGAGCACGGCCGGACGTGCGGCGGCAATGCGGCGCAGCGGCGCGGTGAAGTCGGTCAGCTGGTCGGCCGTGAACGTTTCGGCCGACACGACCTTGCCACCCAAATCTTCGAAGGTCTGCTGAAAGAGTGCGGCAACGTCCCGACTATAGGGATTCGAAGCATCGAACAGCGCGGCGGCTCGTCGCGCGCCCAGATCATCCCAGGCGTAGCGAGCGAGCATTGCACCCTGAAAGGCGTCGAGATATGCAAGGCGGAAGACAAACCGCTTCCCCGCCGTGGTCAGCGGATTCGACGACATGGGGCTGATCATCGGCACCCTCGCGTTCTCGGCGACGCTGCTGGCCGAGACGGCGTGCGTGCTGAGCTGCGGACCGATGAGCACATGAACGCTGTCGAGGTTCACCAGCGCAGTGGCCGCGCTGGCCGCGGCATCGGGACGATTCTCGTAACCGCGCTCAATGAGCTGTACCCGGCGCTGCTCCCCGTCAATGGTAATTCCCCCGCGGGCATTGATCTCCCTGACCGCGAGACGGGCACCCTGAACCGACGATTGGCCAGAGATCCCGGCGGCGGGACCCTCCTGCACCCACAGCAGTCCGAACCGGATTTCGTTCGGGGCCGGCGGCGGCCCGCAATCGGAAATCACGACTGGCGCCGCCAGCACCGCGACGATTCGGGTAATCAGCAGTCGCTTCATGAGAATCCGCCAGCCAGGTAAGTTCGGTCCAATCCTGCGTGGAAGTATCGGCAGGATCGTACACGTCGCGCATATCGGACCCGGATCCGCGCTCGGACCCGGATCCGCGCGCCGACTCAGCTCCCAACGAGAGGCTGTTAGGCCCGCGCGGAGCGGAGGGACCGCCCCTCCCCTCCGTTACGCGCCAGCCAGCGGGCTGATGCAGAGAACGGAGAGGGCTGGTTGCGCCGCGAACCCGACGAGTGGCGAAGCCTTACTTGGTCACGCCAACCTGATCGACGTGGACGTCGAGCTCATGGTTGACCCGAAGTCCCCAGAGCCCGTCGGTGCGCGCGGTCATGCCCGCCTTGGGCGTCGAGTGCACGACCTGTCCATTCACGACGTAGTCGATCTTGTCGGCGCCGACTCGGACTTCGAGGGTGTTGACTGAGCTGCCGCCGGCGCTATCGGGTTTCACGATCGCCCCGTGCGGGGTTCGCGCCTGCACGTCGTGCGTCGTTGCGTCACCGGCGCGGTGCTTGACGATGAACGTGCCGTTCTGCGCAATCAGGAAGTAGAGATAGTTCTGCCGCGGACCCTCCAGGTCGGCACCACCAAACACGATTCCGTAGTAGTTCACGTGTCCGCTCGGCTTCGTGAGCCGGAAGCGAGCCTTCGCGGTGTAGCCGCCGGTCGCTGCGTTCTCCGGCTTCCATAGAACGACGGCTGGGCCCGTCGTCACGTGGAAGCCCTGCCCCATCGTCACGAACTTCACTTCTGGGGTCTTGTCCGGATCGGCAGCGTTCGTGCTTCGGTCGAGGCGCATCTGCCAGCCAGCGGGTGGCTGAGCTGCAAGCGGTGCGGCCAGCAGGCAGGCGAGCGCAACTTTGGTAGCATGACGATACATGGCGAAACACTCCTGAAAGGTGGCCAGGGACGGAGATTCTACGAGGCGGAGCGCGCAGCGGTAAGCAGGTGAGAGCAGCGGGTCAGCGACGAGAGGGGGAGTCAACTACTCGCTCCTCTTCAAAACGTTGTTGCCCGCTCCAGCGTCCACGCGGACCGCGACGATCTTCCCGCCCTGATCCATGAAGATGAACCGCGTGTACCCGCGAGTGAACGTATCGCCCCCGGCGTAGAGGAGCGTGTCGCGTTGTGGCATGGGAGCCGGGCCGCCCTGTGCACGACGCGACATCAGCAGGTTCTTGCCGTCCACGGAGAACGAGAGTTCAGCGGGCCGGCCCCGTCCACGACCCCTGTAGGTCCCGGCATACCGATTGAGGTCGCCATCGAACACGCGGGTCTCCACTTTCGGCTTGCCCAGCACCGACTCGGCGATCGATTCCGCCGCCGCGTCAGGGTCACCCGGACCGGCGGTGTTGAACAACACCACGACGCTCAGCTGATCATCGGGAAAGTAGAGGTTCTCGGAGAGATAGCCGTTGATCCCACCGCCGTGATGCAGCGCGCGCCTGCCGAGTCGATTGGTCACGGCGATGCCCTTTGCATATCCCACCGTCGTTCCGTCGTTCAGCTTGCCGGGGGTGATCAGTTCTTTGTAGGACGCCGCGTTCATGATCTTGCCGTCGCGGTGCAGCGCCTCATTCCACGCCACCAGGTCGATCGCCGAGCTGCATAACGAGCCCGCGGCATACGGCCACACGTGGCTCAACGGCGCCTTCTGGACGGGACCGGCGGAGTCGGAATCGTAGCCGGTTGTTTTTCCCTTGTGGATGACTCGTTCGCTGCAGTAATGCGCGTCCTTCATTCCTGCTTTGTCGAACAAGTTGGTCTGCACGTACTGGTCGTACGGCATTCCGCTCGCCTTCTCGATGATCAGCCCAAGGAGGAAAAAAGCCGAGTTGTTGTAGATCTGCTCCTCCCCAGGTTCGAAGTCGAACGGTTTCGACGCCACGAGCGTGAGCAGCGTGTCGCGCGGCCGGCTGACGAGTCCGAGCTCTCGAAACTCAGGGATTTCGGTGTAGCCCTTGATACCCGAGGTGTGATCCATGAGCCGGCGCACGGGGATCCTGCGCCCTTGCATCTTGACGTCGGGGAGGTACTTCGACACGTCTTCGTCGAGACTCACCTTCCCCTGCTCGACGAGCTGCATGATCGCCGCAGTCGTGAACTGCTTGGTGACGGATCCGATCTCGTACACCGCACGCGCCGGCGTCGGTACATCCAGCTCGAGGTTCGCCTTGCCGTAGCCACGAACCGCGATGGTGTCATTGCCCTTGACGACGGCAATCGACGCCCCGGCAACCTTTCCCGCGATGATCGGCGCGCTGACAATGGAGTCGATCTTCGCACTCAGCGCCGTACGCTCGGCGTTCGGACTCGCTGCCCCCTCACCGCCTGCTCCCATGCACGCCGCAAGCATCACACTCATGGCACCCGCGACCTTCGTGACATTCATCATCGCACCCTCTCGAGAATCGCAGTTCGTTTTCTCCCGTCTCCCGTCCCCTATCCTCCGCCCAAAATGATCCTCCGGCGCGCTCCCTTGTCAAACGCGCCCCGAACTCTCCCCGCCACGACCCAGCACAGCGCTCCCAGGACCAGCCACGCGGTGAGCATCAACCACTCCAGCGGCACCTTTCCTTTTGCATCGAGATACGGCTGGTAGACCGACAGCCCTAACGAGAATGCGGCCCCAGCGATGGCCACTGCCATCGTGAGCTTGCCTCCGGGCACCTTGAATGGGCGTGGCGCCTCCGGCGACGTTCGTCGTAATCGCCACACGCCCAGGCAGGTGAAAAGATACGCGAACGCCAGACAGGTGGCCGATGCGTTGACGATGGGCAGAATCGCCTTGCGCCCAAGCATCGTGACAACGGCGCCAAACACACCGGCGACCAGGATCGCCGTACCCGGTGAGCCGAATCGCGGATGCACGGTCCCGAACGACGGAACGATGAACCGGGACCGTCCCAGAGCGAACAGCATTCGCGATCCGGAAACGATCATCGCATTCCAGGTGGAAAGGAGAGCGAGCAGAGCGGTGAGCAGCACCAGCTTGCCGAGGATCACCGAACCGAGCGCGGTCTCGAAGGCTGCCGCTGCCGGAATGTTCATGGTCATGAGCTGCCGCCACGGCATCGTCATCGACGCTGACAGCACGACCGCCGTTTTGAACAGGATGCCGATCAGGATCGACAGCACGATCATGACGCCGATCCGTTTGAAACTGGTGGCGGACGACTTCTCCTCCATGATGGTGGGCACGACATTGAACCCGCCAAACCAGAACGACGCGGTCATGAACAGGGCAAGGATCCCCGGCCAGATCGATCCCGATTCACTCCGCTGAAAATACGGCCTGAGGTTCGCCGGGTCTCCGCGAATGATCCCGGCGAGGATAAACACCGTGGCCATGACCAGGAGTACGACCACCAGCGCGTCTTGTGCCCGGGCGGCGAGCTTGAGACCGCGGTAGTTGAGCCAGGTGAGCAGCGCCATCCCGACCAGGCCTAACGCGAGCGTTCCCGCACGGACCTCACCGCCCATGCTGGTGTACAGCACCGGGCCCTCGATCCCCGGGATCAGCGCCCCGAGGATCCACCCGATGGAAATGGCCTCGAAGCCGGCAACCACGATATAGATGAAGGACAGGGCCCAGCCGGTGATGAACCCCAGGCCTTCGCCAAAGGTCTCGTATGCATACGCCATTTCCCCGCCGGCGGCGGGTATGAGCGCGGCGATCTCCGCGTAACAGAGGCCAATGAGCACGATGAACAGACCCCCGGAGGCGAGTCCCACGATCGCGCCTAACGGGCCTGCCTGCCGCAGCCAGTCGCCCATGACCACGGCCCAGCCCACCCCGACGACCGCCCCCAGCGCAAAAGCGAAGAACTGGAAGGCGCCGACCTCGCGCTTGAGCTGCGGCATGGTGAGGCTAGGCATATCGCGAGGGCGTGGCCGACAGCCCGAGCATCGCCCGCGCCTGCGCGGGAGTCGCGACCTCGCGGCCGAGCTCGTGTGCCAGCCGCGCGGCGCGCTCCACGAGCTGACCATTACCTTTGGCCAGCTCGCCTCGTTTGTAGTAGACGTTGTCCTCCAGCCCCACACGCACGTGCCCGCCTAACAAGAGCGCCATCGTCGTCATCGGTAGCTGGTGCGGACCGATGCCGGAGCACAGCCAGATCGTATCGTCGGGGAACTCGCGAATCAGCGCG
The DNA here is from genome assembly GCA_052387735.1 of Gemmatimonadaceae bacterium. Lineage (GTDB taxonomy): Bacteria > Gemmatimonadota > Gemmatimonadetes > Gemmatimonadales > Gemmatimonadaceae > RBC101. Next base: position 24,048 of record JBQTIW010000289.1, read on the forward strand.
AGCACGTTCCCCGGCGTCGCCCAGCTGGACGTCTGGTAGCCCATCACGGTCTGGATCCAGTAGGGCTTCTCCACGAGTCCCTGCTGCATCAGGTCGCGCATCACCCACGAGCCGCCGCTGTGATACGTCTCCATCTCCGGCTTCACTCCATGCTCCTTCATCGCCGCGGCGAACTGCGCGACCAGCTTGTACGAGAACGGAATGCAGTCGTCGTAGACGATCTCGGGATGCGGATCAGGCAACGAGTCGGGCCGTGCCTTGAGCCGGAACTTGCTCATGTCCGGCGTGAGATTGAGCGACGCGACTTCGGGGCGCGCGGGAAGACAGCGCAGTCGCTCCTCCATCGTCATACCCGGTCCGCCGCCGGTCGTGTTGTTGATGATGATGTCTGGGCAGCGCGCGCGGATCCGCGAGTTCACGTCGAGCCACACCTCCGTGGACGTCGCCGGCCGCGTCAGGTGCTTCGGATCCCGCGCGTGCACGTGCACCATCGATGCTCCAGCAGCGTACGCGCCGTGCACCGACTCGGCGATCTCCTCCGCTGTTTCCGGCAGCGCCGCGTTTGATTCCCTCCCCTGTACCCCTCCATTGCAGGCGCAGCAGATGATGACGGGAGGCATCTTGCCAACCCGCTCGAGGTACTCGTAGGTGTCGGCGTAGCGCCAGGTGGCGGACATAGCTGGACGAGTGGACGGAGGGACGAGTAGACGAGTTGACGAGTGGAGATGGACGGGCGGGCAAACGGTGTGTGGCTTCCACTCGTCTACTCGTCCCTCGTCTCCTCGTCTAGAAAGCCCGCCTCCTCGAATGCCGGACCCGGATACCGATAGAAGCCCTCCCCGCTCTTCACTCCCAATTTGCCATCGGCGACCATCCGGTCGAGAAAGGGCGGAGGCAGATCTACAGGATTCCCGCTCGCGCGATAGTAGCTGAGCTCGATGTCGCGGACCACGTCCAGCCCGATCCTGTCCATCAGCGCGCACGGCCCCAGCGGGACCTCCCAATCCAGCATCCAGGCCCGGTCGATGTCGCGTGCCGAGATGATGCCGGCGTCGATCAGGGTGAGTACCTCCTTCTTCACCGCGCGCCACACACGATTGGAGGCATAGCCGAAATGCTCGCGCTCCAGCACGATCGGGACGAACCCTAACGAGCGCAGCAGGGCCACCGTCCGGTCGCGGGTTTCGGCTGAGGTCGCGTGATTCGGCATCACCTCCACCTTGCGGTGGCCGAGGTGCCCGAAGTTTGCGTTGATGAATCGATCGCCGTGGGTCAGCGCGCCCAGCAGCAGCGATCCGGGCATCGACGACGTGTTCGAGACGACCACGGCGTGGGGCCCGATATGCGGGTCCAGTGCGCCGAGGGCGGCGCTCTTCACCGCGAACTGCTCGGGCACGTTCTCGAAGATGAAGTCCGCTCCCCTTGCCAGTTCCTCGACCGAGGACGCAAGAGACACGCAACGCATGCTGGAGGCGGTGGTGCCCCACGGCAGCTCCTCGGCCCCCTCACGCTCCCGCAGCTGGTGTGCAATCCACCCCAGGGCGGACTCTCCTGCGCTCGGTACGATGTCGAAGAGCCGCGTCTCACAACCGTGAAGCGCCGTGTCATAGGCGATCCGCCGTCCCATGGTGCCTGCGCCAAGGATGGCCACCGTCGGTTGCCTGTCAGACGACCTCATCGCCAGGGCACGGGTTCCGCGCTGTCACCATCGGCGTCCATGACCCAGACGTTGTTCGAGCCGATCCGAGATGAACGCGATCGATGCGCCGTCGCGCGAGATCGCCGGGTGAAAGTGGAGCGCATTGCCGCTGCCTTCCGTGAGATTGGTCGCTGTGCCTCCCTCGATAGGCAGCCGGTACACATGGCCCAGCCGGTCGAACACCGCCCAACGGCCGTCCGGCGCCACGTCCAATGCCCTCCACGTCCCCTCGTTGTCGTGAAGTCGATCTCACGCGTCCGTCCCTGCGGCGGGAGGAGCGGCACCGACGTGCGGGACGCCAGCTGCTCGCCGGTGTCCGTCGGCGGCGTGGAGTCGCACCCTGACGAGGCTACGACGGCAGCAACCGCAAACCGGCCGATGGCACGCGACCTCGGTTGATCACGGATGCGGATCCTGCTGCTTGAGCTCGATGAGCCGCCTGACGAGGCGGTCACGCCATTCCCGGATCGCACCAAGCGCGGCTCCC
>JBQTIW010000290.1:0-3964 GCA_052387735.1 Gemmatimonadaceae bacterium
GCCGGCAACTTCATCTATGAGCTGATCATCTTCTGGGCGATCGTGGGCGTGATTCACGCGGTGGAGTTCTTTCGCCGCATGCGCGACCGCGAACGACACGCCCTGGCGCTCGAGGTGCAGCGCGAGATCGCACCGGAAGCGTTGGGCGCGTTGGTGCCACAGTTCTTTCTCCAGCCGCTGGTGGAGAACGCCATTGAGCACGGCATCGCGCGGCGGCCGGGGGCCGGACGCATCGTGATTCGGGCGGCAATCGAGGAGGGGCGCCGCTTGCGCGTGGAGGTCCAGGACGACGGCCCCGGCGTGGTGGGGGACGCGATCGAAGAAGGTGTCGGTCTGGGTGCGTCACGACAGCGGTTGGAGCGACTCTTTGGAACCGAGCAGCGACTCACGCTGGAAAGCCGCCTGACCGGCGGAACGATCGCGTCGGTGGTGATCCCGCTGCGCGCCGCATGACGACGCGGGTCCTGATCGCTGATGACGAGGCGCCCGCACGTGCACGGGTGCGGGCCATGCTCGCCCCGCATGCGACCTGTGACGTCGTTGGAGAAGCACGCGATGGGGCCGCAGCCGTTGATGCGATCATCGAGGAGTCCCCCGACGTCGTCTTCCTGGACGTGCGCATGCCGGGCCTCGACGGATTCGAAGTCTTGGCCGCACTCGACGAATTGGGCCGGAGGGCTCCGGTCATCGTGTTCGTGACCGCGTTCGATGCGTTTGCCGTGCGCGCGTTCGAAGTCGGCGCGCTCGACTATCTGCTCAAGCCGTTCGACCAGGCCAGGTTCGACCGGGCGCTCAGGTCGGCCGGGCAACGTGCCCGCGCAAGGCGTGGATCCTCACTCCCGGCCGCACCGCACGAGCTGCGGGCGTTGCTGGAGCAGTACGCGAGAGAGACGTTCCCCCAGCGTCATCTCGTACGCGTTGGGCGCAAGCTGCAGTTTGTGCGGACGGCCGACATCGACTGGGTGGAAGCAGACGGCAACTACGTCCGTCTGCACGCAGGCGGCCGCTCGCATCTGTTGCGAGAGACGATGAAAGCAATGGGTGCGAGGCTCGATCCCCGCGTGTTCGTGCGAGTGCACCGATCAGCGATCGTGAACCTCGATCACGTGGCGCACGCCGAGCCGCACGAGCATGGCGAGTATGTGCTGGTCATGCGCGACGGTGCGCGCCTCACGTCGAGCGCGGCGCATGGAGCCCGGTTGCGAGAACTGTTGCGGCGCGGCTAGGTTAGCCGTCTGAAGTTCTTTGCAATGACGGCCGACCTTTGCTAGGGTGTCGTCCGCGGTCTTGGTCCACACCAGCGGCTTCGGGTTGGCGTTGTTGCTGGCGAGGGAGTCGCGAAGAGTCTCTTCGAGCGCTCGGGTGCTGCGATGCGCACTCCGCGTGCTCAAACGCAATACACTGCCCTCAACTCTGGCTTCGGAGGGTGCGCATACTGCAACCGGGAGCGGGCAGGCAATTGGCCCGCCGGCGCACAGCGGTTGCACTATCTGTTCAGGAGTAAGCATTTTCGATTGCCACGATGAGTGCAATCCGAGCTTCGCTGGCGTAGCGAGAAGCGCGATGAGAAGTCTGATGGCCGCCGCCGCCGAGAACGACTTGCGGACGGTTGTCGCGCTGGCGCCCTTGATGGGGGGCCAGGTCAAATACAATGAGAAGCGCGACGCAAATCCAGATCTATGACTGCGCTCAGTATGCAATCATCGCGTCCTTACGAGTCAGATCACCCCAGTCAGCGCGCGCAAGTCGTGGCGCTCTTCGACCGACTCGATCAAAGACGAGCCCGTCTGGAGGCGACGAGCGTCCTTCTTGCCGAGCCAGAGCAGTAGGGCGAGTGTGAACACGTCTCCGGAAAAGACAAAGCTCCGCACGCGCTGGCGGTCTGCCGCAATGCGGCCATTGGGATCTGCGGCAGTTGCAGCGGGTTTGCTATTGACCCTGCCGACCCGTGCATCGTCTCAACGCACGCCGGATCGGGTCATTTCAGATCAGGAGGTGTGCCCGAGGTGCAGCATTTCTCTCGCGCCGCTAGTTGTTCTTGGCGCGGGAGCAGCGTCTGTGGAAGACGAGATCTCGCCCGGAGTGCATTCAGTTCGAGTAGACCAGCGCGGCCGATACTGGGTGTTGGCCGGCGACGAGCCGCCGCTGGTCTTTGACCCGGCCCGAAACGTCCGATCTCGCATCGGACGAAAGGGCGCGGGCCCGGGCGAGTTTGTCCGACCCAAGGATGTTTTGATGGTGGGAGCGGACTCGGTTCTTGTCGTAGATGGGGGCGCAGGACGAGCAGTACTTCTCTCGGCTGACCTTCGGCTGGTCCGCTCCGTGGCGATGGGTTCGTCGGTTACTCCCTACCTCGTCATGCAATGGCCCGGGACCGTTATTGGCACCGGCATAGTGGGTACACCGGAGTCCGCCGGATGGCCGTTGCACGTCCTTGACCTATCTGAGAATGTTCGCGTCACGGACTCGTTCGGGCCGGACAGCGGCGACATGCGGCCATTTGACTATGGCGCGATGGCGCAAGTGCTGGCGCCTTCGGCGCGCGGAGGGTTCTGGTCGGCGGACGAAATGATGTATCGCCTCGTCAAATGGGGTAAGCCCGGCGACAAGTCGATGTCCATTTCGCGCTCGCCGCAATGGTTCCGTGGGCGCTCAACGAGCGCACTCGGAACTCCCACGATACCTCCACCTCCCGCAATTACGGACATCGCTGAGGATTCCGCAGGGCTGTTATGGGTATTCCTTCGCGTTGCAGCGCCTACGTGGCGTGAAGCTTGGCCCTCGGTCGGGGGTGAGATAGACTATCGTCAGATGTCGCTCGACAAGATGTTTCGCACAGTCGTAGAGGTGCTTGACCCGGATCGTCGCACAGTTGTGAAGAGGGCAACTTGGAACCAGTGGGTGGTAGCGGCACTCCCTGGATCTCGTGTTGCAACCTACATCGCGAATGGAGATGGCGCGGTGCATATTCGCATCGATGAGTATGCGCTAAAGCGCCCCAACCCCCGTCGTCCAAATGGTTCGAGCGGTTCACCGCCGGCACGACGCTAACCGTGGCAGCAGATGAAGCAGAATGCTCTCCTCGTGGGGACTTTGATGATTCTAGAAGCCGCGCTGGCAGCGCAGCCCCTTAGCGCCCAGTGGATTCGGCCTCCTCGTCCGTCTGCTTCCGCCACGAGCGCCCCGACTGTCGTCGCGATCGCCGCTCAAGGCGTGGATTCGTCGACATTCCTTAATGCCCCAACCGTCTCTCAGCTGACGGAGGTCTTGAGTCAGATCTGGTTGCTCCAACCACGGCTTTCAAGACTTGTCCCTGAAGGCCAGTTCTGGGCGGTCGAGCTCTTCGTAGACTCCGCCTTGGCATCGCACATGATGCGAACCGGACGACATCGCACGAAAGGCCACTTTCTGCCGCATTGGACCGTCGAAACCACAGGGTCAAGAGACCTCGACGAAACGCTCGTGTCGTTTGCAAGCGATTCCTTAACTCTTCGCAAAGGTTCCGGGCCCGGGGAAACCCGGCACCCCGTCCTTCGAGTGACGTTTCGCAACGCCATGAACATCCCAGTGGTCCTCGACCGACTGCGTTCGATTGAGGGCGTTGTTTTCGCGACCGTATCCCCGGATGATGGTTTGCAAACCGGTCATCGGTATCGCATCACTGGGCAAGCAGGTTCGTTTCGGGTCGAAATCGACGAGGCCGTGGGTGACTGCAGCATGTCATGCTCAAACTGGATCAGATGGATCGCCGTGTCTGAGGCCGGCCATACTCGAATTGTTGGCGTCGACACGGTGCGCGCTCCCTGAAATCGCTAAGCAGATTGTGTCGGAGCCTTGCGCGGTGCGCGCCCCGCAGGCGGAGGAGATAGCGGACCAGGAACCGGCGTAACTCCTCGGATCGGTGCCGACTTTTCAGCGCTGTCACGACCTTCCCATCTCGCCGCGTGGCGTGCTCTCGAGGGTG
>JBQTIW010000291.1:0-15111 GCA_052387735.1 Gemmatimonadaceae bacterium
GATTTCGACCTTCTCCTCTACGGTGTAGCCGGCGATGCGGATGACCTCCATGCGATCGCGGAGGGGGGCGGGAATGTCGAACAGATTGTTGGCCGTGCAGATGAACAGGACCGACGACAGGTCGAACGGCAGGTTGAGGTAGTGGTCGACGAAGTCGTGGTTCTGCGACGGGTCGAGCACTTCAAGCATCGCGGCTGTCGGGTCACCCGACGCGCCACCTCCGGACATCTTGTCGATCTCGTCGATCATCAGCACAGGGTCGCGGACACCAACCCGACGCAGCGCCTGGAGCAGGAGGCCCGGCATTGCGCCCACGTACGTGCGACGGTGACCGCGGATCTCGGCTTCGTCGCGCACGCCGCCCACGCTGATGCGATAGAAGGCGCGACCGATCGATTTGGCAATCGCCTCGCCTAACGAGGTCTTCCCGGTGCCCGGCGGGCCCACGAAGCAGAGGATCGGGCCGTGCGCATCGCCACCTCGCAGCTTGCGCACGGCGAGAAACTCGATGATCCGCTCCTTCGCCTCCATCAGGCCGTAGTGCCGCCCGTCCAGCGCTTCCTCCACCTTGGCGAGCTCGATCAGCTCGTCGCCGCTGCGCTTGTGCCACGGCAGGCTGAGGATCCAGTCCAGGTAGTTGCGGATCACCTGGTATTCGCTCGATGCCGGCGAGAGCATGCGCAGGCGCTCGGTTTCACGCCGCGCTTCCTGCCCCACACGCTCGGGGAGCCTGGCATCGTCGATTTTCTTGAGGAGCTCCACCGCGTCCTTCTCACCGGGATCCGTCTCGCCCAATTCGGCCTGGATCGCGCGCAGCTGCTGACGCAGATAGAACTCGCGCTGATGTTGCTCGATCTTCACCTCGGTCTGCTTCTTCACGTCCTCCATCACGCGGGCACGCGCCACTTCGCGCTCGAGGCGCGAGAGGATGAACCGGAGCCGCTGGCCGATGTCGAGCCGCTGCAGGACCTCGTCCTTGTCCGAAATCCTGAAGTTCATGTTCGTGGCTGCGAGATCGCCGAAGCGGCCCGGATCGGACACGTTCATCTTGAGGATCTGCGGGACCTCGTCGGGTATGCGTTCGACGAGATCGGCCAGCGTCTCGGCCGCCGACACGATGCGCGCGACGAGATCATCCAGATCGTTAGGGTCGGCCGGGAGCTCTCGCGCCGGCCGCACGCCGGCGATCACGAACGGCTCCTGCTGTTCGATCGATTCGATGGTGATGCGGCGCAGCCCCTGCAACGTGATCTGCACCGTGTCACCCGGAAGGTTGATGCGCTCGTGGACCCGCGCCGCAACGCCAACCCGACCGACGAACTTCTGATTGTCGACGGCATCGTCGGCGTCGCCGCTCGTGACCACCAGTGCCACGATCAGGCCGGGGTCCTCATTTGCCCGCAGCAGCGACAGGTTCTCCGGCGCACCCATCTGCACGGCGATGGTGCCGAGCGGATACACAATCGTGGAGCGCAGCGCCATCAGCGGGAGCTGGGGCGGGAGTTCCTGGCCGAGGATTTCGTCACGTCGCTGAGGCCGAGACATGTCCAGTGGGTCGGGAGCCAAGGGCGAAACGGAGCATGGAAACTAAGGATCCCAGCTGCATTCCGCCGCGCCCGCGAACCGGCGGCTTCCGCAACCTCCCCTTCGTTCGGCGCTCGGATTGGCGGGAACCCAGTCAGAGTCCCTGGATTGGGATCGCGAGGTCGTTCTGATGCGGTCCTGGGGAGTCGAGCTCGGCGGAGGCCATTCCTCTCCCCGAGCTGATCGTCTGGCCCAAAGTGTGCTGTTCAGACCGCAGCGCCTTCCTTACCATACGCCCGGTCGCCTCCCGTTCCGACCTCAATGACCGATTCCTCCTCCGCAGCGGGGAGCTCCATCGCGAACCCGTTGCCGACGACCCCGGCGCGCGGTATCGCCGGCATTGTGGCCACCGGCCGCCTTTCTCTGAATGGGCTCCGGGAGATTGCCCCGGTCGCGATCCAGGTGGGTGTCATCGTCTGGCTGATGGCAGCGTTTCAGATCGAGAGCCCCGCCTTCTACGGCCGAGTGGCCCCCATCGCCGCCGCCGGATTTGTCATTCACCATTTTCTGACTGATCGAGCGCGGCTCCCGTTTTTCCTTGCGATTTCGGCGACTACGATCTGGGCGGTATTCGGCACGACGCAGACCCTGTGGCTCGCCGGGCTTGGCGTCGGCATCGTCGCCATCTGTCACCTGCCGGTGGGCTTTTGGTGGCGTGTCGGGCTGTTGCTGGTTATTGCGACGCTGCTCGCTGTGGCGCGCTCGGGAGTGATCGGGATTCCGTGGTCGGCGGCGATTTGGCCGATCCTCGGCTCGATGTTCATGTTCCGCCTGATCGCCTACATGTACGACCTGCGGCACCAGAAGGGCCCTATCGAGTGGGCGCGGGCGTTGTCGTACTTCTTCATGCTGCCGAACGTCGCCTTCCCGCTGTTCCCCGTGGTGGACTATGCGACGTTCAAGCGCACCTGGTTCGACAAGCCGCCGCTCGAGATCTACCGCGAAGGCGTCGCCTGGATGCTGCGGGGCGTGGTGCATCTGCTGACCTACCGGGTGATCTACGAGCACTTCACGCTTTCGCCCAGAGACGTGCACACGTTAGGCGACTACGTGCAATACGCGGTGGCCAACTACGGCCTGTATCTCCGCGTGTCGGGCCAGTTTCACCTTGTCGTCGGCATGCTGCACCTGTTCGGCTTCCGGCTGCCGGAGACGCATCGCTTCTTTTACCTCGCCAGCTCCTTCTCGGATTTCTGGCGGCGCATCAACATCTATTGGAAGGACTTCATGATGAAGGTGGTGTTCTATCCCACCTTCTTCGGGTCGAAGAAATGGGGCGAGCGCGTGGCCCTCGGTCTGTCAGTCTGTGCCGTCTTCCTCGTCAGCTGGTCGACGCACTCGTACCAGTGGTTCTGGATTCTCGGGGTGTGGCTGTGGAGCGGGACCGATGCGGCATTCTGGGCCGTGTTTGGCGCGATCATGGTCTACGCATCGCTGCGCGAGTCGAAGCAGGGCCGGCAGCGCCAGCTCGGGCAGTCGCGACTCTCCTGGCCCCGGAGCATGCGCCTCGGCCTCGGGACGGTGGGAGTGTTCGGGACGATCTGCGCGCTCTGGACGCTGTGGAACAGCCCGAGTTTCGGCCTGTACGCCGACACGCTCCGGGCGGCACGCTTCACGTGGCCGGGCCTTGCCGGCCTGCTCGCGCTGCTGTTCACGCTCTTCGCGACGTCCACGATCGTGCAGCGGTTCGGGTTCCAGGACCCTGCGCCCGGGAAGCGCCGCGTGCAGCTCTCGAGCTACGGGAGTTTCGCGGCGCTGCTCGTGCTGTGGGCCGCCGGTCAGGGAACCGTGGCCCGGTGGCATCCCTCGTTAGGTTCGCTGGCCCTCGACCTGCGGACCATCGATCTCAATGCGCGCGACGCGGACGAGCTGCAGCGGGGGTATTACGAAAACCTGGTGGGGGCCAACAAGCTCAATGGGCAGCTGTGGGACCTCTATGCCCAGCGGGGAGAGAATGCGCCGAGTCTGCGCGATCTCGGGGTGCTCCGGGAGCTGGACAACACCTTGCACACGGAGCTCGTGCCCCTCAAGTCCGTCGTGTTTGACGGCGTGCCGTTCCGCACCAATCGCTACGGCATGCGCGACGGCGAGTACGCGGAAACGCCTGCCGCAAATACCTACCGCGTAGCGCTGCTGGGCCAATCGTATGTGTTAGGCATGGGGGTGGGAGACCGCGACGTCTTCGAGGCCCTGGTAGAACGCAACATCAGTCGTGAGCGGCAGGCCCGGGGACAGGGGGCGTTCGAGATCCTCAACTTTGCCATGCCGCGCTGGAGCCTCCGGCAGCAGGCCGAGATCGCCGAGAACGGCCGACTGGCGCGGTTCAAACCTCGCGCCGTGGTCGTGGTGGGGCATGCCCTGGACTTCGATCGGCTGGGCGACTGGGTCTACATCGAAGCACGCAACGGCCGCGTCGTGGACGACTCCCTCATTCAGGCCGCGTCCGTCACGCTCGGACTGCGAGACGTAGCCGACTCCAAAACGGCGCTCGAGCTGATGCGGCCGTACCGGGAGCATCTGGCCCGCACCGCGTTGCGTCGCATTTCGACGGCCACGCAACGGATGGGTGTGGAGCGCCTGCTGTATGTCGCCATTCCGATGCCGACCGACAAGTTTCCGCGGCACGAAATCGACCTCATCCTGCGGATCGCGCGAGAGTCCGGCTTCGAGGTGCACGATCTGTCTGACGTATACGCCGGGCACGATGCCCAGTCGCTCACCGTGGCCGCGTGGGACCGTCACCCCAACCCACTCGGTCATCGGCTCATTGCGACGCGACTCGAGGCCCTCGTGCGGAGCGAGCTGCTGGGCGCGAACGCCGCAGCCTCGTCGTCCGTACGGTAGCGTCGTTCGTCAGGGCCGGTTGGCCTGGTGCGATAGCGAGTCGACCAGTCGCCGCGCCAGCTGCACCCGTGCTGCGTAGTTCACATCGGTCAGCAGGTTGTGTTCCTCGGCTCCATCGGCGGCGAGGTTGAACAGAAGTTCTTTGCCGGGATGCCGAATGTAGTGAACCGAGTCCAGCACGATGGAGAACAACACGCCTCGCGAGTTGGGAAACTTGGCGTCGACGTTCACTCCGTGGTGCGCAAAGGAGAAGACGGGGCTGGGGGCCCGCAATGTCGAATCGCCGACAAGCGGCGCCAACGACGAGCCACCGAAGCCGGGAGGCGCGGCGACCCCCGAAAGGTCCAGCAGCGTTGCGCCCAGATCACGCAGCGAGACCGACGCGGTCACGTGGCGACCGTTCGCAATGCGCGGCGGGTACCGCAGCAGGAACGGCACCCACAGGACATCCCGGTACAGTGTGTTGGAGTGTCCAACGAACGTGTGCTCGCCTAACAACTCCCCGTGGTCACCGACGATGGCGACCACGGTGCGATCGAGCTGTCCGCGAGTGCGCAACGAGTCGAGGATGAGTCCCAGCTGCTGATCCATGAATGCGATGGCGCTGTCGTACCGATCGAACTGGATCTTGCGCCCCTGGAAGCGCCGCTGCACGTCGGGGGGCGCGAACCGTGGGCGGTGGGCGTCGAAAAGATTGAGGAACGCGAAAAAGGGTCGGTCGCTGGGGAGGGACCGCTGCCACTCCAGGAAGTCGCGCGAGACGACGTCGCTGTGCTTCACGTCGAACGGGAGGTTGGTCGGCGCGCGCAGCGGAAAGTAGCGCACGGCAACGGCTGCCTCGCGAAGCGTCCGCGCACCGCGCAGCTCGCGCACCATGTGAGTCTGCCAGGGCAGGCCGCTCAGCCGGATCTGATTCCAGGTGCGCTGATAGTCACTCCACCGCTCGAACCCGCGATTGAGCCGGGAGTCCCAGGCCGTGTAGACCTCGTTCGCGGTAAACCCGGCGGTGCGGTACCCGTGATCGCGGAAGGCTTCGGCCAACGTGGGGGGATCCGGCTCGAGTGCTCGCTGATAGGAGGTGCTGAGCTCGGTGGGATAGCGCCCGGTGAACATCGACGCATGCGAGGGAAGCGTCCACGGCGCGACCGAATAGGCGCGATCGAACATCACGCCTTCCTGCGCGATCTTCGCAAGGATCGGCGAGGTCGGGCGGTCGTACCCGTACGCGCTGAGATTCGCGGCGCGGACGACGTCGAACACAACCAGCAACACGTTAGGCGACGTGGAGTCGGCGGGCGGGAGGGCGGCAATGACGCGGCGCTCGCCCGTCACGCCGAGCGCACTGACCGCGAGGCCGGCGACTCCAAAGCCGGCCAGCAGACCACCGGCGCAGCGGCGGAGGATCGCGGGCCAACGTGACGAGTCAGTCGGGAGCATGCGCGCCAGTTGCAGGCCGACTCCAGTCCCGACCAGCACCGCCGCCCACGTCGCGATGCCTTCGTACGGGACCAGCAGGAAGAGCACGACCAATGCGCCGAAAAACGCCACACTCCATGCACGCCACTTGAGCCGCGGCGTCGCGAGCGCGACGACGGCGACGGGGAGCGCGACAAGGAGGATGAAGGCGGACCAGGAAATGGGGGCCATCCAGACCACGTCGCGGCTGGCGAAAACCATGCGGCCCCGGATGACCGCGTTGGTCAGCTGGATGGCGACTTGAACAGCGGCGGCGATCAGTCCGGCGACGAGCGCGGTCACGATGACTGCCTGTAGGGCGTCTGTGCGGGGTCTAACAGTCACCGACGGGTGTGTCATGGGCTCGGGCCAGGCGTGGGGGACAGGGTACGCCGCACAGCAGATGCTGCATGTGATCACGCTCACTGTCGGAGACGACCCGAGCCCGGCGTCGCCACGGTTTCGTCAGCGACAGCGGACCGAATCTCGGGTTCCCTCTCTTCTGCGATCCTGGAGGCTAAGACCGGTAGCTGAGGCTAAGACCGTTAGTTGATTGAGCTTGGACGTTCGCTTACGTTTCAAGGCTCTATGTTTGACGAGCTCTCAGACAAAATCTCCGGCGTTTTCGCCAAGCTTCGCGGGCGCGGTGTCCTGACGGATGCCGACATCAAAGACGGGCTTCGCGAGATTCGGCGCGTGCTGCTCGAAGCTGACGTATCGTTTCAACTGACGCGCGAGTTCCTCGAGCGCGTCGAGAAGAAGGCGATCGGCGCTTCCCAGATCCGCACGGTCGCCCCGGCCCAGCAGCTGGTCAAGATCGTGCACGACGAGCTCACCGGGATGCTGGGGGAGCAGCGCGAGGGGTTGAAGCTCAGTTCGGTGCCGCCAACGGTAGTCATGCTGGTGGGGCTGCAGGGCTCGGGGAAAACCACGACCGCGGCCAAGCTGGCGCGACGGCTCAAGAGCGAAGGGCGCCCGACGCGGCTCGTCGCCGCCGACGTCTATCGCCCGGCCGCCATCGACCAGCTCGAGACGTTAGGCGCGCAGCTGGACGTCCCGGTCCATGCCGACCGGTCGACGCAGGATGTGGTGAAGATCGCCCGCGCCGGCATCGACGACGCGAAGCGCGCCCGGGATCGCGTCGTGATCCTCGATACCGCCGGCCGCCTGCAGATCGACGACGAGATGATGCAGGAGCTCGTGCGGGTGCGGGACGCGGTCCACCCCGACGAGATCCTGCTCGTTGCCGATGGCATGACGGGACAGGACGCGGTACGCATTGCCGACGGCTTCAACAAGACGTTAGGCATCACCGGCGTGATCCTCACCAAGATGGATGGCGACGCGCGTGGTGGCGCCGCCCTGTCCATCTACGGCACCACGAAGAAGCCGATCAAATACATCGGTGTCGGCGAGAAGAGCGAGGCCCTGGAGGAGTTCCATCCCGACCGCATGGCCGGTCGCATCCTCCAGATGGGTGACGTGCTCTCGCTCGTGGAGAAAGCGCAGGAAGCGATCGACGTCGCGGACGCAAAAAAGCTCGAGAAGAAGGTCAAAAAGCAGGGCCTCGACCTCGAGGACTTCCTCACCGCCATGAAGCAGATGCAGAAGCTGGGGCCCCTCGAAGGCGTGTTGAAGATGCTCCCCGGGGTCAACAGCAAGATGCTCAAGCAGGCCAACCTCGACCCCAAACGCATGAAGCATGTCGAGGCCATCGTCCTGTCGATGACCAGGGAAGAGCGGAAAGATCCCACGCTGATCAACGGGTCCCGCCGTTCGCGCATCTCCAGGGGAAGCGGCCGGCCGATCAACGAGATCAACCGCCTGCTTGAACAGTTTCGAGACATGCAGAAGATGATGAAGAAGGCCGCCACTGGTGGCCGGATGGGACTGCCGTTTGGCCGCGGGTAGCGAGTAACTTCAGTGGGTAGTGGGTAACACGCAGAAACCGGGTGCGGCTCGGATGTGCCGAGATACGCGATGAGCCCGAGTGGGACCGGTTCTCCAAACCAAGAGGAACAGCACAGATGGCAGTTCGCATTCGTCTCCGTCGCGAGGGGCGCAAGAAGTTGCCCGCCTACCGCATCGTGGTCACCGAATCCACCATGCCGCGCGATGGACGATTCATCGAAATCATCGGGACGTATCAGCCGCGCCTCAAGGAGAACAGCGTCACCCTCAAAACCGAGCGCGCCAACCACTGGCTCGACGTCGGCGCGCAGCCCAGCGATACCGTCCGGTCGATCCTGCGCCGCGCGGGCGTGCTCAAGGCCCGCCACGAAGCCCGACTTGCCAAGAAGCTGCAGTCCGGCGCCGTCCCGCTCGCCGAAGACAAGGCGGACGAGGCATAGCCGATCGCGGTGCGCTCTACGCCCGAGGCGGACGCACCTCTCGTCATCGTGGGTCGGATCCGCAAGGCCCATGGCATCCGGGGGGAGCTGCTGATCGAGCCGCAGACCGAAACGCCGGACGCGATCTTTGCGCCCGGCGCTCGTGTCTTTGTCGGTACGGTGTCCGGGGATGTGGCCCCGGACCGCCGACTGCTGCGCGTGGAAGACATGCGGCCATTCAAGGACCTCCTGCTCGTCACCTTCGAGGAGATTCCCGACCGGACCGAAGCGGAAAAATGGCGCGACCGCTTCCTCCTCGTGCCAGAGTCCGAGCTGGCGCCGCCGGCCGAAGACGAGATCTTCGTGCACCAGCTCGTCGGCCTGCAGCTGATGCTTAGCGACGGCACCGCGATCGGGCCCGTCATCGGCACCTTCGAGGTGGCGGGACGCCTCCTGCTCGAAATCCAGCGTCCCGAAGGCACGACCCTGGTCCCCTACGAACTGGAGTTCGTCGACCGCGTCGACCTCGAGGCCAGGGAACTTGTCATCACGCCCCCCGACGGCATGTTCGACTAGCCCCGCCCCAGTCCCCAATCCCGAAGTGCCCCTCACCATCACCATCGTCACCATTTTCCCCGACTACTTCGCCGCGCCACTCGCCCTGTCCATCCCGGCGCAGGCGGCGGGTGCGGGAAGTGTATCGTACCGGGTGGCGAACCTGCGAGACTACACGCACGACCGCCATCGCACCGTGGACGACTATCCCTACGGCGGCGGAGCGGGGATGGTGATGAAGCCCGAACCGTTCTTCGAGGCGGTCGAAGCGTTAGGCAGCGTGGCGCCGATCGTGCTGCTATCGCCTCGGGGCCGCACGTTCACGCAGGCTGACGCCAAGCGCTTCGCCGCGGGCGACGAGCTCACCCTCCTGTGCGGCCACTTCAAGGACGTCGATCAGCGCGTCGCCGATTACCTTGCGACCGAGGTACTGTCCCTCGGTGACTTCGTGTTGAGCGGTGGTGAACCGGCGGCATTGGCAATCGTCGACGCGGTGGTGCGCCTCCTCCCTGGGGCCATGTCCGATCACGACAGCGCCCGCACCGACTCCTTCTTCGATAACGAGACGGGACTGAGCGCCCCGAGCTACACCAGGCCACCCGTGTTCCGCGGTCTCGCCGTACCCGAGATCCTGCTGTCCGGCCACCACGAGCGCATCGCCGAGTGGCGCGCCGCCGAAGGCCGGAAACTGACGCACAAACGAAGCGATGATCAGCGCCTGTCCAAGGAAGAGGCCGGGGACTAGCTCACCCGGCCCCGACCTTGCAAGTTACCCGCACGTCAGGCAGCCTCGTCGGCACGTTTCCTCTATCGGGCCCATGCGGCACGCTCGCTCCCTCATCAGTGGCCTCGCGATCGGATGCGCCTGCGCAGCCGGGTGCCAGCCGCTCACGCCGCCAGCCCTGACCAGTGAGCTGCGGGTCGTCGCCGGAAGCCGTGAGAGCAGCGCACCGGCCAGCGCGTTTCACGCCGAGGTGTGGGAGTTCGGCCTGACGAGCGCTCCGGGGCGACGTCCTCCGTTCAACAGCCTCCAGGCTCGGGTGACGCTCGAGCTTCGAGGGGATCGGTTCGAGTACCACATCCGCCTTCGGAACCCGGACGCGGAACTGATCACCGGCGCCTTCCTCACCACCGTTGGCGCCGGCGGCCGCGCAGAGTCCCCCGTGGTCGTGTTGTTCACGGATGGTGGGCTTCGCGATCGCTTCATCGAACTTCGCGGGACCGCCAGCGTGGTCGCCTCGACGCGAGCTTCCGTCCTCGTCGAGGAACTGCAGTCGCGCCCCGTGGGCTTCGCCATCACGCTTCGAGGAGCCGACGAGCGCGCGGTCTGGAGCGGGCGCCTGCTGGAGGGGCGATAGCGCGCTCGGCCCTACCCCCCGGATTCCCAACGGGTTAGCTTCAGGGTTCTCAAAAGCAGCCTTTTGCCGGGCGGCGGACCTTTCTAGCCCCGAGCCTCATATGCACGCCTTCATCGAAACTCAAAAGGAGTGGATGCGAAAGTCCCTCCCGCCCTTCCGCCCGGGCGATACCGTGCGCGTGAATGTCCGCGTGAAAGAAGGCGACAAGGAGCGGCTGCAGGCGTTCGAAGGCGTGTGTATTGCCCGTCGTGGTGCTGGCGTCAGTGAGACGTTCACGGTTCGCAAGATCAGCAACGGCGTGGGGGTCGAGCGAATCTTCCCTGTGCACTCGCCGATGCTCGCCGAGATCACGGTGGTCCGTCGCGGCCGCGTGCGTCGCGCCAAGCTGTATTACCTGCGCAACCTCGTGGGCAAGGCCACGCGCATCCGCGAAAAGAAGACGCGCGTCGCCGTGCCGACCACCGGAGCTCCCGCCGCCGAAGGTTAGGGACGAGGGGCGTGGGCTCTCGCTGGACCACCATCGAGAAGCAGCTCCGCGAGGAGCACGGACCGTGTCTCGCGGGTATGGATGAAGTCGGACGGGGCCCCCTGGCGGGCCCCGTCGTCGCGTGTGCCGTGATCATGCCGGCCGGCATGCGTGCCATCCGGGGCGTGGACGACTCCAAGCGACTGGCGCCGGCCGTCCGCGAGGAGCTCGCGCTGCGCATCCGCGAGCGGGCGGTGAAGATCGCGATCGGCGCGGCATCGGCACGCGAGATCGATCGCGTGAACATCTACAACGCGACCACGCTCGCCATGCGGCGCGCACTGATCGCGTTAGGCGTCGCCATCGATCACCTCGTCGTCGACGGCCGGCCGATCCGGACGTTGGGCACGACGCACACTGCGGTCGTCGGCGGCGACGGCAAGTGTTACTCCGTGGCGTGTGCGTCGATCATCGCGAAGGTCATGCGCGACCACCTCATGACATTGCTCGCGCCACGCTATCCGCAGTACGGTTGGGATCACAACGTGGGCTACGCCACACCGCATCATCTCGCGGCGATCGACGCACACGGTGCATCGCCGCATCATCGTGCCAGCTTCTGCACGAAGCAACTCACGCTCGACCTCTAGGGTTAGGCAGC
Organism: Gemmatimonadaceae bacterium; assembly: GCA_052387735.1. GTDB lineage: Bacteria > Gemmatimonadota > Gemmatimonadetes > Gemmatimonadales > Gemmatimonadaceae > RBC101. Next base: position 11,254 of record JBQTIW010000291.1, read on the forward strand.
TCTTACCCGCGAGAGGCACACTGGGTGATTTGTCCGCTTTAACATGTGCGTTCCCGCACAGTGACGAATGGGGTTGATTAGGTGATGGTTATCGTGTGATTGCGATCACACGCGGAATTCTTTGCCCCACATATACTACGCCCTGCCTGGACCGCTTTGGCCGCAGTAGCTTCCGCGCGCGGCGGCATGGCAAATCCAACCTGACAAGCCTACCTGAGGGGTAGCCATGATCAACATTCGGAGTTTCTCGGCAGCAGCGCTTGCCATCGTGGCCCTGAGCGCCTGCGCCACGAAGGGGTACGTTCGCAATCAGGTGTCGACCGGCCTGACCACGGAGCGCTCGGAGCGCACCGCGGCCGATAGTGCCATCTCGACGGAAATGCGCACCGAGTTCACCGGTGTGAAGTCTGAAATCGCCACGTTGAAGACGGACGTCGCGGCGCTGCGTCAGGATCTCACTGCGCTGCGCACCGAGTTCGGCGCGAAGATCACGGCGATGGAAAATGGGATGAAGTTCGCGTTCCCGGTGAACTTCGCATACGACGATGCGACGGTGCGTGATGAAGATCGTCCGGCGCTGGATCGCTTTGTCCAGGTCGTGAACAAGTACTACGGCGGCGCGCTCGTGACGGTGGAAGGCTTTGCCGATCCGGCCGGTGCTCCGCGGTACAACCTGCAGCTGTCGCAGCGTCGTGCCGAGAACGTGTCGTCGTACCTGACGCAGTCCGGCATCTCCGGTGTGTCGCTGCGTGCAGTTGGACTTGGCGAGACCCGTCTGGTCGTCGAGGGCGCCGAGCGCGACATGCCTGGTGCGGAAGCGAACCGCCGCGTGGTCTTCGTCGTCGAGACGAAGGGCGCAACCGCCGGCGCGATCTCGTCGCAGTAAGCTCTTCGTAGAGGACCGCAGGACCGGAACGGCCCCTTCACGTCAGGGGCCGTTCTGTTTTTTCGCACCCCGGATTCGTTCCACGCGACCCTGCACGCCGATCAGGCGTTGCAGAAACACCTGCCCGCGAACGAGGCCCAGCACGGTGGCCGCCGTGGCGGCGGCATCGGCGAGCGCAGCGTCACTCCCGATGACCGTGGCCATCCTGTCGCTCGCGAGGCCCAGGCCCGTGTGTGGATCGATGACGTGGGAGTACCGGCGGCGACCGGCACTGATCGATTGCGCAGCGGGGCCGGATGTCGCGACGGCCGCGTTGATCAGGGCACGCGCCGCGCGACGCAGCGCCGTGTCTTCCGTGGCGAGATCGACCCGCCAGCCCGCCCGCCCCGGTGGCGCGGCACCGACCACCAGATCGCCTCCCGCTTGGATGAGCGACGCATCGACGCCGTGGCGCCGCAGCACGTCACGGGCGCGCTGTAGAATGAAGCCCTTCGCAATGCCGCCCAGGTCGAGGCGCATACCTGGTTGCGCGAGTTGGACGGCCCGGTTCGCAGTATCGAGCGCGACCTTCGCCCATCCCGTACGGCCGCGGGCCGTGGCAAGGCTGTCCGGGTGCGGCAGCCGACCCGTCCGGCGGCTCTCCCGCCAGAGAGCGACCATCGGTCCCACGGTAGGATCGAACGCGCCATGGCTGAAGCGTGCGACCAGCAGGGCCTTGTCCAGGACAATGAACAACTCCTCGCTCACCGGGATCCACCCGCGAGCCTGCCCCGAGAGCCGGCGCACTTCGGCGGACGGGCGATAGTCGGAGAAGATGTCCTCGAGCCGCGCGATCTCGGCGAACGCGGCCTGCGCCGCCACACGGGCACTGCTCTCGTTAGGCGCGTATCCGGTGATCCGCACGGCCATGCCCATGTGGATCTCGGTGAAGACGAATCGGTCCTGTGCGCCGGCCGTGGTCGCGCCAAGGCAGAGGAGGCACGAGGAGAAGGCGTGGCGGAACCGGGCGATGGTGGACATGCGACGTCGAAGGTAATAGCCTGAGACCGTGCCGTATCGCCGACGTTCACGCCGTTCTCACGCCCTGCCGCCCGCCAGCGTGTTTGTAGCGATCGGGTCCCTGTTCGCCGGGGTGTCCGCCGGCGCGCAACACGTCATCCGCGACAGCATTCCGGGCACACTCGTGACGCTCGAGCTGGTCCGTGTGAGCGGAGGTGCCGCGCGGCTGGACACGCCTAACGGCCGTCGCACGATCGAGGTGACGCCGTTTCTGATTGGACGCACCGAAGTGCTGTGGGAGGCATACGATGCCTTCACGCTGAGCCGCCAGCCTTCGCCCCGCTATGCCGCCGCTGGTGCCGATGCAATCGCGGGGCCCTCCCGGCCCTACGGGAATCCCGACTACGGGTTCGGCCACAAGGGGTTCCCCGTCATCAGCGTCACCCGGGGCGCAGCCGAAGCGTTCTGCGCGTGGCTTTCGTCCGTGACGGGCGGGAAGTACCGGTTGCCGACCGAAGCGGAGTGGCAGCGGGTCGCCGATCTTGCCCTGCCGGATGGTGATGGCGGGCGGCTGGATGCCATGGCGTGGCACGTCGGCAATGCCGGAGGCTCGACGCACGCGGCGGGAACCAAGGCGTCCGACGCACTTGGACTGCATGATCTGTTCGGGAACGTGCTCGAATGGGTCGTCCCCAACGACGGCGGACTGGTGGCCAGGGGAGGGTCGTTCCGCGACCCGCGTGACAGGGTCGGCCCCCGAAGTCGGGCGCGACAGACCGATGCGTGGAACGAGCGTGACCCGCAGATTCCCAAGAGCAGCTGGTGGCTGAGCGACGGTCCCTTTGTGGGGTTCCGTGTCGTGCGTGACCCATAGAACGATCAAGAGCGATTCCTCAATGTCATCCTCCCCAGGCCTCTCCCGCCGGCGATTCGTGAACACGTCGTTCGGCGCCACGGCTGCTCTCGCCTTTGCCCGGCCTCTGGATGGCATGCCGTGGCACTCCGCGGCGACGCTGCGCATTGGACTCGTCGGCTGTGGCGGCCGGGGTACGGGTGCCGCGCGAGACTGCCTGCGTGGCAACGACGGCGTCGAGCTGGTCGCTGTGGGGGACGTCTTCGCCGACCGCGTGGCGGCGTGCCGAGGGAGCCTCACCAGGGCCGCGGCGGACGATCCCGGGCTTGCGGCGAAGCTCAAGGTGGACGACGCGAGTTCGTTCAGCGGACTCGACGCCTATGAGAAGGTCATCGGCAGTGGGGTCGATCTGGTCATTCTGGCGACGGCGCCGGGCTTCCGCCCCTCTCATCTCGCAGCGGCCATCGCGGGCGGCAAGCACGTGTTCATGGAGAAACCGGTGGCCGTGGACCCGACCGGCATTCGCTCGGTGCTTGCGTCGGCGGAGCTTGCCAGGGCCAAGGGACTCGCGATCGTTGCCGGTACGCAGCGGCGGCACGATCCCGGCTATCGCGCCGTGATCGAGCGCATTCACGCCGGCGCGATCGGTGAGGTGGTCTCCGGCCAGGTGTTCTGGAACCAGGGGGGCCTGTGGCACGCGGCCCGCAAGTCCGAGTGGACCGACGCCGAGTGGCAGATCCGCAACTGGCTGTACTTCACGTGGCTGTCGGGCGACCACGTCGTCGAACAACACATCCACAACATCGATGTGGCGAACTGGGTGCTGGGAGCGCATCCCGTGCAGGCGGTGGGAGTGGGGGGCCGGCAATGGCGCACGGGCACGGAGTTCGGGCATATCTTCGATCACTTCAGCGTGGATCTGGAGTATCCCAACGGCGTGCATGTCGCGAGCATGTGCCGGCAGATCGACGGCTGCGCGGACCACGTGGGCGAGTCGTTCCGCGGGACACGAGGGACGTCGGATCCGGGAACCAGGATCGATGGTCCGGCGCCATTCGTGTATGGCGGTCCGCGCGTGAATCCGTACGTGCAGGAGCACGTGGACCTCGTGAACAGCATC
>JBQTIW010000292.1:0-6238 GCA_052387735.1 Gemmatimonadaceae bacterium
GTGGAGAACTCGCTTGATGCGCGGGCGACGTCCAACGAGATCGATGTTGAGGAGGGTGGGCGCACGCCGATCCGCGTGAGCGACGACGTCAGCGGGATTGAGCCGGATGACGCGGTGCTCGCCCTGGCGCGCCACGCCACGTCCAAGATCCGACAGGCCAGTGACCTGGTCGGCGTGTCGAGTTACGGATTTCGCGGAGAGGCGTTGCCGGCGATCGCCTCGGTCTCACGGCTCGAGCTCCTGACCGCGACGACGGACGGCGACGGCACCCTCGTCCGGTCGTCGGGAGGAGCGGTGGAAACGGTGACAGGGACCGCGCGGCGCCGTGGCACCACGGTTCAGGTGGGGCACCTGTTCTACAACACACCCGCGCGGCAGAAATTCCTGCGGAGCGGGCGCTCCGAGTGGCGTGCGATCGCCGACACGGTCGTCACCGTTGCCTTGACGCGCCGCGACGTGCGCTTTCGCGTGACCTCCGACGGACGGGAGGCGCTGCTCCTACCGCCGGCTCCCTCGCTGCGTGCGCGCGTCGCCGCGATTTGGGGTGGCGAGTACGCCGATCGTTTTCTTGACGTCGAGGGGGTGTCGGGCGCCGTGCGCGCGCATGGACTGGTCGAGCGGCCCGCCGATGTCGGGATGGCATCGCGCCGCGCGTTCGTCGTGGTGAACGGACGTCCGGTGCGCGACCTGGGCGTCGCGCGCGCGGTCGAGACGGCGTATCGCTCCACTCTCCCGCCCGGGGTGCGGCCGTCGTTCATCCTCGAGCTCACGGTTCCCGCGGAGGACGTGGACGTGAACGTGCACCCCGCCAAGGCCGAGGTGCGATTCCACAACCGATGGGCGCTGGAGCGGGCCATCGAGCAGATCGTGCAGCGCGCGTTAGGCACCGGCGATGCCGCACCATGGGTGGGACGGGCATGGTCACCGGGGCAGGGCGCGGTCGTCCCGCAGCCGACGACGCCTCCACTGCCGGGGCCGCGCAGCGCCACGGACGGCCTGTTCGCCGGCGTAGCGTTGAGCATCACGTCCGATGACGGCCGGGCAGGCATCCGCAGTGACGAGTCCCTCGAGCCGCTCGACGCGGAGCTCATGGTTCCCGAGCTGGTGCAGCTTCGCCGCACCTATCTCATGTACGAGCACGAGGAGGGGGTGATCCTCATTGACCAGCACTCGGCCCATGAACGCGTGTTGTACGAGAAGTTTCTCGGTGCCGTGGAGGGTGGCGCGTCGCCGTCGCAGCGCCTGCTCTTCGCCGAAACCGTGCATCTCTCGCCTGACGACGCAGACGCGTTCGAGGCGCACGCCGAGCTGTTTCGGCGCGTTGGCTACGAGATTGAAAGCTTTGGTGGACACACGCTCCTCCTCAACGCGGTGCCCACGCCCCACCCGCGATTCGACGCCCTGCGCTGTCTTCGCGAGTCGCTGGCCGCGCTGAGCGGTGGTCGTGAAGCGGCGGCGCACGCGCGCCATGAGCGGCTGGCGGCGACGGTGGCCTGCAAGGCGGCGGTGAAAGCTGGCGACCCGCTGTCGCCGGACGAGATGAAGGCGCTGTTCCGCGCGCTCGCCCGGTCCACGCTTCCGGCGCACGACGTGCACGGAAGAGCGACGATCGTGCGCCTGTCGTGGGATGAACTGGATCGGCGTTTTGGGCGTCGTTAGGCTGCCGGTCATCGCCGGTCCCACCGGTGCGGGAAAGTCGGCCCTTGCGCTGCGGTTCGCGGAGACGGCACCCGTGGCCATCATCAGCGCCGATTCGCGGCAGATCTACCGCGGATTCGACGTCGGCACCGGCAAACCGTCGGCTGCTGATCGGGCCGCGGTCACGCACGCGCTCATCGACGTGGCGGACCCCACGGAGCGGTTCACGGCTGCGCGCTGGGCGAGTGAGGCCGAAGCGGCGATCCTGGCCGCGCTCGACGCCGGGCAGGTGCCCCTGCTGGTCGGGGGGACCGGCCTCTATCTCCGCGCGCTGTTCGAGCCGCTGTTCGAGGAGCCGCCCCTTGACCCTCTCGAGCGTGCCGCGCTCGCGGACCAGCTGGCGGCCCACTCCACGAGCGACCTGCGGCGCCAGGTGGAACGCCTGGATCCTCCCCGCGCGCATCTTGGACGAACGCAACTGCTCCGCGCCGTGGAAGTCGCGGTGCTCACCGGCACGCCGATCACCGCGTGGTACGAGCGCGCCCCTCGACGACCGCGCTTCGCTCCGTCCTACCTCATCGTCGAACGTGGTGCTGCACTGGCTCACCGCATGGCGTCACGAGTGGATGCCATGCTCGCCGCGGGATGGCTCGACGAGGTTCGCGCGCTCGCACCGATCGTTCCACATGGGGCGCCGGCCTGGAACGCTACCGGGTATGAGTCGATTCGTCAGGTCGTGCTCGGCCGCCTCGATCTGGAAAGGGCCCGACAGCAAGTCGTCATCCGGACGCGCCAGTTTGCCAAGCGACAGCGTACATGGCTACGGCACCAGCTGGATCCGGATGCGGTGACGACGGTCGACCTGGAAGAATCGGGAGGGACAGACCGCGCCCTGGACTGGTGGCGCACACGGGAGGCGATGTGAGAATCGGCATTACCTGTTATCCGACCTACGGTGGCTCGGGCGCGATGGCGACCGAGCTCGGAATTGCGTTGGCCCTGCGCGGTCACGAAGTCCATTTCATCACATACGCGCAGCCGTTCCGCCTTCCGGCATTTCTCCCCGGCGTCTTCTTTCATGAGGTGGACGTCGGGCGCTATCCGCTGTTTGAGTATCCGCCGTACGATCTCGCGCTCGCCGTGCGGATGCACGAAGTGGTCCGCTCGCATTCGCTCGACCTGCTGCACGTGCACTATGCGATTCCCCACGCCACCAGCGCGTGGATCGCCAAGGAAATGCTGCGGGAGACCGGCGACGACGTCGCGGTCATCACGACGCTGCATGGGACAGACATCACCATCGTCGGGCAGGATCGGTCGTTCCACGCCATCACCAAGTTCTCCATCGAGCGGTCGGACCGCATCACGGCCGTCTCGCAGTACTTGCGCGAGGAGACGTTCCACGCCTTCGGTTGTGCCGGCTGCGACGTCGAAGTGATCTACAACTTCGTGGACCCCCGAGTCTACGATCGGAGTCGGTATACCCCGCTCCTGCGCGACCGCATGTCCGGCCGGCGGGTGCTCATGCACATTTCGAATTTCCGCCCGGTCAAACGTGTCCGCGACGTGGTTCGCATTTTCGCGCGCGTGAATCACGCGATTCCTTCGAGCCTCGTGATGGTGGGTGACGGACCGGAGCGGCCCGAAGCCGAGGACGAAGTCAAGCTGCTCGGCGTCTCCGAACACGTGCACTTCCTCGGCAAGATCGACGCGATAGCGCCGCTGCTGGCCAGCGCCGAGCTGTTCCTGCTGCCGACCGAGAAGGAGTCGTTCGGGCTCAGCGCACTCGAGGCGCTCGCGACCGGCGTGCCGGTGATCGGATGCCGCACGGGGGGATTGCCGGAGGTCGTCCGTGACGGGGAAACCGGTGTCCTGCGCGACGTGGGCGATGTCGAAGGCATGGCCGCCGGCGGGATCGACCTATTGCGTGACGAAGCGAAGTGGCGCGCGTTCTCGATCCAGGGCGCGCAGGACGCACGGGAGCGTTTCGCGCGTGATGCGATCGTGTCACAGTACGAGGCCCTCTACGTCAGGTCGTTAGGTTTGGGGTCAGGCGCAGGCATGAGCCCTTTACCTCGGACGCCATGACAGTGTTTCAGGCCCTGGTCCTCGGGATCGTCCAGGGGCTCGCCGAGTTTCTGCCCATCAGCTCCAGTGCCCATCTCGCCCTGACGCCGTGGGTGCTGGGATGGCAGGACCCCGGCCTTGCGTTCGACGTTGCGCTTCACGTCGGAACGCTCATCGCACTCCTGTGGTTCTTTCGTCGCGATTGGGCCGCCCTCGCCCGGTCGGGTTCCCAGGTGCTGCGCAAGCGGAAGGCCGAGACGGTGGACGAGAAGCGCGCGGTGTTCATTGTGCTCGCCACGGTGCCGGCCGGCCTCGCGGGGCTGCTGTTCGCCGACGTCGTGGAAAGTGCCTTGCGAGCGCCGCCGATCATCGGGTGCACGCTGATCGTGATGGGGGTACTGCTGTGGTGGGCGGACCACGTCGCGCCGCACGGCTCGCTGTTGTCGCATATGACGTGGCGCGAAGCGCTGGCGATCGGAGTCGCCCAAGCGTTCGCGCTCATACCCGGCGTGTCGCGGTCCGGATCGACGATCACCGCGGCGCGGGCGCTTGGTTTCGATCGGTCGGCGGCGGCGACTTTTTCCTTCCTGCTCAGTTTCCCCATCACCGCCGCCGCCGCCGCGGCCAAGGTGCCCGAGGCGTTGCACCAGGGCATCACGCCGCCTATCGCCGTCGGAGTGCTGGCGGCTGCGGGGAGCTCGGCAGTTGCCATCGCCATGCTCCTTCGCTACGTGAGCCGCCACAGCTACGGCGTCTTTGCGGTCTACCGGGTGATCGCCGGCACGGCCGTCCTCGCGCTCTGGCTCGTTCGCCGTTAGGCTGTGGCCGATCCCGTGGTCGAGTATGACGGCTGTGCCCCCGCCGATTTGTCGCGACGCTGTGGTGTGGCGCGGGTGGTGGTGTTCGAGGAAGTGAACAGCACCATGGATGCCGCGCACGACCTGGCCGAATCGGGCGCGCCGGCGGGCACGATCGTCCTGACGGACCGGCAGTCAGCCGGACGCGGCAGGGGCGGCCGGGTGTGGCACGCCGTCCCGGGGGAGAGCCTGTTGTTCACCCTCATCGAGCGGCCGGTGGATGATGGGGCGCTCGCGGTGCTGTCTCTGCGCCTCGGCATGGCGGCCGCTCGCGTGCTGGACCGGTTTGCCCCGGGCCCGGTGCAGCTCAAGTGGCCTAACGATCTGATGATCGGAGGCGGAAAGCTCGCCGGCATACTGCTGGAGGCACGGTGGCGGCACCAGCGCCCCGAGTGGGTGGCGATCGGCCTGGGCCTCAACGTGCGTCGCCCGCCGATGCCGGGAACGGCGGGCCTCGCGCCGGGAACGCCGCGCGTGGAGATTCTGGCCGACCTGATTCCCGCGCTGCGCGTCGCCGCGGCCGCGACGGACGCGCTGTCACCCCGGGAGCTCGAGACCTTTGCGTTGAGAGACTGGGCGCGAGACCGCGCCATCGTCGCGCCCGCGGTCGGCGTGGCCCGCGGTATCTCGTCTGCCGGCGCTCTGCTGGTAGAGACCAGTGCGGGCGTCGTGTCCTGTGCCGCCGGTTCGCTCATGTTCGGGGAGACCTAACGATGATTCTCGTGTTCGACGTCGGCAACACCGAAACCACGCTGGCACTGTTCGAGGGCGAAGCCATGCCGGCGCACTGGCGGATCGTCACCGACGCCTCCCGCACGCCCGATGAGCTCGCGCTACTCCTGCGGGGCCTCCTCGGCGCGCGTGAGGTCGTGCCCTCCCGCGTACAGGGCGTGGCGATCGGATCGGTCGTGCCTGGGATGAACGACGCGCTCAGTGAAGCCTGCCAGGGTCTGTTCGGAACCCGTCCCCTCATGATCGATGCGCGCTCGGAGCTTCCGATCAGGCTGGACGTCATCGAACCGCTGACTGTGGGCGCCGATCGCATCATCAATACGCTCGCCGCCTCGCGCCTCTTCGAGTCCGACACGATCGTCGTGGACCTCGGGACGGCGACCACCTACGACTGCATAACAAAGGAAGGCGTGTTTCTGGGCGGTGTCATCGCCCCGGGCATCCGCACCTCGGCGGAAACTCTGTTCCGGCGGACCTCGAAACTGCCCGCCACGGAGCTCCTCCCGCCGGCCACGGTGATCGGGCGCAGGACGGAGGACTGCATTCGCTCCGGCGTGGTCTTTGGGGCGGCCGAGGCGCTCGACGGCATGGTGCGCCGCATCAAGGCTGAATGGCCGACACCGCGGCGGCCCCTCGTCGTGACGACGGGCGGACTGGCGGCAATGATCTCACCGATTTGTCAGTCAGTGGACCGGGTGGAGCCGCATCTGACCCTGGTGGGACTGCGTATGGCCTATGGGCTGCTAGCGGGCGGACGGTAGGTCCAGGTTTGGTGGCATCCATATTCTTTTCTGGCTCTGCTGTAAAGCGTGATATGCCAATCGCTTACGATTTGGCGGTCGAGGCCAGAGCCGCTTGACTGCAGGGAAATCCCCCGATAACTTACGCGCTCGTTAGCACTCACCTCTATTGAGTGCTAAGCCCAGTTCACACACTTGCCTGCT
>JBQTIW010000293.1:0-18225 GCA_052387735.1 Gemmatimonadaceae bacterium
CCGCCACAAGTTCATCTGGTCCAGCCGAGTGTCGGCTTCCTCCTGCTGGCGAATGTACTCCCGGATCACGCCTTCATCCCGACCCACCGTTGAGACGAAGTAGCCCCGAGCCCAGAAATGCTGCCCCACGAAGTTCTGCTTCCGCTCCCCATACACGCGCGCCAAGTGGATGGCGCTCTTCCCCTTGATGAAGCCGATCACTTGCGACACTGCGTACTTCGGGGGAATTGAGAGCAACATGTGCACGTGATCCGGCATCAGGTGCCCTTCCTCGATCCGACTCTCCTTCTGCCCGGCCAGCCGGTGAAACACCTCCCCGAGGTGCTTCCGCAGCGCCCCGTACAGCGTCTTGCGGCGCCGCTTGGGTATGAACACAACGTGGTATTTGCACTCCCATTTGGAGTGACTTAGGCTTTCGGTACGGTCCATCGGTTTCTCCGTGGTCGTGCGCTTGGCGGCTCACGCCCAGAGATTCACTGATGGATCGTTCCCTTTCTACTCCCGGATATGTCAAACTTCTGCTGCCTCCCCGGCAGAGCCGGGGGGGTCTCCCACTGTTAGCTAGAGGCGAGGCAAGAAATCTTCACAACGGAAGCACGGCTGCAGCATGAAGCACGGGAAGCCCGGGTAGCTTCTCATGCTTCGGGTCTTCTTCATCGCGGTATGAGCCGGTCAGGGTCAGGATTGGTCTCCGGGGTCTCGTCCTCAAAGACCAACACGCTCGGACTTCAACCCTGATATCGAATGTTCTTTCGCCGCTTGTTCTGCCTTGCGACCGCGCTGATGCTCGCGGCCTGTGGCACCATTCTCGATGGGGGTGGTACGTCGCGTATCGAGCTCACGCTGTCCGCTGCCACCGTGCGCGAGGGTCAGGTGCTGCCGCTCACTGTGACGCTCACCAACACCAGCGCTCAGAGCATCACCTACGAAGACAACACCTGCCCCTGGGGCGTGTTCGAGGTGGCCGACGCGAACGGCCAGCGCGTGAATCCACGGATCGAGCTTCTGCTCTGCGCGGCCTACACGCGAACCGTGACGCTCGACGCGAGTCAATCAAAGACCTGGAGCACGTCGTGGAGTGCAGCGCGGTACGCCCCGTCGACGGTCAACCCCAGTCCGTCGGCCTCCGCCACCGTCAAGATTCGCGCTCGCTACTGGGTCAACGACCGAGCCGAGGTTTCCAGCGACTGGATGGACGTGATCGTACAGCCGCCAGCCTGATCGGCGGCGTCGGCTGGCGCCGCGTGCGGCGGGCAACAATGATTAGGCGCCGGGCCTCATGCCGGCGCCTTTTCGATCCTTACGCCCCGCACCCCATGGAACTCGGCCTAACGAACAAGATCGCCCTCGTCACGGGCGCGTCATCAGGTCTCGGCTTGGCGATCGCTCGTGAGTTGAGCCAGGAGGGGGCCAGCGTGGCGATGGTCGCCCGGCGCCAGGACGTGCTGCAGCGCGAATCCAGCGCAATCGCGGCCGCCACGGGGCACCGCGTGCTGCCCGTGGTCGCGGACGTCACGCACCGCGACGAGATCCAGCGTGTCGTGGAATTCGTGATCGACTCGTTTGGCGAGGTGGACATCCTCATCGCCAACGCCGGTGGCCCGCCATCCACGACGTTCGACTCGACAACCGAGGAACAGTATCTCGCGGCGCTGAACCTCAACCTCCTGAGCTCGATCCGCCTGGCGCACGCCTGCGTGCCCGGGATGCGGGCACGAAAGTGGGGACGCGTCGTGTTCCTGACCTCGATGGCCGCCAAGCAGCCGGTGCCAGGCCTCATCCTCTCCAACACGGCACGCGCCGGCTTGTTAGGCTTTGCCAAGACCCTGGCCACCGAAGTGGCGAAGGACGGCGTGCTGGTGAACACCGTCATGCCGGGCCACTTCGACACGGACCGCGCCCTCGAGCTGGCCAAGATGCGTTCGGCCCGTGAGGGCAAGCCGATCGACATCATCCTGCAACAGCGCACGGCTGGAATTCCACTGGGCCGAGCCGGCGATCCGCGCGAGTTCGCCGCGATGGTCGCCTTCCTCGCGAGTGAACGGGCCAGCTTTGTCGCGGGGACCGCGATCCAGGTGGACGGAGGGCAGATCGGGGGAATCATCTAAGGCGAGACGCAGACGGGAGACGGGAATAGCCGGGGGGCAAGCAACTCTACGCGTCAAGCGCTACCGCTCAGATCCGTCGACCGTCAGCTTTGACCGCTTGGTTTGCTCCCGTCTCCCGTCTCCCGTGTCCCGTCTGTGAAGGCCCTTGTAAAGTCCTCCCCCTCCTCCGGCTTCACCCTCAAGGACGTTCCCGTCCCCAGTTTCCTCGACAACGAAGTCCTCATTCGCGTCCGGGCAGCGGGGGTGTGCGGCACCGACGTGCACATCTATACCTGGGATGAATGGGCAGCTGGGCGATGCACGCCGCCCTTTACGGTCGGTCATGAATTCGCCGGTGAGGTCGCGGAGGTCGGCGCGTTGGTGACCGACGTGCGAGTGGGTGATCGCGTGACGGCGGAGGGACACATCGTGTGCGGCCGCTGTCACCTCTGCCGCACCGGCAACGCGCACGTCTGCCCGAACACGAAGATCATCGGTGTGGATCGGGATGGCTGTTTTGCCGAATACATCGCGATGCCGGCGACGAACGTCTGGCACCTGGACGACAACATTCCCTTCGAGATCGGCGGCATCCACGATCCGATGGGGAACGCGTTTCACACCGCGCTCCACGGGACGGATATCCCCGGGGCCACCGTGCTGGTCACGGGGTGCGGTCCGATCGGGATTTTCGCGGTCGGGATCTGCGTGGCCGCCGGCGCCTCACGCGTGATCGCCAGCGACGTCAACCCCAAGCGCCTGGCGCTCGCTCGCGAGATGGGCGCCCACGACATCGTCACACCTAACGAGCTGGCGGCGACCGTCGATCGCGTGACCGATGGCCTCGGCGTGGACGTCGTGTTGGAGATGAGCGGCGTTCCCGCCGCGATTCATCAGGCCTTCGCGGAAGTGCGCGACGGGGGCCGTGTGCAGATGTTGGGGATCCCATCCAAGCCGTTCGAGATCGACCTGGCCACCGAGATCATCTTCAACGGGATCACGATCTACGGCGTGGTCGGCCGCCGGATGTACGACACCTGGATCCAAATGACGCAGTTCCTGCGATCCGGGAAGTTCGACCCCGCGCCGGTGATCACGCACCGTTTCTCGCTGGAGGACTTCAACGAGGCGATGCGAGTCATTCGCGCGGGCGACGCCGGGAAGGTGGTGTTTACGGTCTGACCTCAAGGAGGCAGCGGCGCGTCGTGGGTGGCGAGAACCCACGGCTCGTCACGCCGTTCAGTGCGGCGTGCTCCCCGTCCTTTGCACCTGCGCCCCGCGATCACCCACGAGCTGCGCCGTGAAGGCGTGTGTGTCGAGGACAGCGGTAGACGAGGTCGTGCAGCTCGGTGATCTTACGGGCGGAATTGTCCAGCAGCATCCCCTCGCCTCCGCGTCTTCCGGCCCTTACGGATGTCCCTCAACGAACGATTCACGGCCGCGATGCAGGCCCGGCTCGATCAGCTGAAGGCCGATCGCGTCTACAAACGTCTCAACTACCTGAGCTCACCGCAGGCGGCTCGCGTCCAGATGGAAGGTCGCGGAGAAGTGCTGATCCTCTCGTCCAACAACTACCTCGGCCTGTGCAGTGAACCGGCCGTCATCCAGGCCGGCATCGCTGGACTCGAGCGGTTCGGAGCGGGCACGGCGAGCGTCAGGTTCATCTGCGGCACGTTCACGATCCATCGCGAGCTCGAGGCTGCGCTTGCGCGATTCGTGGGGACGGCGGCGTCTATGACCTTTGTGGCTGCGTGGAATGCCAACGAAGCGCTGACGGCCACGGTGGTCGAAGAGGGAGACTTTGTCGTGTCCGATGAGCTCAACCACGCGTCGATCATCGACTCGATGCGATTGGCCAAGGCGATCACCAGGTGCACGACCGGTGTCTTCAAGCACGGGGACATGGATGATCTCGTGGCCAAGCTCGAGGCGAACAGGGGTGCCAGGCGGCGCTTCATCTGGACCGATGGCGTGTTCTCCATGGAAGGCAGCATCGCGAAGCTCCCCGACATCCTGGAGATCGCGCGGAAGCACGACGCCATCGTGCTCATGGACGACTCGCACTCCACCGGGGTGCTGGGCAGGACCGGCCGCGGCACGGCGGAACACTTCGGGGTGGTGGGCGAAGTGGACGTCATCACGTCGACGTTAGGTAAGGCGGTGGGTGGCGCGGCGGGGGGCTTCGTCGCCGGATCGGCCGCCGTGTGCGACATGCTCACGCAGCGTTCACGTCCGCAGCTCTTCTCCAATGCCCTGCCGCCGACCGTCACGGCAAGCGCGCTGGCCGCGGTCGAGTTCATCGAGGCCCATCCCGAGCGGGTGCAGCAGTTGCGCGACAACTCGGCCTATTTCCGGGAACAGATCCTCGAGGCGGGCTTCAACCCGTTGCCGGGAGAAACGCCGATCGTTCCGATCATCATCGGAGAGACCGCCGCGGCGATGCAGATGAGCGACATGCTGCTCGACGAAGGCGTGTTCGTAACCGGTTTCGGCTTCCCCGTGGTCCCGCACGGCACGGCGAGGGTCCGTTGTCAGCTCTCGGCGGCCCATTCACGCGATGACATCGACTTCGCGGTGAGGGCGTTCAGGAAGGTCGGTGGGAAGCTGGGGATTGTGTAGGGACGGGCGCGCGGGCGCGCCGCCGCATGGGGGCACGGGCGGCGCTGGCGCACGGGCGCGCTGGCGCTGGTGCACGGGCGCAGGGAACTACGCGCCTGCCCGAACGGTCAATACCTGGCCTCGATAGGCCGCCGGTGACACGCGGCGCATCACGGACTTCGTGCGTGTTCCGGCTCGCGGAACAATGACTTCTACGTCTACGAGGTCGATTCCGGCCGGCAGGCCGAGGTGTACGGGCGCATCGTTCTGGGCGTCATAGCCGGATCCGGCGTCCACCCATCCGGCCGCGACTAAACGCCGCGTGCCTGCGCGGTAGATCCGCACCTCCGCGCCTGGGGCCGTGGCGCGGCCGTTCCGGTCGCGCACACGGACCTGCAACGAGCGCGACGCGGCAGCGGGCGACAGGCCGTTGCGCCAGAGCATCTGCATCCCGCGTGGCGCCGAGCCGGTGAGGAGCAGGTCCACGTCGCCATCGCGATCGAGGTCTCCCCACTGGGCGCCGTGGTCCGCCTGCTGCGCGCCGATGCTGTCCGGCGTGACGTCCTCGAAATGGTCGCCGGCGTTCCGCAGCAGGAAGTCCCGGTAGCTCACGCCTCCGGTGACCGTCCCGTTGATGTATAGGTCGAGCCGCCCGTCGTTGTCCATGTCGGCGAGCGAACAGGCATCGTATCGCGCATCGATCGCCACACCCCAGCGCGCCGAGGCGTCTTCGAACCGCCCGGCACCGCGACTCAGAAACAGCCCGGGCTTGCCATAGTTGGCCGTCACCAGGTCGAGACGCCCGTCGCCGTCAATGTCGCCGACACAGGGTCGTACCGTGCCGTTGGCCGGATCGTTAGGTGTGCGCCCGCCCCAGGCCACTCCCGCCTCGACCGCCACGTCGGTGAAGCGCCCGTTCTCGTTCCGGAACAGTCCGTTCGCGTCGCCATCCATGTTCGCGACGTAGGCGTCGAGGTCTCCGTCTTCATCGTAGTCGAACCAGACCGCGCCCACGGTGCGTCGCGTGTCGGCCAGTCCTACCTCGCGCGCCACGTCCATGAAGCGCCCGCCATCGTTGCGGAACATGGCGTTCGGCCGATCGCGAAAGGCCACGAACAGGTCCAGGTCTCCGTCGCCGTCGAAATCGACAAACGCCGGCTGGCGCACGGCGGCCGAGTCGCGGGCAAGGCCCGCCTCCGCGGTCACGTCGACGAAGCGGGTCCGGTCGTTGCGATAGAGTCGCGTGACGAAGCCGCTGCCCGGGGCAAATCCAACGAAGAGGTCGGGGTCGCCGTCGCCGTCGAAGTCTCCCCAGGCCGCAGCGCGCGTTGGCCGGGTGTCGGCCACGCCCAGCGTTGCGGCCACGTCAGCGAGTTGTCCGGCGTCATTTCGATAGAGGCGGTTGGCCGCCCCATTCATGCCGACGAACACGTCGAGGTCACCGTCCTCGTCGAAGTCGGCCAGTGCATTCGTGAAGCTCACGCTGGAGGTCCTGGTCGCCTCGCCTCCGCCCTCGACCTGCGGTGCTGCATTTCGGTAGACCTTGCCACCCTTCATGACGAAGACGACCCGGCGCAGGGCGGTGATGTCCTGCACGGGGTCCCCGTCAACGGCGATCAGGTCCGCCAGCATGCCGCTGCGCAGCGTGCCGATCGAGTCCTGCAGGCCAAGCGCCGCCGCATTGAGCGACGTCGTCTGTATGATGGCCTGCATCGGCGGCTGACCCGCCTGATTCACGCGGTAGATCGTCTCGCGCGCGTTCTGTCCGTGAGCGCCCGCCGTGGCGTCCGTGCCCATGATCAGTTTCAGGCCGCGCACGCGGCGCGCGCGCTGAAACATGTCCAGTTTGCGAGGGATGCCCTCCTCCATGAAGCGGAATCCCGCTTCATCGTAGTTGCCGATACCGAGGTACCGACTCTTGTTCTCGATGTAGTTCTGCGAGACCAGGCCAATGTTCGGCTCGAAATACGTACCGCGCTCGGCCATCAACGCGAGCTCGGCGTCGGTCACCTGGCTCCCGTGCGTGACAGCCCAGCACCCGGCGCTGGCCGCCGCCCGCACTGCCGAGGCGGCGTGGGCATGGACCCAGATACGCCGGCCTAACGCGCGCGCCTCGTCGCAGGCGGCCTGGATTTGCTCGCCGGAGAGTGTCTGGGCTCCGCCCTCCCTGATGCTGCGTGACGCAAACACTTTGATGAGGTCCGCTCCCCGATCGTTGGTGGCGCGAACCCAGTCGCGAATCTGCGCGGGTGTCAGGCTGGTATCCGTCAGCGCATTCGTGGACGTGAGCAGGCGCGGCCCCGGCACATCGTCCCGGGCGAGCATCGCCCGCAGCTCCAGGTCGATGGGCGCGCCGATACTCTGCACGGTGGTGTAGCCGGCTCGAAGCGTCACGTACGCGTTCTCCACCGCCGCGCGCAGGCGCTCGTTAGGCGTCTCTCCCTGGGTCGCCGCACGGCCCTCCCGGTTGAAATGCGACTCGATGTGCACGTGCGAATCGATGAGCCCGGGGAGCACCGTAAGGCGCGCCATGTCGTAGGTCGCGCGCACCCCGGACGTGGCGGAGCTGATGGTCGCGATCCGCGTGCCCCGAATCCTGATGAGGACGTTGCGCCTGACCCCACCAGCGCCATCGATCAGCGTGCCGGCGCGAATCGTGACGGGCGCTTGCGCGGTCATCACACTCGCGCTTGCGGCCAGAGAAACTGCGAGCATCGCGACTCGACGGGAGCTGAACGCCTCACGCGCAGAGACGCGGGGGTCGGGTCGTATCGACATGGCGAGGGAGTGAGGCAGTGAGTCCCCACATTCGCCCCGCATCGGACCACGCGCCATACCCGTGCGCATGTCCGCCCGTGCGTCTATCCGCCTCTCCGCCTGTGCGCGCGTCCGCCCGACGCTCAGAGCTGATCGGCGATCGCCGCGATCTCCTCCGCCTCCTGCCACGCGTCTTTCAGCGCCTGCAGCTCACCCGCGAGCGCCTCGCGCTCCACCGTCTCGTGCAACGCCATTTCCAGCGCGAGCCGCGCCGAGGGCGCGCGGTTCTTGATCGCGCCGACGAGAGAATCATCCCACCAGTAGCGCCGCCCCCGCCGCCAGTCCGCCGCACGACCCTGACGGTTGAAGAACACGTTCGTATGGTCGTAGCGTCCCAGCAGGTTCACGGCGCGATCCAGGTCTTCGGCACTGCCGCCACGGCTGTTGATCGCGACCAGCAGGCGCCCGAGCACCCGCTGCGCAGGGGCACCCGATAGCTCGGTGCGCCCACCCTCATGCTCCACCTCGAGTTTCCAGCCGTGGGCGTTGTCTGCGAGCAACAAACGCGCCTCGGGTAAATGATAGCCCTTCACGGCAAACTTCCGGCTGCCCACCTCCGCCGGCACGTGGGCGTAGGTCTTGATGCGATGGGTGTAGACGTCGCGAATCGTCCCCACCAGAGAGAAGAGAATCGCCGGGGGCATGAGCACCATGATCGGTGCCATCCACAGGCCCGGCCGCCAGTCCGGTTTCTGTGCCGGCGCAACTGCGCCGGCGCTGGCGAAGAGCACCCGTCGTCGTCGTTCGAACACCGGCAGATAACGCCACGACGCGAACTCAGGGCGGAGTGGCGCTCCGACGCGTACCAGTTCCAGCCCTTCCCGCAACCGCGTGAGGCCAATGTTGTCTGTGGAGACGCGCAGAGGTGTCGAGCGATAAAGTCGCTCGCACGTCTCGATCGCCTCCCACCGCTCCTCGAGCGGCGTCAGGTTCCAACGCAGGCAGGAGCGGCAGACGACCCACAGCCGCCCCTTCGCCGAGTCGAATGCCAGGCGCCGGCCGACGGGGAACTCCTCGACGACCTCATTGGCGCCTAGTGAAGACGTGCAGAAGAGACAGGTCGAGTACAGAACGACACCTCGCGTTGTCTTGCCGTCGTGCGGCCACGTTGCCCCTCGCCCTGATCCTCGGCAAGGGCGACACCCGCGAGCCCGTCGAGACTTAATCAGTCCGTAATGTTACCCAGCTTAGCCGTCGGCAGATCCATCCTCGCCCCGTGTCGACTCCCCACGCATCCGACGGAGCGCGCTGCGGACAGAGGCGGGAATGAACAGGTCATCCGAAATGGCCGCCACTTCTTCAGCCTCTCGCCAGGCCGCTTCGAGTGTCGCGAGCTCACCTTCCATTGCCGCGCGCTCGGTGCTCTCGTGGAGTGCCATCTCGAGGGCGAGTCGGTCCTCCAAACCCCACGCAGCGAGGGCGGCGGGCGAAACTGCCGCGCCGGTCACCGTTTGGATCGGTGGTCCATCGCGTTGGTCGGCATACCGCCGCGACGTTTGTGCGATGAAGCGCTCGGCGCTTCCCTGTTTCTCGATTTCTCGCGCCGCGTTGTGGACTTCGTGTTCTCCGGCCCCGTTCCGGTTGGCTGCCGCCAGGAGGCGGCCGAGGACGCGTGTTGCTGCGTCCCCCGAGAGCTGCGACGTGCCGGCAGAATGCGCGACCTGAATCGCCACGGAACCTGGCGCAGCGCCGGGCATCACGATCGTGCTCTTCACGTGCAGGCCGCGCACGATCCCGGTCTCGCCTGACGAGGCGGGGACACGGGTCACGGTGGCGTAGCGCCGGCGGAGCGCGACCATCCACGAAGGGACGTCGGCGTACAGAAAAACGCCGCCGGCACCGGCAGCTGCGACTGCCGCTGCGCCAAGGTACGCGACGCCGAGCGCCGTTGCCGTGGTGACTCCGCCAATGATCCACATCCGGCGCCGGCGCGAGCGAAGGACCGCGCCATATCGCCAGGCGGCGAATTCGGGGCGTTGCGGTTCGCCGATGCGGACGAGCTCGAGCCCGCTCGGGAGACGCGCGAGCCCGATGTTCTCGGTCGAGACCCGGCGGGTGGTCCCTCGGTAGAGGCGTTCACACGTCTCGATCGACTCCCAGCGCTCCTCGAGCGGCGTGAGGTTCCACCGCAGGCAGCGCGTGCACACGACCCAGAGTCGTCCCCGCGCGGCATCGAACGCAAGGCGTCGCCCCACGGGAAACTGCTCGACGGCATCGTTGCTGCCGAGGTCTCCGTTGCAGAAGAGACAGGTGCGATACATAGAGGAAATATGGGGATGGGATCGGGGACTGGGGATTTGAGAGGCGGGACTGGGGATTCGGAAGCACGCACACCAACCTCGAATCTCGAATCCCGAATCCCCGACAACAGGCAGACGCGGCCGCACATTGCGACCCGCCTGGTGCGATTCGTCACTTGACCTAACGACGCACCGCTGGTAGTCATGCGGGGTACGCTGCATCTGCGGCGTGCGCCCGGATGAGATACGCGTTCCCGCCGGACGGGACCATGCGAACCACGCCGGGCGAGCACAGGCGTTCCGGGCGTGGGTTCGCGACATCCGCCGACCGGCCCAGCCTGCATGCTCACTCACCGGACCTGGCGGGCGCCGCCCGTCATGCCTCGTTAGGCCGCGGACGAACGGTGAACCGGACGCCGCATCGATGTCACGCGCTCGTTCGTGGTGACCCACCATCTACGCAGGAGACCGAGATGTCACGCACGGATCCCGCCGACAAGCACAAACGAAAAACACCCTACCGGGACCGCGACCTGGAAGGGCCAGACCGTGAACGACAGGAGGGACAGGCGCCCGCACAGGAGACGGACAATCCCCCGGGCCGGGGCGCGGATCGACCCGACCGTCCCGATCGGGGCGACGAGCGGTCACCCCGCGAGCACAAGGGACGAGAACCTCGCTAGCCCGCTTCGAGTCCCCGACCACAGACCTGCATCAGCGAATTTGGGGACCGCGGGATCCGGGACTCAGGTGCTTCAACTATTCATCTCAACACGAAGGCCACTCCCATGTTGTCGATAACACTCAGGATCGCCGCCGTGGCGTCGGTGATTGCCGCTGCCGGCTCGCTCGCCGGGTGGAAGGCCACGCTCGTTCCGACTGAAGGCTCGACCGTGTCCGGTGAAGCCACCGTTCGGCCGGCCGAGAAGGCCAAGACCGATACCACGATGCGAAGCGAAGGCATGCTGACGGCCGATATCGGCGTGCGCGGCGCCAGGTCTGGAGAAGCGTTGCCGTGGCACGTGCATTCGGGCAGCTGTGCCGCCAAAGACGCCCCGATCGTTGGACCGGCCAGTGATTACCCGACGATCACCATCGGTGAATCCGGCGAAGGCAAGGCAAGCGCACACGTGATGGGCAAGCTCGAGCCCTCCGGGCAGTACATCGTGAACGTCCACCGTTCCGCAACCGATCTGACGGTCGTCTCGTGCGGCGCGTTGAAGGCCGACATGGTGTCCGGGCAGTAACACTCGCCGATCGCCTTGCCGTCGTCCCTCGAGAAGACAAACCCGCGATCGCAGCCGGTCGAACGAGGGAACGAATGCTCCTGAGGCGCGCCTGCCGCCAACGGGTTGGGTGAGACCGCGGCAGGTGATGTTCGGGACGTGATGCCAGGGTGCGCGTGCGCGACGGATTCTCGTCGCAGCGCGCACCCTCGCGCTTCCGGCACTCGACTCAGGCCATCGCAGTGTTCTTTTCACCGCTGCCAGCACCTGATGCTCGACGCGCTCCCTGGTGATGTCACGTGCCCGTGGAACAGATCGATCAGGTGTGAAATGGAATGGTACGCTGATCCCGGCGGGTCCTCTGTATAGTTGAGCAGTGGAGCGGACGCCGCGATACGGTCGATCGGTTGGTCAGCAAGGGGCACGTCCATCGATGTGACACTGCGCACACATCCGTTGCCACGAGCGCCACCATCTCGCGTCTGTGCGTCGGGGGGCCTCCTCCAACCGAACAGAGAGGTCTCCTGGAAGCGCGCCATTCCGCACACCAGCCTGACAGGCTCTGCGGTGACACGGAGTCGCGGCGTGACGAGTACGTCGTCGTCCTCGTCCCTGACATGAGTTTGAGGGACATCCGCAACGAGATGTCTAGCTCTGACGTTCGACGTTCGTGCAGGGTGCGACCGAATACCGCGGACTGTCGCACGGCACGTTCCAGTTGTGTTCAACGCGCTGCTGGCAGGGGAACCTCGCCGAAGCGCTGATCACCACCAAACGCGCGTTTCCCGAGGCTTACAGCGTATGCGCATCGTTCGGAAGTTCGGCTACTCTCTGCTGATGGCGGCCGTGCCCGCCCTGGCCAGCGCTCAGCAGGCAGCCAATGCTCGCACCTCCTTCGACAACTCGTGGTATTGGGGAGCGAAGGGTGGCATCGCGTCGTTTGACCCCAATGGTGCTGGCCGGGTGTCCGCCAACAGCGTTGGCGCCGAGTGGATGATCACTCGCAGCCGCGGAGCCTTGGTCATCTCGATTGATCAGTCGTTCTTCAA
Source organism: Gemmatimonadaceae bacterium (assembly GCA_052387735.1). Classification (GTDB taxonomy): domain Bacteria; phylum Gemmatimonadota; class Gemmatimonadetes; order Gemmatimonadales; family Gemmatimonadaceae; genus RBC101. The sequence continues at coordinate 12,018 of JBQTIW010000293.1, forward strand.
CGCAACCGCCGGCGTCTTCGATCCCAGCGTGCAGGGGTCGGTCCGACCGGTTGCTATCAGCGACCTGCGTCGCTACAGCGCGAGCCTGTTCGCCTTCCCCGTCGGTGGCAGCATCCGGCCCTATCTGGGTGGAGGCCTGGCGATCAACGTGATCCAGAATGCCAACCCCGGCGGCACGTTCACCAGTCAAGCGGCGCAGACCTCGGTCTACGACCTGGTCGCCGAGCAGACCTCACGAGCATCTGCGGTATTGACGGGCGGCCTGCAGGCGCACTTCGGGCGGGTTGCCCTGTTTGGGCAGGCGTCGGGGATGCCAACCCGCAACAATTTCCTCATCGCCGGCTCGCAGTACACCTTCGTGTTCGAAGGAGGCCTCCGCTTCAACCTTGCCAGCGCCATCGATCCCCTGAAGTAGTCTGGCTTCCTGCAGCTGCTCCGACGGGTCGCGCCCACGAGGCGCGACCCCTCCCGCTTTTTGCCGCTAGTCTGCCTGCCGCTGCCCGATTCGGCTGGCGCACGTTCCGTGACGCGCGGCGCAGTGAGGCTGTCAGGATGGTACATCCATGCCGAAACCACCCGTCGATCTCCCGGTCCCAGCCTGGCACGAAATGCTGACCACGCGGTCAGTGCGATACGTGTCAGGTACGCTGCTGGGCCTGATGTCGTTCTGGGCGACGGCGGTCGCGCAACGGTGGGTGGAGAACACGGTGTTTCTCGTTCCCACGGCGATGACCATCATCGCAATTCTGGTGGTGGGCGGGTTCGGTCCCGCGGTTGTTACCGGTCTCATGTCCTTCGCGGCGGCCGCCTGGTTTGTCCTGGAGCCCGCCGGTCTTGCCGTGGATCGTCCCCAAGATCGACTGAAGCTCGGCATTGCCGCCGCCTGTCTGCTGGCCGGTGCGGCGATCGACGGCCGCTCCCGGCGCGAGCGCACGCGCCTGCGACTGCGGGAGAAGGCGCTGATCAACGACGAATGGCGATACCGAATGCTGATGGATCAGGCATCGGACGCGATCCTCGTCTTCAGTCCGGGCCTGCAAGTGGAGATCGCCAGCGCCCGCGCGTCCGGCCTGCTCGGGCGCCCGCAACCGGATCTGTTGGGTCGCTCCTACGCGGAGCTGTTCGGCGACGCAGCCGATGTCATTGGCCGCCTGACGAGCGACCTGGCGGGCTCCCCCGCGGCGCGACTCATCGAGCACCGGGTCGCTCGCCCTGACGACTCGTCGTTCGTGGGCGAACTGTCCGCCCGCAAGCTGCCGGACGGCCGCCTGCAGGTGATCGTGCGCGATGTCACGTCGCACAAACGCGCCGTGGACGAGGTGCGTGAGGAACGCGACCTCCTGGACCGGATCCTCGACACGACGGCGAGTGCGATCGTCGCGTTCGAGGTGCCCAGCCGCCGCGTGCTGTTCGTGAATGATCGCCTCGCCGAGATCACCGGCATCTCCCGAGAGGAGCTGGTGACGCATGGGCTCGATCGCATCGGCTGGGAGTACGGAGACCTCGACGGCACGCTGCTGCCGCCGGAGCGACGCCCCTCGCGACTCGTGCTGGACGCCGGAGCGCTGGTCTCCGATGAACGGATGCTGGCTCGCCGCCCGGGCGATCCCTGGCGCATGTTCAACTTCAGCGGCGCGCCGCTACGAGGCAGCGATGGTCACATCCGCGCCCTCGTCTTTGCGTTCGAAGACATCACCGAGCGCTCCGCCACGCAGCGCGCGGTGGAGGAGAGCGAAGAGCGACTCCGGCGCATGACCGACGCGGTTCCCGGCATCGTCTACCAGTATGTGCTGTCGCCTAACGGCGAGCAGCGGTTCGTCTTTGCCAGCGGAGGCATCCGCGAGCTGATGCACGCCTCGCCGGCCGAGGCCATCGAAGACTTTTCGCGGGTCTGGGACGCCATCGTGCCCGAGGACCAGGAACGCCTGGGCAAGTCGATTCTCGAGTCGGCCCGCACGCTCTCGCGCTGGACCGAGGAGTTCCAGATCGTGCTGCCGACGGCAGAGCGCAAGTGGATTCGCGGATCAGCGGTCCCGGAGCCGCCCCTGCCCGACGGATCCATTCGCTGGAACGGCCTCCTGTTCGACATCACCGAGCGCAAGCGCCTGGAGAGCGACTTGCTGCAGGTGCAGAAGATGGAGAGCATCGGACGCCTGGCGGGCGGGATCGCCCACGACTTCAACAACATCCTGACGGCGATTCGCGGCAACGTGGACCTGCTGCTCGAAGACGTCCCGGACGGCCATGTGCACTTCCCGGAGTTGCGGGACATCCGGGATGCGGCGGAACGCGCGACCGCGCTCACGCGCCAGCTGCTGGCGTTTTCGCGGAAGCAGGCGATGCAGACGCGGGACCTCGAGCTGGGGACGCTGGTCCGCGACATGGAGAAGATGCTCCGGCGCGTCATCGGTGAAGACGTGGTGTTGCTCACGCAACCGGCGGACGCCTCGGGACTCGTACGGGCCGATCCGGGCCAGCTGGAGCAGGTGCTGCTCAACCTCGCCGTCAACGCGCGCGACGCCATGCCTAACGGTGGCCTGCTCACGATCGAAACACGCACCGTGCGCGTGGACGCGACCATGTCCGGCGCCCTGGGGGTTCCGGCGGGCGACTACGTGTCCCTGATCGTGCGCGACACAGGGCACGGCATGAACGACGAGACCAAACGACGCATCTTCGATCCGTTCTTCACCACCAAGCCCGCCGGCAAGGGCACGGGGCTGGGACTGGCCATGGTGTACGGAATCGTGCTGCAGAGCGGTGGCACGATCACGGTCGACAGCGAGCCGGATCGGGGCGCGACGTTCCGCATCTATTTCCCACGGGTCACCGGTGCCCTGGGCGGCGCGTCGCCGATCATCACGCCGACCAACGTACCGGTCACGATGCCGTGCGACGCGACGATCCTGTTAGTGGAAGACGATCCAGCTGTGCGCGTGTTGACCCGGCGCATGCTTCACGACGCGGGATTCGAGGTCCACGAGGCGGCCGACGCGTATGAGGCACTCACCCTGGTGGGCCCCGACTGTGCCGGTGTGGATCTGGTGGTGTCGGACGTGATAATGCCGGGCATGGGCGGCCGCGATCTGGCGACCGAGCTCCGCTCGCGACGCGAGGATGTTCGTATCCTGTTCATCTCCGGCTATCTCGACATCGACCTGGCCAGGCTGGGCCTCGACCGGCAAACGCGCCTGCTGTCGAAGCCCTTTACGCGCGATTCCCTGCTGCGGAGCATCGCGCAGCTGCTGCAGGCGGACGTGACGGCGGCGGCGTTAGGCGGTACGCAATAGCGATAGGGGGCGGTAGGCGAGGTGGCGTGCGCGGTCTGAGGCGTCTCGGCGTCTCGTCAGCCGATCGCGACGACCCTCCTGCGTACCGCCCACCACCGATCGACTATCGCCTAGCGCCGAGCGCCTACCCACGCATTTCCCTTCACGAAGAACCGTAACGGCCAGTCCGCCGCCTTTGTAATGCCGATGCGCGTCGAGACGGCCACGGCACCGCTGGCCACGGGTGTGCCCTCGAGAATCCGCAGCGGACCCTGGTCGAGGGGGGCACCGTCGAGCGCGCGGTCGATGCCGAACGCCTGACAGAGCTTGCCGGGACCATTCGTGAGCTGTTCCTCGGCGACCGGACCCCGCCGCCGGCGCATCAACGTGAGGCCGCGCAGTGGCTCGAGGGCACGGATCAGCACCGCGCTGCCGTGCCCTGCCTCGCGGGTCACGGCGTTCACGCACCAGTGCACGCCATAGATGAAATACACATAGGCGATACCGGGAGGACCGTGCAGCGTGCGGTTGCGCGCGGTCAGCCCGGGTGCGGCGTGGCAGGCTGGGTCGTGGGGGCCCAGGTACGCTTCCACCTCCACGATTCGGCCGGAGGTCACGCCCGCGTCGCTCCGATGTTCCAGGACCGCGCCCAGCAGCGACCGGGCGACCAGTGCGGTCTCACGATCGTAGAAGGCCGGTGGAAGCGGCGCGCCTAACGAGGAACGCCGCGCTGCGCGCGCGGCGTGTCGGGTCATGTCGCAGTGGCCGCTGCTTTCGGGGCGGCCTTGCCCTTGGGTTTCTTCGGTCCTCCGCGCCCACCCCTCGCCTCCGGCGCCGCCGGGGTACCTGCCTCCACCGGTACCTTGGCCCGTTTCTCCGCTTTTGGCTTGGGGGCGCTGCCCTTGGACGCCTTCTTGGCGGGCGGGCGACGCTTCGTCGCGCCAGAGGCCGGAGCCGCGGCCGGGGCCGGGTGCGCCTTGACCAACGAAGGCGGCGACGGGGGCTCGACGACGCCGATCATGAGCAGGTCCGGCGGGGGGGCGCCCGGACCGCGACCGCCGCGTTGCGCGACACCACGCGGGCCCATCCCTCGCGGCACGCCAGGGGCGCTCGTCGTCGGCCGTGACGGCGCATGCGCCTGGTCCGCGGCCTTCACCTGGTCCGCCACACTCGGCGCCTTGGCCGGGAGCGACACCTCATAGTCGTCGCCTCGACGGCGGAGATCGATCACCTCGGCGTCGTGCGCATCGCGCAGGATGCGGTGGAAGTTGCGCTCGCCAAGCGACTCGCTGTCCCTGCCTAACAACTGAAATGCCTTCTTGCGCACGTCGCTGGACAGCGCCGCGTCGTCCACCGCCACGAGGGCCGCCGTCGCGCTCTTCACCAGGTCGAACGCCTCCTGGCGCGTGAGGCGCTCGCCGCCGCGACCAATGGTGTCCGTACTTTCGCTCCGCGCCGGTCGCGATTCCGCCGGCGGTGGGGCGGCTGCCGGCCGGTCCGCGATCTGCTGCTCGGCCGCACTGCGATCTCCGTTGGTCCGATCACGATCCCGATCCCTGTCGCGCCCGCGCCCGCGACGTCCCCTGCGTCCGCGGTCGTCACGGCCGGCGTCACCGCTGGCCACGGCCGATGCGGCGGGACGCTCGGGACCGGCGGAGGGCGTAGCCTTGCCCGAAGCAACCACGGCGCCATCGGCCGGCGCCACTTCGAGCTGCCCGTTCTCCAGTTTCGTGGTCCTCACCAGGCCCTTGTCCGCGGCATCGGTGACGAACTTGGAAAACTTCGAGTAGCCGTGACCGACGTTCTTCTCGTCGAAGGTGGCATCGATGTCTTGCATCACCTGTTTGAGCCGGTCGGAGCGCATCACGTCGCCGTTCTTCTGCATGCGCCCGATCGCTTCCACCACCAGCTCCCAGGGATCCCATTTCACCACTTCCTCGTCGCTCGCCTTCACCAGGCCGGCCAGCGCGTTGTAGCTGTAGTACTCGTCGCAGTTCATGACGAGCAGGTCGCTCGACGACTCGCGGATGCCCACGCCGATGACGTACTTGCCATACTCCTTGAGCTTCGTGACTAACGATGCGAAGTCGGAGTCGCCGGAGAGCAGGATGTAGGTGCCGATCTCGGGGCGGGTGAAGACCAGTTCGATCGCGTCGACCGCCAGCCGGATGTCCGTGGCGTGCTTCTTGGAGGAGCCGTAGGCCGGCGCCATGATCATGTCGATCGACGACTCGGCCAGGGGCACGATGTACTGGGGATAGCGCCGCCAATCGGCGTACGCGCGCTGTACGGCGACCTTTCCCTTGATGATCTCGGAGCCCAGCAGATTCCGGAGCTCTCCGGCGAGGTCGGAGCGGATGCCCATCGTGACGTTGTCGAAGTCGATGAGCAGGGCGGCGTTTGGTGCGTGCTGCACCGGCGTGCCGTACGCGTTCTGAGGCATCGCTTGTGGGCCCCGATGCAGTGGGGCGATCGGCGAGCGCGCGCCGCTCTGCCGAGTATTGCGGGATAGCATGTGTTTCCGTTGTCCTGGTGTGCGGCGCCCACCTTGGGCATGATCATTCAAGCCGGCCGGCGAGGCACACGTAGTCACGCCGCGGCGACTCGAGAACCGATCCGGGGGCTCGTTCTGCGGCTGAGCACCTGCGGTTCTCTATCACCCACAGCTCGCCGCGCGCGCACCGACTCCCCGCGCATGTCGCGGAGACACCGATGTCGCACTGCGCGCTGGCGCGAGGCAGGCCATTTTTCCAGGCCGGCAACCCGCGCGAAGGGCAACGCGAAGCAATGTAATGACTTGCAGATACCGACGGCTAGGGGCGCGGGCGCACGGGCGGATGGGCGCACAGACGGACGGGCGGACGGCGGACGGGCGCACAGGCGCACAGGCGCACAGGCGCAGCCACGGGACTGGTGCCCGGTCCCAGGTCTGGGCCAGT
>JBQTIW010000294.1:0-7325 GCA_052387735.1 Gemmatimonadaceae bacterium
GCACAGCAGTTCGTGCGGGACGTCGTCCTTCGGGGCGAGAACGTCCTCTTCGTGTGCACCAAACGCCAGGTCTCGGCCATCGTCAAGAGCGAGGCGGATCGTTGCGGCGCGCTGCACGTCACCGAGCGCTTGCTCGGCGGCCTGCTCACCAACTTCGGAACCATCAAGAAGCAGACGCGCCGACTCAAGGAGCTGGAGGCGGGAACCGAGGCCGGGGGTGAGTTCGAGAACTACACAAAGAAAGAGCAGCTGCTCCTCACACGGCAGCGCGACAAGCTCCTGAAGAACCTGGCCGGCATCAAGAACATGACCCGGCTCCCCGGGCTCATGTTTGTCATCGATTCGAAGAAGGAACGCATCGCGGTATCCGAAGCCAACAAGCTCGGCATTCCGATCGTCGCCATCTGCGACACGAACTCGGATCCGGACCAGATCACGGTGCCGATTGCCGGCAATGACGACGCGATCCGCTCGGTCGAGCTGATCTCGAAGTTCATCGCCGACGTCGTGGCTGAGGCGCGTCGTGAGGCACCAGTGCGGACCGTCGAAGAGGAGGCCGAAGAGAGCACCTACTCGTCGGATCGCGGCCTGGAGCCCACCGGCGATGACGAACGGCGCCGGCGCCGTCGGCCGCGACGCCGTCGGGCCAAGCCCGAAGCGATCGCGGCCCGGCTCAAGCCGGCCGGCGGCGAAGCGGGCGAGGCGGGCGAGGCGGTTCCCGATGAGGCCGTAGAGGCGGAATAACTGACGTTAGGCGTAGGGCCCACTGGCGGCGCCCCGCGCGCAGCACCGTGAGCGATCGGTGACGACGCTCCCACAGTGAACAGTCAACCACTGCGCGCCGCCGGCCACCGCCGGCGGCGTTCTCATACAAGGCAAGGAATGGAGCGATGGCGATCTCGGCGAAGGATGTAGCGGACCTGCGTGCCCGGACGGGGGCAGGCATGATGGATTGCAAGCGGGCCCTCGAAGAAGCCAACGGGGACGTGTCACGAGCGGTGGAGATCCTGCGCATGAAGGTGATCGACAAGGACGAGAAGCGTGCCGGCCGCGCCGCTTCCGAAGGCCGCATCGTGGTCAAGCTTGCCGATCATGGGCAGGTGGCCTCGATCGTGGAGGTCAACTCGGAAACCGATTTCGTGGCGCGGAATGACGAGTTCGGGACCATCGCGCACTCGCTCGCCGAGCATGTGTTCGCCGACAGCGCGCTGGATTCAGCGGTCCACAACGCGGCCGAGGGCACCGTCCTCGGTCAGGCCTATCATCGCGACTCCTCGCAGACTGTCGCCGATGTCGTACGAGCGGCATCGGCCAAAACGGGGGAAAACGTCGTGCTCCGTCGTTATGCGCGCTTCGCCACCGATGGCGTGATCGGGCACTACGTGCACTTCAACGGCAAGGTCGCCGCTGTCGTGGACGTGCGCGGCGCCAACAGCGAGGCGGCGCGCGAGCTGGCGAAGTCGATCGCCGAGCACATCGCGGCCGGCGTCCCACGCGTCCCGTACGGCGTCACGCGCGAAGACGTCCCCGCGGACTTCGTGCAGCGCGAGCGCGCGATCTTCACCGAGCAAGCCAAGCAATCCGGCAAACCAGAGAACATCGTGACCAAGATGGTCGACGGACAGATCAACAAGCTCTACGCCGAGGCCGCGCTGCTCGAACAGCCCTGGGTGCGCGATCCGCATACGACGATCAAGCAACTCGTGGAGCAGAGGTCGAAGGAGGCAGGGGCGCCGCTGACTGTGAGGCGGTTCGTGCGGTATCAGATGGGAGAGGAGTAAGCAAGAGCGGAGAGCGGACACACAACCATCCCCGCTCTCCGCCCTCGCACCCCGCTCGCGGTCCACCTTGCCCCACCGGCGCCGCCGCTACACCCTTCCTCGCGGCTGACCCCTACCTGACCCAATGCCCGACGTCGCATTTCAACGGATCCTGCTCAAGCTGTCTGGCGAAGCGCTCGCTGGCGACAAGGGATTTGGATACGACTTCGAGCGCGTGGGGCAATTCGCCGACGAGATCAAGTCCGTCATCGACATGGGCGTTGGCGTCGGGCTGGTGATCGGTGGCGGCAACATGGTGCGCGGCACGCAACTCGCCGCGTTGGGCATGGACCGGGTAGCCGCGGACTACATGGGAATGCTCGGCACAGTCATCAACGCGCTGGCCCTGCAGGATGTGCTCGAGAAGAAGGAGCTGGACACGCGCGTGATGACGGCGATCCGCATGGAAGAACTCGCGGAGCCATATATCAGGCGGCGCGCGCTCCGGCACTTCGAAAAAGGACGCATCGTCATCTTCGCCGCGGGCACCGGGAATCCGTACTTCTCCACCGACACGGCGGCCGCCCTGCGTGCCATTCAGATCAAGGCCGAGGTTATCATCAAGGCGACGTCCGTGGATGGTGTGTATTCCGCAGATCCCAAGAAGGACCCCAGCGCCACGCGTTATGAGCAGATCTCCTACCGCGACGTGATGCTCGAGGAGCTGGGGGTGATGGACCAGACGGCCGTGACGCTCTGCAAGGAGAACAAGCTGCCGCTCATTGTCCTCAACATTCACGAACACGGCGCAGTCGCGCGCGCGGTACGCGGCGAGCGCGTGGGAACCATCGTTCGATGAGCATTGCCAATATTCTCCGGGACGCGAAGGCCCACATGGAAAAGGCCTTCGAGAGTACCAAACACGAGTTTGCATCGATTCGGTCGGGGAAGGCCACGACCAACATGCTCGACACGGTACGCGTCGAGATGTACGGCAGTCACATGATGCTCAACCAGGTGGCGAGCATCGCCGCGCCGGAGGTTCGACTGCTGGTCGTCACGCCGTTCGACAAGGGCCAGATGAGGGCCGTGGAGAAGGCGATCCGTGAGGCGGACCTCGGACTCGATCCGGCGATTCAGGGGGCGATCATCCGTGTCCCGCTTCCCTCGATGAACGAGCAACGCCGCAGGGACCTGGCCAAGGTCGTACACAAACTGGCCGAGGAAGGCCGGATCGCGGTGCGGCACTGGCGCACCGAGGCGCGGAGCGGCTTCAAGAAGCTCGATGGTGTGTCGGAGGACGCCGTGAAGCATGCGGAGAAGGACCTGCAGAAGCTGCACGACGATCAGATCGCGAGAATCGATGCGGCGATGAAGGCGAAGGAAGCGGAAATCATGGAGGTCTGACCATCGGCGAGCTCGCGCGCCGAGTCGCGGTCGCGGTCGTCGGCATTCCCGTGGTCATCGGAGTCGTCTATCTCGGCGAGCTCCCCCTGGCCCTATTCCTTGGGACGCTTGGCGGTGTGGGGGCGTGGGAGCTGTATCGGATTGCCCGTCATGCCGGCGTCGAGGCACTGGACGTCCTGGGCATTTCCGTCGCCGCCGCCGTGCCGCTCTACGCCACCCTCGAGCGGCTGGGTGTCTTGCGCAGTCCCGCCGCGGTCGCTGCGGTCGTCTTCGTCGCCTTGTTAGGCACGACCCTCTGGGCCCGCGGTGTCGACGGGCGCCCGCTGGAGTCGGTGTCGGTGACGGCGTTCGGCGCCGTGTATGCCGGTGGCACGCTCACCTTCGCGTATCTGCTGCGGCATCACCGGTTCGCGGTGACGGCAGAAGCGGGGACCGCGCTGCTCCTGTATCCGGTCGTCCTCACCTGGGCGTCTGACATCGGGGCCTACGTGGTCGGCCGGCTGTTCGGCAAGCGAAAACTCATGCCCACCATCAGTCCCGGCAAGACACGCGCCGGCGCCGCGGGGGCGATCATCTTCACCGTGGTCGCCAGCCTTGCCTGGAACGCCCAGGTGCTGCGCCCGGTCGCGCAGCTCACCCTCGTCCCATGGATCGCCCTCGTCTTCGGCGTGGTCGTGAGCATCGCCGCACAGATCGGAGACCTGTTCGAATCGATGCTGAAACGCGAGGCCGGTGTCAAAGACAGTTCGCGCCTGCTCCCAGGTCACGGGGGAATCCTCGACCGGCTGGATTCGCTCTACTTCGTGCTCCCGGTTGCGTACCTCGTGCTGGGCCGATTGCTCGTCTCGGCGCCGAAATGACTCCGCGGGGTGTCGCGATCCTCGGCGCGACGGGGTCCATCGGCCGGTGTGCCCTGCGCGTGATCGAACGGCATTCCAGCGACTTCGTGGTCCGCGCCCTCACCGCGCATTCGAGCGTGAAGGAGCTGTCGGTCCTGGCGGCCGCACACCAACCGGCGGCGGTGGGCGTGGTCGCGCCTCGCGAGGATGTGCCAGCTGAATGGGGCACCGGTCCTTCGGTCCTCACGGACGCCGCGGTGCGGGACGATGTTGACATCGTCCTCAACGCCGTCGTCGGGGCGGCCGGTCTGGACGCAACCCTCGCCGCTTTGACGGCCGGGAAGCGCGTGGCTCTGGCCAACAAGGAGTCCCTGGTGGTCGCCGGGGAGCTGGTGCTGGAGGCCGCTCGGAGTGGTGGTGGGGAGATCGTGCCCGTGGATTCGGAGCACTCGGCCATACTTCAGTGCGTGGGTGGGCATCCGGTGCAGCATGTGCGCCGGTTGATCCTGACCGCGTCGGGAGGTCCCTTCCGGGGTTGGTCCTCGGAACAAGTGTCAGCGGCGACGCTCGCCGAGGCCCTCAGGCATCCGACCTGGCAGATGGGACGGAAGATCACCGTGGACAGCGCGACGCTGGTCAACAAGGCACTCGAGGTGATCGAAGCCCACTATCTCTTCGGATTGCCGTATGACGCCATTCAGGTCGTCGTTCACCCCCAGAGCATCGTGCATTCGATGGTGGAGTTCATCGATGGGAGCGTCGTGGCTCAGCTGGGCGTGCCTTCAATGGAGCTTCCCATTCTGTACGCTCTGACCCACCCAGATCGTCTGGAAGACGGCGGGGTAGTACGGTTCGACCCGGTAGGGTCGTCGCCGCTCACGTTCGAGCCAGTGCGATCGGATGCATTCCCGGCGCTGCAACTGGGGATCGGGGCGGGACGTAGGGGAGGCGCGGCGCCCGCGGTGTTCAACGGGGCGAACGAGCAGGCCGTTGCGTTGTTTCTGGATGGGCGGATCGCCTTCAGCGGCATACCTGTGGCGATTGGTGCGGCACTGGCAGCGTTAGGCGATCTTCCCGGAAGCACGCGTGACCACCTGATGGCCGCCGACCGGGCGGCCAGACAACTCGTACTGGATTCGACTCGATGCTAGCGTGGCTTGCACCTCTCATCGTGTTTGGGCTCGTGGTATTCGTACACGAGCTGGGACACTTTCTGGCAGCGAAGATGACCGGCGTCTACGCACCGGTTTTCTCGTTTGGCTGGGGTCCGCGGCTGTGGGGCATCCGCCGCGGTGAGACCGACTATCGAGTGTCCTGGCTACCGGTTGGCGGCTTCGTCGCCATGGCGACACGCGATTCCGAGGGCAGCAGTGCCATCGAAGGGGGCACCAGCGTTGGCGACGAAGCAACCCAGGAAGAGCTTCCCGGCCACCAGAAGGGGCTCAATCCGATCCCGTTCGACCCTGCTGCGCTGCGTCCCTTTGGGCCACATCCTGTCCCACGCGAGCGATGGATCGAGTCGAAGCCGCTGTGGGCCAAGATTTTCGTGCTCTCGGCCGGCGTTCTCATGAACGCTCTGCTGGCGCTCGTCGTTTCGATTGGCAGCGTGTACGCGTTCGGGCGTCCGTACCTGCCCGCCGTGGTCGACTCCGTCGTCGCGGGTCGCGCCGCAGCGACGGCCGGCATGTTGCGCGGCGATTCGATCATCGCCATCGACGGTGCCCCGGTGGAGCGGTGGACCGATGTCGTGGAGCGCATCTCTAGCTCACCGGGCAAGCCGCTCGCGATCGACGTCATCAGGCGGTCGGGCGAGCCGGCGCACCTGTCGGTGACTCCCGAAGCAGTGCAGGAGCCGGACCCGGTCACGAATGCTCCGGTAACGGTGGGCCGGATCGGTATTGCCCAGCCACGGCGCGCCGGCCGCGAAGAGGTTGGTGTCGCCACGGCCGTGGTGGACGGGTGGACGGCGACCGTGAACATGGCCACCGACGTCTTCAAAGTCGTCGGGGGGCTGTTCAGCGGAGCGGTGTCGGTGAAGCAACTGGGCGGCCCGATCAGGATTGCTCAGGTCTCTTTTGAAGCAGCGAAGAGCGGGGTCGAAACCTTGCTCTACCTGCTGGCATTCCTCAGCATCAACATCGCGATTCTGAACCTGATTCCCATTCCCATGCTGGACGGCGGGCAGATCCTGTTGCGCATCGCCGAGGCGGTGAAGGGGAGTGAGTTCAGTGCTCGCACGCAGGAGCTCATCATGCGGGCGGGTGTGCTGGCGATCCTGATGCTGTTCGTGCTCGTGATGTTCAACGACATCAAGGCGCTGTTCTCGTGAGCCGGGCCGTCCGCCTGACACTGCTGGTGGCCCTGAGCGCACTTCCCCCGGCCTGCCTGGCAGGCAGGTCGTTAGGCGCCCAGCAGCGTGCGGTGCGCTTCGAGATCACGTCGGTGAGCGACACGACGCTGTCGTTCCAGGCGGGAATGGCGGCGTGGGTGCGTGCGGGTCAGATGGGGCGGGCAGTGGATCCCCGCCGCCGCGATGCGCTGGTCGCCCGGTTTCGCGTGCTTGGCGTACGTGACCGCGTCGCGACCGCGCTGGTGACGGGTCAGACGACGGCCGTGTCGACCGATCACGTGGCCACCCTCGAAGAGCCGCCGCGGTCGTGGTTCCGGACGGGTGCGCTCTGGGTCGGGCTGCTGATCGGAACCGCGTTAGGCACGGCCGTCGGCCTGGCGACGAAGTAATCCGCGCCTACCGATTCCGCTCTCGCGCGTCCGCGGCGTCGCAGAGCAACCGGAAGCGTGGCGCCGCCGTGCGCTCGGCGAAGATCTGGACCTGCTGCTCGTAATCCTGGCACGGTTTGTCCGCGGTCACGCGGAGGTCATAGAGACCTGTGGGCAGCACGAGGCCGCCATCGACGAGCGGGAGGCTCCCGGACTTTCGCACGCCCGGCTCGCCGCTGACCACGTAGCGCAGTCCCGAGGGGACCGGGTTGTTCAGGGGCGTGATCTGCAGCGTCCCGCACGATCGGACGTCGAGCCTCACGTTGCGAACAGCGCCCGCGCGCAGCTGCACGTGCTCGACATCCGCGGCGGACTCGCATCCTTCCGGGGCCGGGATCGATGCTCTCAATGTGTAGTTGGCGGGCTTCAGCGTATCGGCCGACCACTCGGAGGCGCCAACCTCCAATCCATTCACCGTGAGCCGTGCGCCGTCGGTCGCGGTGATGCGCAGCCGCCCCAGCGTGGCCACCTGACGTCGCCGCATGGAGTCCTTCTGTTCGATGCCGGCGATGATCGCCCCGATGGTGTCGGTGTTCACCGC
>JBQTIW010000295.1:0-3454 GCA_052387735.1 Gemmatimonadaceae bacterium
ACGCGCCTGCGGGGCACGATCGGCGACGGCGCGCGCCGTCTCCGCATGTCGAGCGGCAACGGATCGTTGGAGATCAGGAAGCGATAGCGGACTCGGGATTCAAGGATTCGGCCGTCGCTATGGCGCCCGGTTGTGGTGAACGACGCACTCCCGAATCCCGAATCCCCTTGTTTACTGTATCATTCGCCTGGCCGGATCCACGGCCGCCGGGTCCCTCGCAGCGTCAAACACGACCTTGCCGCCAATGACCGTCAGCAGGATCCGGCGGTCGCGAAGATTGCTCGGGGGCCCGTCGAACGGATCGCGATCCACCACGACAAAGTCCGCCAGGAAGCCCGGGGTGAGCTTGCCTTTGAGCGTTTCCTCGTTGGCGGCCCAGGCGTTGTTGGCGGTGTAGGCGCGCATCGCGGTGTTCAAGGTGACGCGCTCCATCGAGAACCAGCCTTCCGCGGGCTTGCCGTCCAGCGTCTGACGCGTCACGGCCGCGTACATGCCTAACAAAGGACTCGCGGTGTACCACGCGGCGTTCGTCCCCGGCCAGTCCGAGCCGAAGGACAACAGCACGCCGGCGTCCTCCAGGGTCTTGAAGGCGTACGCCCAACGGGAGCGTTCCCCGATGCGCGGTTCCATCCACCGCATGTCGTCGATGGCGTGATACGGCTGCACTTCCGCGATGATGCCAAGGCGCGCCATGCGCCGGGCCACGTCGGCATTGCGAAGCACCTGGGTGTGAATCAGGCGCCAGCGACGTTCCTTCGAGCCATTGGTGCGCATCACGGTCTCGAACAGCGTGAGCAGCGTGTCGATGGCGAAGTCGCCGATGGCGTGCACCTGCGGCCAGTGGCCCGCCGAATCGGCGATGAACAGCAGCCGTTCCATGTTGCCCGCAGGCTCCATCATCACGCGCCAGGCTCCGAGCTCCCCCGTCGTCAGGTACGGTTCGTAGAAGCGCGCCGATGAATTGCCCATGATGCCGTCGACAAAGCCCTTGAGGCCTCCGATGCGGATCCACTCATCACCGTAGCCGTGGCGGATGCCGACTGCGCGCAGGTGCTCCACCTTGTCGAGTGTGGGCCGGGCGTACACGCGAAGCGTGAGCTCGCCACGCTTCTTCATCTCCTGAAACACGCCCATCTGATCCGGAGATGTGATGTCATGAATCGATGTGACGCCGAGCGCGTTGAGATGACGCATCCCCGCGCGCGACTCCACAAGTCGCTGATCGAGCGCTTTTGATGGAATGACGGCTGTCACTCGCCCAGCGGCGGCAGCGTTCATCCGACCGGTTGGACGGCCACTTACACACTCGACCCCTGGCCACGAACAGTCGGCCCTGGCGAGCTCGATCGCGCGACTGTTGGCCAGAAACGCCGACCGGTCCCACTTGTTGAGAATTGCAGGACTCTCCCGCGTCAACGAGTCGATGTCGTCGCGCGAAGGATTGAACGTGGCCCGCCGTTCGCGACCCGCAGCGCCGGTCGATCCCATTTCGAACGCCTCATAGGCGCCCCACTCGCCGCCAACCAGCCAGGCGCCACGGGGCAGGCGGTCGCGTGCCTCCCGCACGCGCCGCGCGAGGCCGGTCTCGTCAGACACGTCGAGCAGGTTTACCCCGGTAATCAGCGCTCCAGCGCGCTCGAAGTGCGTGTGGTTGTCGATGAACCCCGGGGCGATGAAGCGCCCGCCCAACTCCATGAGGCGAGTACGCGGTGTGCGGAGCCGCATCGCCTCCGCCCGAGTGCCGGCCACGAGGATCCGGCCATTGGCCACAGCCAGCGCCTGCACGCGCGGGCGGGTCGAATCACCGGTCCAGATGTGCGACGCGGTGACGATGAGGTCGGCCCCCTGCGCGAGCAGGGCGCTGGGAACGGTCACGAGCGCGAGAAGGCGTCGGAGCATCGGGATTCGGGATTCGGGAATCGGATTCGCCAAGAGTTGTGTGTGACGCGCTCGCCGCGCAACCCGATTCGCCGTTCGATGGCGGTCATGCGCCCCTGGCGAACGATGATTGGATCTCCTCCCGGAACGTCCCGATTCCTCGATCCTGAATCCCCAATCCCGAATCTCGAATCCCCTACTCGTCCCCCACTCCTCCCTTCTGCTTGCCTAACGCGAGCCAGAGCGCGCTGCCGACGATCAGCGAGGCGCCGAGGAGTGTCCAGCCAGCGGGCCGCTCGCCCAACACCAACGCACCCCAGATCCCCGCAAAGACAATCTGTAGATAGCCGGTGGTCGTCGCGCGGGCCGCCGTCTCGAGGCGGAGGCCACGCGTCATGTACGTCTGGGCGATCTGCGTGGCGATCCCGGTACCGATCAGCAGCACCCACTCCCACGACGTCGGTGCCAGCCACTGACCGGTGGCCAGCGGCAGTGACAATGGGACTGCCACCAGCGGCAGGTACATCACGACGACGGCGGGATGTTCCGATTGGCCGATCCGCCGTACGACCGCATACGCCGCGCCGCTGCACAACGCCCCACTCAGGCCAATCAGCACATGCAGCGGAGCGAGCGCTGCGGCTGACTCGCCAAAGAGCACGGCCGGACGCGTGACGAAGAGCACACCGAGGAGCGACACCGCGAGACTCGTCACTTCCGCCCTGCCCACACGCTCGCCCAACCAGAGCCCCGCCAGCAGAATCGCAAAAACGGGATTCATGTACTGCAGGAGGTTGGCCACCCCCAGCGGATTGTGGACCAGAGAGTAGAAGAAGCCGAGCAGTCCGAGTGATCCACACAGACCACGCAGAAAGAGCAGCCCTGGTTGGGTTCCGAGCACGGGCCGCACACCCGCGCCCCGCACCGCGGCATAGCTCAAGATCAGGGTAATCACTGACCGGATCACGACGATCTGCATGCTGGGCAGCCGCTGGCCGGCGAGCTTCACTCCCAGTCCCATCAGCGAGAACCAGAACGCACCGATGGCCATGGCGCGGATGCCGGGCGACACGGCACGCGACAGCGCGGGAACGCCAGTCGTCATGGCTGGGCTGGGCTGTCGGCGTGCCGCTCCCCGTCCGTCTACCCGCTTGACCGAATCGCCTCCAGCGGCGCGGCACGGGCGGCCCGGCGTGCGGGGACGTACGAGGAGGCGAGGGCGACCAGAGCAATGGCTGCGGGAACACCGACGAAGGTGACCGGATCGAAGCGCGAGACGCCGAATAGCAGACTGGCCAGTAAACTGGAACCCGCCGCCGCCGAGGCGAGCCCCGCGGCGATCCCGATGACCGCCAGCACCGTGGTCCCTCGAAGGATCAGGGCGATGACCGATGCGCGCGTCGCGCCTAACGCCTGACGAATGCCGAGCTCGCGCGTGCGCTGCGCCGCCGCGTAGCTGACCACGCCATGCACACCGACCACGGCAAGCACGATAGTCACCAGAGCAAATGCCCCGAGCACCAGCATCGCAAACCGCCGCTGTGCCAGCGTGGCCGATAGCGTGGCAACGAAGGGT
>JBQTIW010000296.1:0-39661 GCA_052387735.1 Gemmatimonadaceae bacterium
GAGCTCGACGCCCAGCTCCAGAAGCTCGACGCGCTGATCGCGAACGACCTGGCGGCGCTCAACCGGAGGTTGGAAGCCAAGAAGGTGGAGGCGGTTCAAGCGGGCACACGCGTGAGCGAGTGAACCGATGAACCACACCGGGATGTCCCGGCCACTGCCCACTCACGAACCCGCTGACCGCTGACCCGCGGACCCAGGTGAACGCTCGACGCCTCCTTTACCTGACCGTGCCCGCGTGTCTCCTCACCGGGTGGTTTGCGGCGCGGAATGTCGGCGACGTACAAGCGAGGAATGCAGAATCCGTCGTTGCCACGTTCCCGGCGAAGAGCATGCAGGGCGTGCTGTTCCCGCTCGCGGGGACCTACTGGGTATTTGGTGCAGGATCGCGCAAGGCGCTCGCTCATGGGTCGGGGTGGGAGGTGTCGGCCTGGAATGACTCGACGCGCGAGCGCGCACGTATCGACATGCCCAGCGCCGACCGCACCGAGCGTCGCGAGAACCGCTCGGCACTCGACCTGCTGTTCACGATACAGGTGCCGTCGCCGGGATCGTACACGCTGCGCTTGACGCCGGGTGGTGAAGATCCGGGTCCGGTCCAGCTCCGCATCACGCGGTTCTCCCAATCGACGGCAGGAACGGCGATGAAAGCGTTCGGACTCGCCTCCCTGTTTTCCCTGCTGCTCGTGGTGAGCGCCGTGGTGTGGTTCAGGACGGCCAACGGGTAAGGCGACAGGCATTCGCACGCACGGCGGTGTGATTACCTGTTTGCCGTTTGCCCGTGCACTCGTTTGCCCGTTTGCTCCTATGCGCTCTGTGACGGCGGCTTTGTGTACCGGAACGTGATGCGACCGCGCGTCAGATCGTACGGCGATACCTCGAGCTTCACGATATCGCCCGCGAGAATCCGGATGCGATGTTGCCGGAGCTTGCCACCCAATGTTGCCAGCACGTCGTGACCCCCTTGCAGCCCAACGCGAAACGTCGCGTTGGGCAGCACTTCGGTCACCGTACCCTCCAACTCGATGGCGTCCTCCTTCGGCATGCATCTCTCCTTGATGGACCGCTCGGGTTCGCCGACACGCGGGCGCTGCAACTCACGGAAATCTTCCGAGCCCCACCCCAACACACAAGGGACTTGCTCACCTGCCCGCGGGCAGCCGCTCCGGCATGTCGGCGACCACATAGGCCATGATCGCCATCGTTGCCACGCACAGCGCCACTTCACGCGGCGTCATCTTGTCGACCGTGTCGGCATCGGTGTGATGGTACCAGAAGTATCGCGTCCCATCGACATTCAATCCCATTCCCGGCACGCCGAGTGCCATGATCGGGCCGATGTCGGCCCCTCCCCCACCCTTCGTGATGCTCCCGGCGCCAATCCGATCGAGCAGGCGTCCGATCTGCTGGATGATGGCAAACGCCGAATCCGAGCCGGTAAAACCGAACCCTAGCGGCCGAAAGACGCCGCCATCGGACTCCATCGCGAGCACGTGATTGCTGAGCGCAGCGCGATGCGCGTCGCGATACGCGTTCCCGCCGCGCCCCCCGTTTTCCTCGTTCGTCCACCCCACCACGCGGATGGTCCGACGGGGGCGAAGGCCAAGGGCCTTGAGCAGACGGATCCCCTCCCACGCGGCAACCACACCGCCGGCGTCGTCCATCGCGCCGCGACCCACATCCCATGAATCGATGTGTCCTCCCATCACCACCACCTCGTCGGGCCGCTCTGTACCCCGGATCTCGCCGATGACGTTGCGCGACGGCGCATCGGGGAGCGTCTGCGCCGCCATCGTGAGCCGAACAACGACCTTCTCGCCACGGGCCGTCATCCGCTCGATCATGTCGGCGTCTTCGGGGGTGATGGCGGCATGGGGAATCCTCCGCACGGTCGAGTCGTATCGCATTGACCCAGTGTGCGGCGTCCGCTGTGAGTATGGCGTCACTGAGCGGATGATCGACGCGACCGCTCCCACTCTCGCAGCGGCAATGGCACCGCCAGACCGGTACTGCACCGTCTCCCCGTAGTTCGTGAACGGCACATTGAACAGCACGATCTTCCCGCGCGCCTGGTCTTCGCGGTTCTTCAGGTCATCGTATGACCGAACAACGAGCACTTCGGCCGCGATGCCCCCCGCGGAAGTTCCGATCGAACCGCCGAGGCCGAGCATCGGCAAGTTCTGACGTCGCGGCGAGATGAGTTCGGCCGACTCGCGGCCGCGTACCCACCGCGGAACCATTACCGGCTCCCCGCGAACGTTGTCCAGACCATCCTTGTTCATCTCGACCATGATCCAGTCGATCGCCTTCTCGAGGCTCTCGGTCCCGCTGAATCGGTTCCCGAACCGCTCCGTCAGCTCGGCGAGCCGATTCCAGGCCGCGCTGTCAGCCAGTGCCGCGTCGATGATCCGATCGGACGCGGAGCGATATCGGTCGACGAGGCCTTGGGCTGCGGCAACGGCGGGGCTGAACGCAAGGGCGAACGCGAGAGCGCGCGGTACAGGTATTGGCATGCGTTGAAGCGGAAGACGGCGCACGGGAGACGGGGGACGGGAGACGGGAGACGGGAGACGGGAGACGGGAGACGGGAGACGGGAGACGGGAGACGGACCACGCGAAATGCCGAGGCTGCGCCACAAATGCAAGTGGCAGCTCGCCCTAACTCTCGTCACTGGCCTCCAGCCTCCCGTCTCTTGTCTCCCGTCCCACAAAGCATGAGCGCGTGCCCGCTGGATGCGAACACGCGCTCACCTCATCTCTCGCCCGGAAGGGGTTCCGGCGCTAGAGCGTAATGCCGATGGTGCCGACGGTCTTATTGAGCTTGTCGTGCCGGCGCACCTCTCCAAAGAGTCCGGTCCGGCCAAGTCCGAAGCGAACGCCGGCTCCGTAATTGTACCCGCGGACCTCGGCGGGTTTCCCGTATGAGTACGCTCCGTAGCCGGCTATGGCGTACGGCGTGATCCCGGGAAGCCTGAGCGGAACGACCGCACTTGCCATGTAGTTCTTGGGTGCGTTCTTGAAGTCCGTCCCGGTCATGAGGCCCTCGGCACGAAGCGCGATCGGGAGGAGGGGCACGTCCAGCTGGACGCCAGCGTACAGGTTCGAGGTCTTGAATGACACCGCCCCACTGTCTCCCACGGGACGTCCGGCACCTAACCAGAGCGATACGCCCTGCGCGCCGGCGCTGCCCGCCGAGACGGTGAGAAGGCCGAGCAATGGAAGAACTCGCTTGAATCGCATGACACCGTCCGGTTGAAAGGAACCCCGTGCCTCTCAGGGTACGCCCGGCTCCACGGAAGGTTCCGGACGGGCTCAGCGGCTCTTGACGACTCGAGCCGAGATGATGTAGTCCAGACGCGGGAACACGCGCCGAAGATACGCGTTGCCCTGGCGGCCAATCGAATCCTGTGAGGGTCCCGGGAACGTCTGGCCACCGCGTGTTCCGGAGTACTCCCAGTTGAGCGAATCGAGCACAGCCGTGCCCTCGACCACTTCGCCGATCGGTGGAAACCCGAAGCCGTTGAGAGTGTCCAGACGCGGCGTGTTGTCGACCGTGTTGAAATAGAGCTGGACCGAGCGGGTGTTGGTGGCGCCGCGGGCATACGAGAGCGTGCCCTTCCGGTTCGGCGCACGCACTGGCTCGTCGACGATGGTCCTGCCGCGCCAGGCGGCGCTTACCGCGGTGTCGCCATGGATGCCGAACTGCGCAACGTAGTTGTGGATGACGCGATGGAACGCAACGTCATCGAAGTACCGCTGTTTGACCAACGCGTGGAATCGGTCCGCGCCTGACGGCGACCAGCTACGCCGAATGCGCAGGCGCATGATCCCTTTCGTCGTGACCATCTGCACCTCGAACGAGTCGGGAGCCGGAGCGGCGAAGGCTTGGGCGCCCGGTTCGCGGAGCGAAGCGCGGCGGGAGCAGGAGGCGAGGAAGACGAGTCCTGCAAGGATGACGAACGGGGGACGGAGCAAGCACGTGGGGGTGGGTGGTGGGTCGTGGATTCAGCGTCCCACCACGTTGAACTTCTGAAGAATCTGTCGGACCTGATCGATCGGTAACGCTTCCACCGTTCGACCCCTGCTCGTGACCGTCGTTGCCTTGAAGATCGAATTGTAGATCGCCTCTTCCGTGGACTCGACCACGCCCTGGAAGAGCGCGGACATCGCATCGTTTGTCAGCTCCGTTGTCGCGCGACGGGCGGCGTCAGCCGCGCTCGCCCCCTGCGGCGCTGGCCGGCGGCGGACCCCGTCCGCGGTGGAGAACGCCAACACATAGTCGCCGCTGCCGTTCGAGGCGGCTGAGCCGGTGCGCGACAGTCCCATGACGGCGCGGGAGGCGAGGCGTTCGAGGTTGCGATCGGACAACGGTGCGTCCGTGGCGACGACCATCATGATCGACCCGTCGCCGCGTTCGGCACCGACGTCCCCCTTGAACGCGTAGCGGCCCAGCTCCTTTCCGACGGGTGCGCCCATGATCTGGAGCACGCCGCCGAAGTTCGACTGCACCAGGACTCCGACGGTGTAGCCGCCTAACGTGCGCGGGAGCAGCCGCGACGACGTGCCGATCCCCCCTTTCCATCCGAAGGCCACGGTGCCGGCGCCGGCCCCCACCACTCCTTCCTCGACTGGCCCCGCAGCCGCGCGCTCCAACGCGGCGCGCACATGCTCCGGACGGATGGGACGCGAGCGGATGGCGTTCAGCCCACCGTCGTTTGTCTCACCGACGACCGGATTGATCGAACCGACATTATCCATGTTCGGCTTCGCGAGCATCCATTCCACCATCGCATCAGCCGCCTTCCAGACGCACAGCGTGCAGGTGAGGAGGATCGGTGTCTCCAGTTCCCCCAGCTCGCGCACCTGCGTGACGCCGAGGAGCTTGCCGAACCCATTCCCCACGTGCAGCGCCGCGGGCACGCGATCGAAGAACTGGTTGCCATCGTGGGCAAGGATTGCCGTGACGCCGGTGCGCACGCTGTCCCCCTCGATCACCGTAGCATGACCGACGCGAACCCCGGCCACGTCGGTGATCGCGTTATGCGTTCCCGGCTGGAAGATGCCGGGGGCGACGCCCAGGTCCCGCGCGCGCGGCCGCGTCTGGCCGGCGGCCCCGGACCCCGTCATCGCGATCGCCAGGACCGTGAGAGCCAGGCGACGGACTGGGGATCGCCTAACCGGTGAAGGTATCACAAGCATCGGGACGGCCAGTCTGGAAGCCGCGGGTGAACCACTGCATCCGCTGCTCCGAGGATCCATGGGTCCAACTCTCCGGGCTCACGCGTCCACCCGACTGGCGCTGCAGCCGGTCGTCGCCCACGGCCGCGGCGGCCCGCAATCCTTCCTCCGTGTCGCCGGGCTCGAGCAAGCCCTGCTGCGCCGCCAGGTGTCCCCAGGCACCGGCAAAGCAATCTGCCTGCAGCTCAAGTCTCACGCTCAGCGGATTGGCCGCTCTGGGATCGCGCTGTTGCGCACGGTGCACTTCGGCGCTGGTGCCTAACAGATTCTGCACATGATGCCCGATCTCGTGCGCGAGCACGTAGGCCTGGGCGAAGTCGCCGGGGGCACCGAACCGCGTCTTGAGCTCCTCGAGAAATGACAGGTCGACGTAGACCTTGCTGTCGGCCGGGCAATAGAACGGTCCGGAGGCCGCCTGCCCGTACCCACAGGCGGTCTGGGTCGCGTCCCGGAACAGCACCAGCTTGGCACGCTGGTACTGCCGGCCCATGGCTGGCACCGTTCGCGCCCAGAAACTCTGCGTGCTGTCCAGCACGACAGACAGGAACAGGACGGTTGGCTCTTCCCGGGCATCCTGGACGGGCGCTTCCGCAGCGGTCGGTTCAGCCGTCGTTCCGCCACCCCCCACGAGCGAGAAGAAGTCCTCTTTGAACACGACGCTCAGAATCAGCAATACGACAAAGCCACCGATTCCCAACCCTCCGGCGCGTCGCATTCCCCCGCCCCCGAACCCTCCCATTCCTCCACGAGCGCCGCGGCGGTCTTCGAGATCAGAGCTTCGCCCCTTGGGGTCAATTCGCATGGCCTACTCCGGCGTGAGCGCGTGATGCCTCGAGGAAGGTTGCCATGGTCGAGGGCGTTGCGCCAGTGAACTGTCGGGCAGTGGCGGGATAGACAGATCGATGGATGGGCGGATGCAACGGGCGAGTCCCCGCCTAACGAGCCGAGTCGGGCATCGTCGCCAGCAATCGGCCGGCGCGTTGTGCGGCCTCGCGCAACCGGTCCGGCGGGACGATGAACGAGATGCGGACATAGCCTTCGCCGCCGCCGCCGAAGCCCGAGCCCGGCATCACGATCACGCCTTCCTCCTCCATCAGCCTGTCGGCGAACACCTTGGCCGGCACACCCTCCGGCAGCGGAATCCAGAGGTACATCGTCGCTCTCGGGGGCTCCACGGGGAACCCGGCATCGCGAAATGCCGACACCGCCGCATCCCGGCGCTCCCGGAAGATTGCCACATTCGCCGGCACGAATTCCTCCCAACTTTCCAATGCAGCGACGCCCGCGGCCTGGATGCCCATGTACGCGCCCGTATCGACGAATGTCTTGACCTTCGACAGGGCCCCCGCCAGCTGTGCGTTCCCCACGGCCCACCCCGAGCGCCAACCGGTCATGTTGTACGTCTTGGAGAGCGAGTGAAACTCGAGGGCGACTTCCCTGGCACCGTCGATCTCGAAGATGGACGGGGGGACATAGCCATCGAACGCCAGCTCCGAGTACGCGTTGTCGAAGACGAGCAGCACGTCGCGCTCCCGGCACCAGGCGACGACGCGCTCGAGGTACGCGCGTGGCGCAACAGCCGTGGTCGGATTGTTGGGGTAGTTGAGATAGACGACCCGTGTGCGCGACTGCACGGCGACCGGTAGCTCGTCGAGCTCGATGAGAAAGTTCGTGCGGGGCCGCAGTGGATAGGTGTGCGGCGTGGCGTCCGCCATCAGCGCACCCCCGAGGTATGCCTGATACGCCGGCTCCGGTACGATCGCCACATCGCCCGGGCCAAGATAGGCAAACGCGATGTGCGCAAGCCCCTCCTTGGAGCCGATCAACGGAACGACGTCGGTCAAGGGATTGAACGTGACTCCAAAGCGCCGGTGCATCCAGGCAACGATCGCCTCACGATACGGCACATGCCCGAGGCCGAAGCCGTACCGACCAAGCGAAGGCGTGGCAGCAGCCCGCTGGAGCGCCTCGACCGCGCGCGGAGGTGGCGCCAGATCCGCGTCGCCGGCGCCCAGGTCAATCACGTCCACACCGCGCTGAAGCAGCTCACGCTTCCGTCCCGGAATGTGGGCGAGCGGGTAGACGGGGAGGGATTCGAAGCGGGGGGCTTGGCGGGGCATGGGACTTAGGCGCGGGACGAGAGACGGGGCAAGACGCGACCGGACTGGCGGACAACGGAAGGTAGCGGCCCGTCGCCTGCGACCGGCGACATCTGAGACCACCCCCTCGAGCTCCCCAGACGCGGCCATGGGGCTTGCTGCCCTCCTCGTCCGGCCCCACGTTCTTTCCCTCCGCCACACACCCCACATGCACACCTTCCTGGAGCAGATCCCCACCACGGAAGCCGCGGACATCCAGGCCGTCATCGATGACTCGCTGGCCCTGCTCGATACCACGTCCCATCCCGTGCGACGTGGCCAGCATCCCAAGACGACCGCGATCGTCACCGCGACCTTCACCGTTCGCGGGGACCTCCCGCCCGACCTGCGCCTGGGCGTATTCCGGGAGCCCCACACCTACGAAGCGCTCGTGCGCTTCTCCAACGGCGCGCAGCAGAACGATCGGACCAGGGACGTCCATGGCATGGCCACCAAGCTCCTCGGAGTCGATGGACCGCGGGTGATGGACTGGGAACCTCCGACGACGACGCACGACTTCGTCATGGTCGACAGCCCGGCGTTCTTCATCCGCAACGCCGCCGACTACGCAGGGTTCTCCAACGCCGTGGTTGCGGCGACGCGCCGCGCGCGCCGCATTCCGTTCCTGCCGTCTGCCATCCGCAACCTCCTCGTGGTCTTGACCCTGGTCCTCGGATACTTCCGGAAGCACCGGTACGAGTTCGCGGCGCTGCGTCGTATGCGACGCACACCGCGATCGCCCCTGGCCACCACGTACTACAGCAACACGGTCTACCGGCTGGGGGATCGAGCGGTGCGCTACGCGATGCGTCCGGTCGACGCGACCGCGCGGGCCGCGCCACGGAGCGGCCGCTCGCGGGACTGGTTCCGTCAGGCCGTCACGCAGCAACTGTTGGAGGGAGACGCGACCTTCGAGTTCCTTGTGCAGCTGCAGAGTGACCCCGCAAGGCAGCCGGCGGAGGATCCGACGATCGCCTGGGATGACGACACGCTACCATGGAGTGAACGCGCATCTCGCTACGTGCACGTCGGCACGCTGCAACTGCCGTCCCAGCAGGTGGATCGGGCTCTGGATGAGTCCTTTGGGGAGGCGCTGTCGTTCAACCCGTGGAACGCACGGCCGGAGCATGCCCCCATCGGCGGCATCAATCGCACGCGACGTGCCGTGTATGAGCTGCTGTCGAGGCAACGGCATGAGCTCAATGGCCAGCCCATGGGCGAGCCCCAACGCGTCGCGCGGCACACCCCGGCTGGTGTGCCGCGCGTGCGTTAGGCGTTGCCGCGACGGGCGGCCAGGAATGCCTGCGTTGCGTTGCGCCCGTTCTGTTCGAGCGTTTCGGCCTGGGCGGGTGTGATGGTGAACTGAGTCGCCTTGATCCCGGCGTTGTCGATCAGCACCGTCCGCGCGTGCGCGGCGGCATCGAGGTGTAGTGCGTTCGCCTCGTCGAGGATGAATCCTGCGAGTGCGCCGACGTAGCTCCTGAAGTCGCTGATTGGTTGAGGCACCGCCGCCCAGGTGGTCCCCTCGGCCGCGATCTGCACCGCTGATCCGAGGCTGAAGCCGATCGTCTCGTCTCCCGACGCTGGCGCCGCGCCACCGAACGGGAGCGATCCTGCCGCGACCGGCTGACGCTGCAGTCCATCAAACAGATCGATCGGGTAGTTCCACGAAATGCCGCCATCGACGTAGTACTTTCCTTCGTGTTCGACCGGCTCGAAGAAAAACGGAATGCTCATCGACATCCGCACACCCTTCCACAGCTGAAGATCGGGCGTGGTCGACGCACCGAGGACCACCGGCGTCTGCGCCGTGAGATCGGTCGTCACCACAAAGAGCTCGCGGAAGCGCGACGGTGACGCGGTTGCCAGCGCGCTGAGCTGTGCAAACGTGAGGTCGGGATTCGCGCCTCCGGGCGTGTTTGCCGTGAGCTCACTAATCCGCTGCCGCATCCACGTCACAAACGTCGCCCCGGGGTGCATCCCCATGCCTTTGAGCAATCGCTCCGCATCGCCCACGTCGCCCCACCCGCCGTCGACGAACGCCGTGAACGACGTATGCGTGAGCGCGGCCTGAAGATCGGCGCCCGTTATGCCGAGCGCGATCAGCGCAGCAACGATCGCTCCGGCCGACGTGCCCGCGACGCGTGTCACCGTCGCCGTCACCGCTTCGCGTTCGAGCTCTTCCAGTACACCAGCGTAGGCGAGCCCTTTCACGCCGCCACCCTGAAAGACGAGGTTTCGAATCGGCAACATTCCTACGGATTGAGAGCGAGGGGTGAACATAGTCTTGGTGGCAGGCCGTCGCATCTGCGGCTAACTTGCCTCGCCCTCCCGCGACTCCCCCCCCATCATGCGTCAGGACGTTCAAGCGGCCCTTGGCTCCGCGTACCGCATCGAGTCCGAGCTGGGACGCGGGGGCATGTCGCGCGTGTTCGTCGCCGAGGAGGTGGCGCTGGGCCGCAAGGTCGTGGTGAAGGTGCTCTCGCCCGAGCTCGCGGCCGGCTTCAGCATCGAGCGCTTTCGCCGCGAGATCGCCGTGACGGCACGGCTGCAACATCCGAACATCGTTCCGATCCTGACCGCGGGCGACGTGCAAGGCCTCCCCTATTTCACCATGCCGTACGTGGAGGGAGAATCGCTGCACGCGCGCATTGCGCGTGGCGGTCCCCTGCCGATCGCCGACATTGTGGAGATCTTGCGTGATGTGACGCAGGCGTTGGCCCACGCACACGAGCGCGGCGTGGTGCACCGCGACGTCAAGCCGGACAATGTCCTGTTGTCAGGCAGCGCTGCTACGGTCACCGATTTCGGGATTGCGAAGGCCATCGCCTCCTCCCGGACGCATGCCGATGTCCCGATCGAGGGATCAGGAACCCTAACGACGGCGGGGACCGCCGTGGGGACACCCGCCTACATGAGTCCCGAGCAAGCGACGGCGGATCCCTCCACCGACCACCGCTCGGACCTGTACTCGCTGGGCGCCATGGCCTACGAGATGTTGAGCGGCAGTCCCCCGTTTGGTCGCTCGGGGGCGCGCGAGCTGCTCATGGCGCACCTGATGCGCGACCCGGAACCGGTCGGGAACCGTCGCCCCGACTGCCCGCAGGAACTGGCCGCGATCGTGATGCAGTGCCTGGCCAAGGAACCGTCGGATCGTCCCGCGAGCGCGGGAGATGTGCTCCGCGCCCTGCATACGATCGGGCTGTCGACGGGCGCGTACTCGGCGCCGCGGCCAGTGGACGCGGTGATCTCGATCGCCATCCTTCCCCTCACGGCGCTCACCCGCGGGGAGGACGACGAATATCTCGCCGATGGCATTACCGAGGAGATCATCAACACCCTCGCGCGTCTGCCCGGCCTGCGAGTCGCCGCCCGCACCTCGTCGTTTGCGTTCAAGGGGCAACCCCTCGAAGTGCACGAGGTGGCGCGCCGGCTGCGGGTGGGCAACGTGCTCGAAGGGTCGATGCGACGGTCCGGCTCACGCCTCCGGGTCACGGCGCAACTGGTCAAGGCGGCGGACGGATACACCCTGTGGTCGGAGCGCTACGACCGC
Source organism: Gemmatimonadaceae bacterium (assembly GCA_052387735.1). GTDB lineage: Bacteria > Gemmatimonadota > Gemmatimonadetes > Gemmatimonadales > Gemmatimonadaceae > RBC101. The sequence goes on from JBQTIW010000296.1 coordinate 10,927, forward strand.
GAGATGCGCGATGTCTTCGATCTGCAGGACGAGATCGCCGGAGCGATCGCCAACGCGCTCGAGGTAGCGTTGTTGCGGTCTGGTGAGCTGCCGGTGGTCGAAAAGGAGACGCGTACACGCAACCTCGATGCCTACACGCTGTATCTCAAGGGCCGCCATTTCCTCGATCTGCGCGTGGAGGGAATGCAGAAGGCGATGGGCTACTATCGCCAAGCACTCGAGCTCGACCCGGAGTTCGCATTGGCCCATGCGGGAGTGGCCGAGGGCCATTTCCTGCTCACGCTCTATTCCGCGGTTCGTCCCCGGGAGGGGGCCCCCAGTGCTCGCGCGGCGGCGGAGCAAGCGCTCACGCTGGATCCGTCGAACGCGCAGGCACACATCGTGTTGTCGAACGTGGCACTGTGGTACGACTGGGATCTGGCAGCGACGCGGCACCATCTCGATCGCGCCATCGCGCTCAAGCCCAGCGATCCGCTCACGCATACGTGTTTCGCCTACTATCACGCGGTGCAGGGGGATTTCGAGGAATCGATGCGGCTGATCAGACACGCCGTGGACCTCGATCCCGTGGGGCTCTGGGCCCTGTCGAATGCCGCCGTCGTTTGTTATCTGGCACGCCGGTTCGAGGAGTGCATCGATCGCTGTAAAGCCTTGCTGGAGGTGTCACCCACCTACAGCGAAGCTTTCCGCTGGCTTGGACTGGCACACTTCCATCTCGGACGCGTCGACGACGCGTTCACGGCCGTGGAGAAGGCCGTGCAGCTCTCCAACCGGAACCCCTGGGCCCTGGCAAATTTCGGCGCTATGCTTGCCCGCGTGGGGAAGAAGGACCAGGCGGTCGCTATCCTCGCGGAACTGGAACAGCGCGCATCGAGCGAGACGATTCCCGCCTTCGCCATCGCCACCATGCATTACGGGCTGGGGCGCCGCGACGAGGCCTTTGCCTGGTTCGACAAGGCCGTGGACGCACGGGATTTCTGGTGTCTGCTGTTAGGCATCGACCCGGGGTTCGACGGACTGCGGCGGGACGGACGGTTTCCAGCGCTGCTGGCGAGGGTTGGCGTGGCGGCTCCGCGCGGGTAGGGAGGCGGGAGGGTCGCTCTGATGCGACCCGAAATCAAGGACGAGTTTCCGGAACCGACGACGCATTCGACCCGAAGCGACGGCGGCTCGTACCGCGTCCGATCTTCAGACAACGTACCGTCGGCGCCAGGCGCGCCGGCGCGCCTCGCGATCTCCCGTCTCAGTACCCCTCCACGCTCCCCCGTCCAATGGCGCCCAGCGCGGTAATGCTCGGCACGAAGAAGTACGCCCCACCACGTACTGCCACGAAATTCGGCAACCCGAAGCACACCCGCGTGGGGTATCCGCCGAGGGCAGACGGATCTCCCGGCACGACGTGTTTTGGCAATAGTTCGGCGTTAGGTGCTTCTGCGTCCACGGCCGAGTGATTGCCCACGAGCGGGTCGGGATCGTTCCCCTGCCGGAAGTCGTTGCCGTAGTTCATCCATTCACGCTGGACGAACTCGAATTGTCGCTCGATGTCGGCGTTGATCACCATGAAGCAGACGCCGCGAAGACTGCCTCCGTCGGGCCCTTCGTCGGCGACCGTGTCCGGGTCGACGGACGGGGGGACCCAGTCGCCATAGGGCAGGCCGCGACGGAGGATGCGGTGGCTGTTCACGAGGACGCCGTCGAATCCCAGCGCGTCGCGCGGGTTCACACGCCGGATGTGGGCGCCTAACGGACAGCCGAATCCCGCGCCATCGTCGGGTGTGTAGGTGAAATCGGTGTAGGGGCGCATCGCCTCGAGCAGCTCGGCGGGCGTGAGCTGGTGCGCGCCAGCCACCGGATGCGCGTCTCCCCACGCCTTACCCGGCGACTTCGCGAGTGGCGTGCCGTCGGGCCACCGGCCCACGAATTTCGCCATCAGGCGCTCTTCGCCCCCCGGAAAGTCGCGGCCAGCATCTCGCATGTAGCGACGGAACGTCGACACCCGCTGGTGCAGCTTGCGATACACCATGTACGACCCGTTCCGCGACAGGGCACTGGGCAGCGGCGCCCGGTCGATCTCGCCGTCCTCGTTCGCATGACCGAGCACGAACTCACCGGCCGCGACGGGGCGCCAGCCGCGTCTGGCATCCGTTGCCCCGTTCCCCACCGACATCGGGAAGCCGCTGCCGGCGACATCCGGATTGCCGAAGCCGTCCGCATAGCCGAAGTGCTCCCGATTCGACCACGCCCCGTCCACGCGGAGCATTCCTGCCTCTTGCAGCTCGACCAGCGTCACGCGGTTTCGCTCGGACACGTCGCGGAGAAATAGCGATTCGCGCGCAATGACCTCTTGCCCGTCTTGCGGCGTGCCGTCGGGATCCAGCGCATCGTGCGCGCCAATGCCGATCCAGGCGTGAATGTCATCGCCGCGCCAGGGAGCCTCCCACCGTGACGGGGCATTGTCGTTCGTGTCCACCAGCAGCTCGGCGCGCGCCTGCATGCCCTGTTTGAACGGGAGCGAGAAGGTGTCGAGCGAACGTTCCGGCACGCCTAACGCGCGCAGTCCGGGGTACGTGAACGCAACGCACATGGCCCACTTCTTCTTGCGACCGTCGGCACCGGGCTCGGAGTCGGTGATCCTCGGGATGATCTCCTGGACGAATCGTCGAGCGCCCGCAGTATCGTCGAACCGGAAGAACAGATAGCGACCGTAGTGGTACGAGATCCCGCGCAGGACGATTCCCTGGATGTCGTCGAGCTCCAATCGCGGCGCGGGATCGACGTCGAATGGCGCCTGGGGTCGAGCGGGGTCGGTCATGCAGTCGCCGGGGCGGGTGTGGGAGCGCGCTGGAGCTCACTCATGAAGGAACGGAAGGCGCGCTGTAGCGCCTCGTCGCCGTCCCCCTGATGTCTGGCCAGGAAGGCCACAAACCGGCGCTGAGCGTCGAGCGCGCGAAGGACTTGCGGCAGGCTGCTCGTGGGATACGCGGCGAACAGGAAGGTCGTATCGATCTGGCAGTGCCGCATGTAGCGCGCAAAAGCTCCCGCGTCCCCTACACCGGGGAAACCTGTGCAGTGCGACCACACCTGCTGCACCTCTTCGGCCGCGCGGGTCCGCAACGCCTCGAGGAACTCCTCCAACGCGCCATCGAAGCAGGCGGTGAACAGGAGGTACTTCGACGCGTAGTGATCCACGGACTCGCGGTAACTCTCGTAGAAGGCGTCGTCCAGGACCACCCACCGGGCGAGGTGCACGTTGGTGAGCCGCGCAAACGGACTCCCCGCCGCCGTCGGTGTCTGCGCCAGGATCGTTCGGATCGCCGTCTCATGTGGCGCGCCTGACGCGTCGCGGCCCGGCGCAATGGGCGAGAGGATCGTGAGACCGTACGCTGAGCCGACGACGTTCATGGGGCGTCCCCCTCGGGCGACGCCCGGTGACTGCCGTTGCGCGGCCCGGTCGTGGCGAGGTCGCTGGACGCGGCCGACAGGAACCGCTCCCAAAGCTGCCGGAATGCCCCCGGTGTTGCCGTCGCCGATGCTGCCGCAAACGCGTGCAGCCGTTCGTGGAGATCGAGCGCGCCCAGCACGTCCGTCGCCGACGCGCCTGGTGTCGCGTTGTAGTAGTAGTCCGTGTCGTACTGGCAGGATCGGATGTACGCCAGGAACGGTGAGTTCGGCTGAGACCCGGGGTACTTCCGCGACCAGCGCCAGATGATGTCCATTCCGCCGGGAATCACCGCCGAGAACGCATCGATGTACTGGTCCCAGCTCCCGTTGAAATTGCTCTCGAAGAAGAGGTAGTCGTAACGGAGCGTCTCTTCCGGCTGATCCGGTGCCAGACGCGGGTACCTGTTACGCGGAACAATGACCCAGCGAGCGAAATGGATGAACGACAGCTGCACGAGGTACTGCTGCATCTTCACGTACTTCCAGTTCGCCAGCACCTTCTGCACCGCCGGCTTCTGCAGAACACCGATGAACGCGAAACTGATACGGAGCATGACCGTCTGCCACGGCCGCATGCGTGTGAACGCGGTCATGCCATAGGATTTGCCGGCGAGGTTGGCCACGTTGTCGAGTCCTGGGCTCGGCTGAGGCGGCTAACCTACGGGCGATAGTCAATGGGCGGTAGGCAGTGGGAGCGGCGAGCGAAGAGCGGATTCAGACGCATCACAGTTAGGATGAAGCAGCCGAAACCCCGCGTGGTTCACTGCCGGCTGAGCCACCCCGCGCTCCCGGATCCCCGTTCCCTGCTCGCCTCACGAGCGTGAGAATCGTATAGGTAGCCACCAGCTCGTTCTCCTGGTTCGTCACGTTCACGTCCCACGCCACAACGCCCTGCGGTATTCCGTCGGCGGGCGTCTCCTTCGCCGTCTTCGACTTGCACGTGAGCTTCGCCTGGATCGTATCCCCGGCGTACACCGGTTTCGTGAATCGCAGGTTCTCGAGGCCGTAGTTCGCGAGGACTGGCCCGGGTGCGGGATCAACGAACAGACCGGCGGCCGCGGACAGCACAAAGTAGCCATGTGCCACGCGCCTCCCGAAGATCGACTCCTTCGCGGCGATGTCGTCCATGTGTGCGTAGAAGTGATCACCCGAGATCCCTGCGAAGTTCACGATGTCCGCCTCGGTGACGGTGCGCCGGTGCGTCGTCAGGGTCTCGCCGATCTGGAGCTCCTCGAAATGCTTGCGAAACGGGTGAATGCGATCCGTCGGCTGCGCAGCTCCGGTGATCCATTCATTGGTGATGTGCGTGATCGTCGTGGGCGAGCCTTGAACGGCCGTGCGCTGCATGTAGTGCATAACGCCACGCGCACCGCCCATCTCCTCACCGCCACCGGCGCGCCCCGGTCCGCCATGCACCAGGTGTGGGAGCGGTGAGCCATGACCGGTCGACTCCTTCGCGGCGTGCCGATTGATCACGTACAGGCGACCGTGATGTGACGCCAGCCCCAACACCACATCCTTCGCTACCCGGTCATCGGCCGTGAACAGCGAGCCGACGAGCGACCCCTTACCCAGTTTGGCCAGCTCGATCGCGTCGTTCACTCCGCGATACGGCATCACGGTATTCACTGGGCCAAAGGCCTCGATGTCGTGCGGCTGCCGGCGCGCGCGGGGGTCGCTCGACGCAAGCAACGTGATCGGAAAGAATGCACCCCGCTCGCGGTCCGCTCCGACCAGGTCAAACGATTCGGTGCCGCCAAAGACCACCTCGGCGCCGGCGCGGATCCCGTCGAGCGAGCGCTGGACCTCCTGGACCTGCGGCCGACCGGCCAGCGGTCCCATTTTCACTCCGTCCACCGCCGGATCGCCGATCTTCACGTCACCCAGGCGCTTGCTCAGCACTTTGACGACGTCTTCGAGCACCGCGTCAGGGACGAGGGTCCGGCGGATGGCCGTGCACTTCTGCCCGGCCTTTGACGTAAACTCCCGCACGACCTACTTCACTAACAGGTCAAACTCATCTGTGCCACGGAGCGCATCAGGGCCGAGAATCGAACAATTGAGCGAGTCGGCCTCCAGGTTGAAACGCACCGAGTTCGCCACGATGGCAGGATGCTCCTTGAGCTTCCGCCCCGTTTCGGCCGATCCGGTGAATGCGACCGCATCCTGCAGACCCAGGTGGTCCAGCAGGTCGCCGGCACTGCCGCAGATCAGCTGGATCGCGCCTCCGGGAAAGATCCCGGACTCGATCATCATCCGGAACATCGCCTCCGTGAGGTACGACGTGAGCGTCGCTGGCTTCACGATCGCCGGCACGCCGGCCAGGAGTGTTGGCGACAGCTTTTCCAGCATCCCCCAGCAGGGGAAGTTGAACGCGTTGATGTGCACCGCGACGCCTTCGAGCGGAACGCAGATATGGCGACCCACGAACGTTCCGTTCTTCGACGTCCCTTCCATGGGACCATCGACATGGAACGTCTCGTTAGGAAACTCGCGGCGCCCCTTGCTCGCGTAGACGAACAATGTGCCGATCCCGCCGTCGATGTCGATCCACGAGTCCGCCCTGGTGGCGCCGGTCGCCGACGAAAGCGCGTACAGCCCCTCCTTTCGCTCGGAGAGGTACTTGGCCATCTCCTTGAGCATCAGCGCTCGCTGGTGGAACGTCATCTTGCGCAGGGTGGGACCACCGACCGTGCGCGCGTACTCCGTCATCGTCCTGAAATCGAGGCCGGCGGACGATGCCTCAGCGACCTTCTCGCCCGTCACGGCGTGAAAGAGGTCCGTTGGCGGTCCCGTCCCCTCGACCCACGTGCCACCCGCATAGTTGCGCAAACGCATAACGACGATTGGAGAAGAGAGAGAGTGGAGAATAGAGAATGGAGCCCGGAGAATGGAGAGCCCCATTCTCTGTTCTCCAGTCTCGATGCTCTATAATGCCTGGCCGCAGCCCAGCCTGCTTGCGTTTTCAGCCCTCGCATCACACGGTAGAGCTACGACGAGGTCCGCGAGTGCTGCCTCGGACGAAATGAAGCGGCGTTCGGCCGGGCCGATACTCGGACCAACCACGGGAGGAGCCACTTATGGTTAGTCGGCATCCACTGAAAGAAGGGTTCGTGGCAGGGGCACTCGGCGCAACGGTGATCGCGGTCTGGACGCTTGCCGCTGACGTGCTCACGGACCGTCTTGGCGTGACCCCAGCGCTCGTGGGCGCGTGGTTGTTCAGCTCCTTCGGCGCGCGCGGCTACGCGGTCAACGTGACAGGATGGCTGCTCAGTCTTTTCGTGGGCGTCATCACCATCGGAGTGATTGCCAGCTACTTGTACAATGCCTCGGAGGAACGGCCCACGCGGTTGCGGGCATTCTTCGGACTCGTCGTGGTGCTGGAGCTGGTCTTCCTGCTCGTCGTGTTCCTGGCCGCGCGCAGCGAATTGTTCGGCGCGGAGGCGTGGGTATATGGGCTGGTCGGCAATGCACTCGCGGCACTGGCGATGGGGCGGTACCTTTGGCGGCGTCACCATCCGGGCGCCGGATGGGACTGGAAGCACGCAAACGACTCACACTTCCACACTGGGCAAACGCGCCCATAGGGTCTTTTTTTCGCTCACGGGGAAGCACCTCCCCATTTACGTCGGGTTTTCGCTGATCGCTCCGCGTGGACGCAGCGCCGCCTTCGGGCGACGAAAGGGATTTCGGATGGCGAGTTCCCGCGTCGATCGGCCGAGGCCCGGCCCCCGTGGTCGGCCTCCCGGCGACCGGAAGGGCTAGCGCTCTTCCGGCCGCAGGGTTGAGGAGTCGACGGCCAGGCTGAACGGTGGGACCCCGACCTGCGTAAACGCAGGGTTGAGGAAGCACCCGTCTCACGTTCTCTCGCCGAGTACTCGCTTGACCGTTTTTTGCCGCCGGACGGCCGCGTTGGCAATCGCTAACGCCTTGTCACTGTTCGCCGCCTCTGTCGCGGCACAGCCATCATCCAAAACCGCTACCGTCGTCCGGATCACGACACGCGCCCCGCGTATCGACGGCCGGCTCGACGATCTCGCCTGGGCAAGTGCCAAACTCGTCGAGGAGTTCGTGCAGCAGCGCCCCGCCGAGGGCGCGGAGCCGACCGAGCGCACGATGGTGTTCCTGCTGTACGACGACGACGCGCTGTACGTCGGAGCGCGGATGTTGCGCAACAACCCGCGCGACATTTCGCGGACCGTCACGCGCCGTGACGGACAGGCAAACGCCGAACGTCTCTCTGTCACCCTCGATCCCCAGCTCGATCGCCGGACCGCTGTGGCGTTCAGCATCTCGGTCGCGGGAGTCCGATCCGACTTCAGGCACACCCGGGACGCTGAACATGACGGACGGGAAAGCCAGTTCGATCCGGTGTGGGACGCGAACGCCGTGATAGACGCCACGGGATGGACCGCGGAGATGCGGATTCCGTTCTCCCAACTCCGCTTCCCCAACGCCGCCGCGCAGCGCTGGGGCCTCCAGATCGACCGGTGGATGCCCGACAAGAACGAGAACGCGAGGTGGGTCATCGTTCCGCAGCGCGAGACCGGATACATCTCCCGTTTTGGGACTCTCGAGGGAATGGAGGGCATTCGCTCCGCGCGTCCGGTGGAGCTCGTGCCCTACCTCGCCGGCGACGCGACGCGGCGCGCCAGCGCTTCGCAGGCCAATCCCCTCAGCAATCCGTATGATGGACGCGTCGGACTCGATGCCAAGATCGGGGTGGGCTCCAACTTGACGATCGATGCCACGGTGAACCCGGACTTCGGGCAGGTGGAAGCAGACCCCGCCGAAGTCAATCTGAGCGCCTTCGAGAGCTTCTTCGATGAGCGCCGGCCGTTCTTCACCGAAGGAAGTGAATTGCTCCGGGGACAGGGGGCGCAGTACTTCTACTCGCGACGCATCGGAGCCCCCCCGCACGCGGGTGTCAGTGGTGACTACGTCGATGTCCCGCGCTCGAGCACGATCCTCGGCGCCGCCAAACTGACGGGACGCCTCGCGTCGCGATTGTCGGTCGGGAGCCTGCTCGCCGTCACCGCGGCAGAGAACGCGCGCACGCATTTCGTCGACTCGGCGGTGACCCGTGATGTCGCCGTGGAGCCGCGGACGGCATATGCGATGATGCGCCTGCAGCAGGAGATCGGTTCACAGGCATCCACGTTAGGCGCGGCGATCACTGCGGTACGTCGCGACTTCGGCGGTGAATCTCACCTCGCCAGCCTCCTCACGCGCGAGGCCTACTACGCGGGCACCGACTGGCGCATCCGCTGGCAGCAGGGGAAGTACGCGGTGAGCGGGTGGGCCGGATTCAGTCATGTGGCCGGGGATACCGGCGTGATCAACCGGCTGCAGACAAACAGCGCCCGCTACTTCCAGCGCCCCGACGCCGACCACATCACATACGATCCCACGCGCCGTTCGCTCTCCGGGTACACGGCGTCAATCCGTGCCGACAAGGATGCGGGTCGACGCATCCTGTGGGGCGCGCAGATGAACTTCGAATCTCCCGGCTTCGAGTTGAATGATTTCGGCCGGCTGACGTCCACCGACGACATCGAATACAACGCCGACATCCAGATCCGAGAAGCGCTGCCAGGGAAGTACTTCCAGAACTGGCGGCTGGGCTTTGACACGCGGGGCGCGTGGAACTACGACGGGATGCACCAGGAGAACAACTGGAACCAGAATACCTCGCTCACTTTTCTCAACTTCTGGAATCTCAACATCCGGTCGTCGATCGAGCTTCCGGTGGTCACTGACGCCCAGACCCGCGGCGGGCCGTACATGGGCACGGGCCGTGAATGGCGACAGGAGATCCGGCTCAACTCGGCTTTTGGTGCAAGGACCGGGTGGAGGGTCAACGGCGGTTATGGCGCCGATGAGTTTGGAGCACGGCGTCGCAGCGTAGGCGCGCAACTCACCGTGCGCCCCGCGCCGCGCTGGTCACTCTCGGTGGAGCCCTCATATCAGAAGGGGACGGAGCCGCGGCAGTACGTCACAACAGTCGAGGGCGGAACGCGCACCTTCGGGACGCGATACATCTTCGCGTTCGTGGATCGCACGACCGTCTTCACACGATTTCGCCTGAACTACGCCTTCTCGCCCATGTTGACACTCGAGGGCTACGCCGAGCCGTTCATTGCGAGCGGTGAGTACTCGAGATTTGGTGAGCTCGAAGCGCCGCGGAGCAACAAGCTCCGCGAGTATGGAACCGACGGGACCACTGTGCGTCGCGAGAGCGACGGTTCGAGCGCGATCACTGACGGCGCCGATTCTTTCACGCTCAGACGTCGGGACTTCAACGTGCGCTCGTTCCGTTCGAACATGGTGCTGCGTTGGGAGTGGAATCCTGGGAGTACGCTATTCCTGGTCTGGCAGCAGAACCGGCGCGCCAACGCCCCGTTTGCTGATGCCGTCCGCTTCGCGCATCTGCTGCAGACGACGCGAGCCGCCGGAGATAACTTTCTTTCGTTGAAGGTGTCGTACTGGCTGCCGGTTGCGTTCTAGCCGGGGGCCTGGGAGCGGGGGAGCGGTAGCTCGGTAGACACCCGCTCTGGTTCGTCCGGCCCATCTCCGCACTCCGTTCCCCGCTCTCGGCTCAAAACAGGTGACGTCATGAAGACATTACGATGTGCATGCGCGGCGATTCTCGTCCTCGCGGGTGCGCGTGTGCCGGCGCAATCGCCCGATGTCTCTTCCACCAGGGGAGTCGTCGTCTCGACGTCCGACTATGCGTCGGACATTGGAGCGGCCATTCTCGCGAAGGGGGGCAACGCCATCGATGCTGCCGTGGCGACGGGCTTTGCCCTCGCGGTGACGCACCCGAGCGCGGGCAACATTGGGGGCGGAGGGTTCATGGTGATCCGCTTTGCCGACGGTCGCGCGACGACCATCGATTACCGCGAAAAGGCGCCGCTCGGGTCCACGCGCACGATGTACCTGGCCAAGGACGGCAAGATCGATCGCTCGCTGACGGCAGCCGGGTGGCTGGCGCCCGGTGTGCCGGGCACCGTCCGTGGCCTCCACCTCGCGCACTCCAAATACGGAAAGCTTCCGTGGGCGGAGGTGGTGCACCCCGCCGTACAACTCGCCGCCAATGGCTTCCGCATGTCCAAGCCGTTCAGCGAGAGCCTGAATGGTGCGATGCGCCGGCAGCTCGGTCGCTTCTCATCCTCTGCGGCCGCCTACGGCAAGCCCGGTGGTGGAGAATGGCGAGAGGGCGACACACTGAAACTCGCCGATCTGGCAAGGGCGCTGGAGTCGATCGCCACGCATGGCCCCGACGCGTTTTACACCGGCTGGATCGCGGACTCGATCGATGCACAGATGAAGGCGAACGGGGGCATCATCTCAAAGAAGGATCTCGCCGCGTATCGTGCCGTCGAGCGTGCGCCGGTGCGCGGGACCTTCCTCGGGCACGAGATCATCTCCATGCCCCCACCGAGCTCCGGTGGCGTGGTGCTCATTCAGACGCTCAACATGCTGGAAGTGCTTGGCGTTGGGCGCTATGCGGCACCGAACGATCCGCAGCTCCTGCACCTACGGATCGAGGTTGCCAAGCGCGCATACCTCGATCGCGCCCGATGGATGGGCGATCCGGACTTCGTGAAGGTTCCGGTGGACCGTTTGAGCTCCACGTCGTACGCGGCAACGCTGGCCAGGGGGATCGATACGTCTCGGGCCACCTCGTCGATCGCGTTAGGCGCCGGCATCGTCACGACACCGGTCGCCGAGTCGGACGAGACGACACACTTCTCGGTCGTGGACGGGGATGGCGCTGCCGTTTCGAACACGTATACCCTGGAAGGAGGTTACGGCTCGGGGGTAGTCGTGCGCGGAGCGGGTTTTCTCCTCAACAACGAAATGGGGGACTTCAACAAGAAGCCGGGTGAGACGAACGTGCAGGGGGACATCGGCACAGCCCCGAATCTCATTGCACCCGGCAAGCGCATGCTCAGCTCGATGACTCCGGTGATCGTGACGAGGGGCGGACAGCTGCGCCTCGTCACCGGGTCTCCCGGGGGGCGTACCATACCCAACACGGTGATCAACGTGGTGTTAGGCGTGAGTGCGTTCGGCCTCGATGTGCGCTCAGCGGTCGATCTTCCGCGGTTGCATCATCAGTGGCTGCCCGACGCAGCGAGCCTCGAGCCGGGAGTTGCCGACGACGCAGTCGTGTCTCTGCTGAGGGCGAAGGGACAGACGATTCGTGCCGGTGGTCGGCAGGGCGATGCTCACTCGATTCTCTGGGACGCGGCGACGAAAACGGCGCACGGCGCGGCAGATCGCCGCACGCCGGACTCCAAGGCGAGTGTGCCGCAGTAGGGCGCGGGGGCGGCGGACAGGCGGACAGGCGCGGGGGCGCGGGCGGACAGGCGCACAGGCGCACAGGCGCACAGGCGCACAGGCGCGTGGCGTACTCAGTCAAAAGCAACGAGGGGGTGCCTTTCGGCGCCCCCTCGTTGCTTCGGACCAAACGTGTGGGTTTCTGCCCAGGGCGCCGTCCGCCTTGCGGCCGCCGTAGCTCAGGGCACGCGCGTGGCTTCTACGCGAAGTCTCGCGACGGAATCCGCTCCAGTGGTCGTGTAGTGGGCCACCGTCGTGCCAACCAGCTTCCCGTCTTGCAACCGCAGGACCGACGTGGTCATGACCTGAACACCCTTTCGCAGAACACTCTCGAAGGTGCCCGATTTCGTCATGATGCTGTCACCATCAACGCGGACTTCGAGCGTCTGTACCGGTCGCCCGGGCAGCGTGAGCGTCCAGCCCGTGGCGTCGGCCGTGGCATTCAGCTCGGCCGTCACAAGCACGCTGTCTCCCGTTTCCCCTCTGGCGAGATACGTCCATTTTCCTGCCACGTCAGCCAGTGAAAGCGGAGCCGGTGCCATGGCAGCCGCCGGCGAGTCCGCCGCTGGCGTCTTCTCGGCTGGACCACACGCGACGGCCAGGCAGGCACAGGCAAGCACTGTGAAACGCATCAATACCTCCGGGTTGACCCCGCAACATGGCGTTGGGGTAGGTTCAACGTAGCGGCGGCCGAGACGGCCCGCAACGCTGGCCGCGGCACGGACGCCTGGCTCCGGCCCAATCCTCTTTCGCCACGCTCGTCCCAATTCGCGCCCTAGAGCGTTCTCGCGAACAGCTTGATCTCGGGACCGTCGTCGGTCAACCGGACCATGCGCTGGAAGGTCAGCCCCAGCTTTTCCAGGAGACTGATCGACACCGTGTTGTCGGGGTTCGCGATCGCAGCCAGTCGGCGCAGCCCCAGCGAGCGGGCGTGCCCCAGCATGGCCGACGCGGCTTCGAAGCCGTAGCCGCGCGCCCGGTAGGAGGGAAGCATCGCAAATCCCACGTCCACGTCGTCGAGCGCCTCGCGCTTGACCAGCCCACAAATGCCCGCGGCGACGCCGTCGTTCCGCTGCTCTACGACATACAGCCCGAAACCAAACTGTTCGTAGCTAGCCATCGGTCCGTTTCGCACGTAGGCTCGCGCATCGTCGATCGAACGAACGCCCCGATCGCCAATGAACCGGAGAAAGGCGGCGTCATTCATCAGCTCGAGCATGAACGGGGCGTCCTCCTCGGTCATGCGGCGGAGGATCAGACGGTCGGTTTCCACCACTGTCATCGTTCGCATCATATCGAAGCCGGCCAGCCGCGGCAACGTGACTCGCGCATCCCGCGCTCCCGATCCCCACGGGCCGCGTCCATATTTCGATGGGATGACCGACCTCTCCAGCGACTTCTCGTCCGCCCTCGCCGACCGTTACGCCATCGAGGGGGAGCTCGGGCGCGGCGGGATGGCAACGGTGTACCTCGCCAGCGAGCCACGGCACGACCGACAGGTGGCGATCAAGGTTCTCCTTCCCGAGTTGTCCGCCTCGTTAGGTACGGAGCGGTTTCTCCGCGAGATCCGCATCGCCGGGCGGCTGGCTCATCCACATATCCTGCCGCTGATCGATTCGGGCGAGGCAGCCGGGATGCTGTACTACGTCACCCCCTACGTCGCGGACGGCTCGCTCCGCGCCCGCCTGACGAGCAGCGGGCGTCTCGAGATCGGCGAAGCCGTTCGCATCGCTGCCGACATCGGGAACGCGCTGGACTTCGCGCATCGCCAGGGCTTCATGCATCGCGATGTGAAGCCGGAAAACATCCTGTTTGCCGATGGCTACGCCGTCCTCGCCGACTTCGGCATCGCCCGGGCCTGCGACGCGGTGGATGCCAGCGGTCTGACCGAGGGCGGTCTGACCCTCGGCACACCCGAGTACATGAGCCCGGAACAGGCCGCGGGTGAACGCAGCCTGGGGAGTGCGACCGACATCTACAGTCTCGCCTGCGTCGTCTACGAGATGCTCGCGGGCCAGCCGCCCCTGCAGGGGGTCGGTCCGCGAGCTACAATGGCAAAGCAGGTCACCGCGACGCCACAACCCGTGCGCGCCCACCGTCCCGAAGTCAGCTCCGCATTCGAGAGTGCCCTGCTCAAGGCGCTGTCCAAGAACCCCGGCGATCGTTTTGCCACCACGAGCGAGTTCGTCTCCGAACTCCAGCGCGGCATGGTCGCCCCCCCCTCGGCGCTCGCGTCATCCGCCGAACGCGCGATCGCCGTGCTGCCGTTCGTCAACTCCAGCAGCGAGGCCGACAACGAGTACCTGAGCGACGGTCTCACGGACGAGCTGATCAACGCGCTGGTCAAGGTCGAGGGCCTGCGTGTAGCCTCCCGTACCTCCGTCTTCGCCCTCAAATCCAAGCCACTGGACGTGCGGGCCATCGGAGCGCTGCTGAATGCGGCGTGGGTACTCGAGGGCACCGTTAGGCGTTCGGGCAACCGGCTCCGGATCACCGCGCAGCTGTCGTCGACCGAGGATGGACGGTTGCTCTGGTCGCAGCGCTATGACCGGACCCTCGAGGATGTCTTCGCCATCCAGGACGAGCTGGCGCGAACCATTGTGGACACCCTCCGGGCAACATCGTTCGCCAGCTTCGAGCAGCCCGCGGCGAAACGCTACACGCAAAGCGTCGCCGCGTATGGCCTCTATCTGAAGGGACGCTACGCCTGGAACCGTCGAACGCAGGAAGGAGTCGCGGACGCCATTCGCTTGTTCGAGGCGGCGATCGCCGAAGATCCCGAGTACGCGCCGGCGTACGCCGGCCTCTCTGACTCCTACGCGATGCAGCTGGACTACCGGAGCGTACGCGTAGATGAAGGGCATCGGCTCGCCAAGCTGTACGCACGCAAGGCCATCGAGTTGGATGACACCGTCGCCGAGGCACACTCGTCGCTCGCCTGGACGACCTTCATCTATGACTGGGACTGGGTCACGTCGCAACGCGAGTTCCTGCGGGCCGTGGAGCTGAACCCGGCGTACGCCACGGCGCATCAGTTCTACGCATTCTGGCTCGCGGCACAGGGACGACTGGACGAAGCCTTGGTGGAGGCCCATACCGCCCTCGAGCTCGATCCCGCGTCCGTGTCGATCCGCCGCACGGTGGGAGCCGCCTACCTCTACGCGCGACGATTCGACCAGGTGCGGCACCATCTCGGACGCGCCATGGCGATGAACCCCACTGCCGAGGAGACGTACCGCGTCCTTGGACTGAGCCTCGCACTGCAGGGGCACGCCGAGGAAGCGGTACGCGTGTTGCGTGAGGGAGTGGCGCTCCCCAGCGCGTCGACCTACACCGCTGCCACGTTAGGCTATGCGCTCACCCGCCACGGACAGATCGACGAAGCGGCGGCGATCCTGCGGCACCTGGCGGCAACCGCGGACCACTCGTACGTCTCCCCGGTGGCGTTCGCGACGCTCCACATCGGGCTCGGCAACATCGACCTGGCGCTTGCGCACGCGGAGCAGTCCCACAGCGAGCGGCGCGGCTGGCCCGTGTACTTCCTGGTGAATCCGCTGGTCGACCCGCTTCGCGACGAGCCGCGGTTCAAGGCGATCATCCGGGCGATGGGATTTCCGAGCGGCTGACCTGCCGCGGAAACGGCGGAGCGCACTTCCTGATCGTCGATCCCGAGAGCGCGGTCCGGATGACTGTCCCCGTTGCAGGGAGGAATGGACGCAACCAGCACGCGAGCGCGTCCAATCGCTCGGCCAGAGGGGCGAGGCTGCGGCAGGCCGCCTCGCGGCGACCGGCGCGAAGGTCATCCCATGGTCGCTGCTGAGTCAGGGCACGATTCAGCGATCGGACCTCGGCCCAGAGTGACTCGATCGCGAGGTCGAGGCGAAAACTCTCGATATGCGCGTGGTACCCGACGGGAACGGGCGGTGCCGATGACCGTGCAACGCCCGGAAGGCCGGCGGCCTCGCAGAGAGCCGTTAGGCGCGAACAGAGATTGCCCAGCCCGTTGGACAGGTCCGACGCATACGACGCGGCCAATCGAGACTCCGAGAAGTCGGTATCCTCGAAGGGATGAATGTGCCGCAGGAGGAAGAAGCGTACGGCATCGGCGCCGAAGCGCTGCACCTGCTCGATGGGATCCTGAGCGTTCCCATCGGACTTGCTGATCTTCCGGCCCTCGTGCGTCAGGAAGCCATGTACCCAAAGGTCGTTCGGAACTGCCAATCCAGCGGAAAGCAGGAGCGCTGGCCAGTACACCGCATGAAACTTCCACACGTTCTTCCCGATGACGTGGAGCCGCGCGGCGTCCGGTCCCCAAAAGCGGTCAACATCGGCGGCTCGCGGGTATCCCAGCCCGGTCAGGTAGTTGACGAGTGCGTCGATCCAGACATACACCACCTGGCCAGGTTCGCCGGGAAACGGAATACCCCAGCCATCCGATCGTTCGGCGCTACGCGAAATGGAGATGTCGGTCAGCCCACGATCAATGAACGCGAGGACCTCGGATTCACGGGATTCGGGCACGATACGCAGTCGTCGTGAGGCGATGAGGTCGCGAACGTGCCGCTGGTACCTGCTGAGCCTGAAGAAGTAGTTCCGTTCTTCCACCTCGACGGCCGGCGCCCGGTGATCGGGGCAGCGACGGCCGGAGTCGAGGTCGCGCTCCTGGTAGAAGTCCTCGCAGCCGAAGCAGTAGAGTCCGCGATAGACCTGTTGGTACACGTCCTCGGGTCGCAAGCGCGAGAGAAAAGCATGGACGGCTCGATGATGGTCCGGCTCGGTCGTGCGCAAGAAACGGTCGTGCGACAACGTCAACGCGTCGCAGAGCGCCCGAAACCGATCGGAGTTCTGATCCACCAGCTGCTGCACGGGGATCCCGAGTTCGCGGGCGCTGACCACATTCTTGAACGCATTCTCGTCCGTCCCGGTCTGAAAGCGGACCGTGCTCCCGATCAACCGGTGATAGCGCGCGATGGCATCAGCCTGCACCAGCTCGACCGCGAAGCCGATGTGCGGCGGCGCATTGACGTATGGAATGGTGGTGGTCACATACCGCGTGCTCGTCATCGCAGGTCTCCGGAAAAAGAAAAGGCCCCCGAGCGATAGTCGGGAGCCGAAAACGATCCGTCGGAGCTGAGCGCCCTACATGTACAGCAGCGCCCCCTCCCGGACCGTGCCGGCCCGGCGGTAGCGCATGTTCAGGTGGGTGGAAGCTGAGGCGATCACTGGACGTTCTCCGTTCGTTGGAACCTAGCTGACAACATAACGTCCCTCAACCAGATCGCGTCTCCTTCCATGAGCGGTATCCGGCGGCCTGCCGGACCCGGTCCTGCGGCACTTCTCGGAGTGGTTCGACCGATCGCAGGGATGCCCGACAATCCGCCGGCAGCGCCTGATATTGACGCGTCCCCGCCGTCTTCCACGCGAGCATTTCGTCGGAGACGTCTTTTACGATCCTGGCGGGGGTTCCCACGACGAGCTTCCGTTCGGGAATCTGCATCTCGCCCGGCACCAGGGTCAGGGCGCCGATGATGCTGTGTGCGCCTACCACGGCGTTGTCCATCACTACGGCGTTCATACCCACGAGCACATTTCGCCCGATCTGCGCGCCGTGGATCACCGCACCGTGCCCGATGTGCGCGCTCTCGTCCAGGACCATCAGGCCACCGGGAAACACATGTAACGTGCAATTCTCCTGTACGTTGCACCCATCCCGGATCTCGATCGCACCCCAATCGCCGCGGATGGCCGCACCGGGTCCCACGTACACGTCCCGGCCGATGATCACGTTGCCGGTCACGGTCGCGTTCGGGTGCACGAACGCGCTCTCGTGCACCACCGGAACGTAGCCGTTGAACTCGAAGATGTTGGCCATGCTAGACCCGCTCGAGAATCATCGCCATCCCCTGCCCCACACCGATGCACATGGTGCACAGCGCATAGCGTCCCCCGGAGCGCTGCAACTCGTGGGTGGCGGTCAGCACGAGCCGAGCACCCGACATCCCCAATGGATGGCCGAGGGCGATCGCGCCGCCGTTGGGATTCACTCTGGGATCGTCATCGGCGACGCCGAGCTCGCGGAGACATCCTAACGATTGGGCGGCGAACGCTTCGTTGAGCTCGATGACCCCGACGTCGTCCAATGAGATCCCGGTCCGGGCGAGGACGTTTCGTGTTGCCGGAACCGGTCCGAGACCCATGAGTCGCGGCTCAACGCCCGCCGCCGTGGTGGCAACGATCCGCACCCGCGCCGAGAGGCCATGCCGTTCCAGCCCCGCCGTCGATGCCACGAGAATCGCACAGGCGCCGTCGTTGATGCCTGACGAGTTGCCGGCGGTCACCGACCCCTTGCCGTCGGTGCGAAACGCCGGTCGCAGCTTGCCGAGTCCTTCGACGGTCGAGTCCGCGCGAATGAACTCGTCCTCGGCGAACTCCACCGTTGCTCCCCGCTGCGACCCGGCGACGGTCACGGGTGCGATCTCCTGAGCCAACCGACCCGCCGCGCGCGCTGCGGCGGCTTTCTGCTGCGACCGCAGGGCAAACGCGTCCTGGTCCGCACGCGAGATCGCCATGCGCTCCGCGACGTTCTCGGCGGTTTGTCCCATGGCGTCGATCCCGTACAGGTCTCGCATGCGCGGATTGACGAATCGCCACCCGATACTGGTGTCGAAGAGCTGGGCATCGCGGGCCCACGCACCGGCGCCCTTGGACATCACATACGGCGCCCGCGTCATGCTCTCCACGCCACCAGCGACGTAGAGGTCCCCCTCGCCGCTGCGAATGCCGCGGGCGGCGCTGGCGACCGCGCTCAATCCCGAGGCGCACAGACGATTCACCGTCTCCCCAGGCACCGTGATCGGAAGCCCGGCCAGCAGCAGTGCCATGCGGGCCACGTTGCGGTTGTCCTCACCGGCCTGGTTGGCGCATCCCAGGATCACGTCCGCAATCGCCGAGGTGTCCACGTCGTCCTGACGCTGCATCAAATACTGAATCATCAGTGCGGCGAGGTCGTCGGCCCGGACGCCCGCGAGCGAACCACCGAAGGAGCCGACGGGCGTGCGCACGCCATCGACGATGAATGCATCCTGCATGCGTTACCCGTTGGGGAAGTGAAGACGGCTCGTCTGGTAGGCCGTGCCGCGGAACAGGGCGACGACCTGGCTGGTCTGGTTCCGGACCTCGACCCGGTAGTACCCCAGCCGGTTGGAGGCCGCCTCCTCCTCGGCGATGGCCGTGAGCACGTCACCGGGATGAATCGCCGCGGGATACGTGATCGAGTTCTCGATGCTCACGGTCACACGGCCGTGAGTATTGCAGGCGAAGGCAAATGCCGAGTCGGCGAGAGAAAAGACCACACCGCCGTGCGCCACACCGAAGCCGTTGACCATCTCGGGGCGTACCGTCATGCGGCACGTCGCCCGCCGCGGTTCCACGGACACGATCTCGAGCCCCAGCCATTGCGACAGCGCATCGTGCTGCATCATGTGCGCCACCACCCGCTCCGCCTGGCGTTGCTCGTGAGCCGCGCCGGTCATGTGGGCAGCGGCCTCCCCTCGCGCGCGCAGCGGCGCAAGAGCGGGCTCGCCCGATACCGTTCCTCGCCGGTCTCCTCCTGCAGCCGGTCCAGCTCGGCCAGCACAACCGACGGACCGAGATCGTTCCCCCAGGAGAGGAGGCCCTTGGGATAATTGACGCCTCGCGTCATCGCCACCTCGATGTCGGCAGCCGAGGCAATGCGGAGGTGGACGGCGTCGGCTGCCTCGTTCACAAGCATGGAGAGAACGCGCGACAGCAGGCGCCGACCTAACGAGTCGTCGCGTACCGGCTCCGGCCGCTGGGCACCCTCCGCCCAGTCATAGAAGCCACGGCCGGTCTTTCTCCCCAGCAACCCCGCTTCCACCAGGCGCTGCTGAGTGAGTGATGGTCTATACCGCGGATCGTAATACATCGATCTCCACACGGACTCGGTGACCACGTAATTGATGTCGTGTCCGATGAAGTCCATGAGCTCGAATGGACCCATACGGAAGCCGCCGAGCTCCCGCATCGCCCAGTCAATGGTCGCCATGTCTGCTTCGCCCTCTTCAAAGAGCCGCAGCGACTCTCCGTAGAACGGGCGCGCAATGCGATTGACGATGAAGCCGGGCGTATCCGCCGCCACCACCGTCGACTTCCCCCACGCATCGACGCGCGCCCGGACCGCCGAGACGACCTGGGCATCCGTACGGATGCCGGGCACAATCTCCACGAGCGGCATGACCGGCGCGGGATTGAAGAAGTGAACCCCGAGCACGCGCTCCGGCACCTTGCACGCGCCGGCAATCGATGCCACCGAGAGCGATGAGGTGTTGGTGGCGAGCACACACGTATCGCGCACCACGGACTCGAGACTGCCGAAGGTCGCCCGCTTCACCTCGAGGCGCTCGACGATGGCCTCGATGACGAGTTCGCATCGGGCGAATCCGGCGGGGCCATCGGCGGGATCGACGATCGTCAGACGGTCCATCGCCGACGCCGCCAGCGCGAACGGCATTCGGCCCTTTTCTGCATCCCGCTGGAGGGCGCGGGCGATGGCGTCCCGCGCGTTCTTCAGCACACCGGCCTGAGCGTCGGTGAGGACCACCGGATGCCCCTTCGCGAGGGCCACCTGCGCAATGCCGGCGCCCATGGCTCCAGCGCCGACGACGCCAACCGCTGCGCTCTCGCCGATCATCTATCGACCCTGGAAGACCGGCTTGCGCTTCTCGAGGAAGGCCCGAACGCCTTCGCTAAAGTCGGAGCTGCGCCCCGCCTCCCGCTGCAGTTCCTCCTCGAGTGCGAGTTGCTGTTCCAGATCGTTGCCGAACGACGCGTCGAGCAGGCGTTTGGTGAAGCCCAGGGCACGCGTCGGCTGCGTAGCCAGGGATGCCGCAAGTGCGCTCGCCTTTTCCAGCAACTCGGCGGGGTCATGCACCTGCCAGATGAGTCCCCACTCTCTCGCCTGCACTGCACTCAGTTTGTCGCCAAGGATCATCAGCGCGGACGCGCGGGCCATTCCCACCAGGCGTGGGAGGCTCCACGTTCCGCCGCTGTCGGGCACGAGGCCGATCTTCGTGAAGGACTGAATGAAGCTCGCCTCGGAGGACGCCAGTACGATGTCGCAGGCGAAGGCCAGACTGGCACCGGCACCCGCGGCCACGCCGTTGACGGCGCAGACCACCGGCTTCTGCAGCGCACGCAGCCCCGTGATGATCGGGTAGTACTGATCATGAATGACCTTGCCGAGGTCCAGCGTCGCCACGTCGTCCGTCGGCACCGATGCAAGGTCCTGGCCGGCGCAGAACCCGCGCCCGTTGCCCGTGATGAGGAGCGCACGAATCCCCGGGTCGGTGGCCGCGTCCGCCAGCACACGCTGCAGCGAGCGAGCCATTTCCAGGTTGAAGGCATTGAGCACATCGGGCCGATTGAGCGTGATGCGGAGGACGCCGCCCTGGCGCTCGGAAAGGATCGACGATTCGGTCATGCGTGCTGAGGTCGGAGGGGAATGAGCCTAACGCAGCCTGACGATCTCGATGCGCTCGATCACATCCGCCTCGAGCACGCGCTCCGCGACATCCCGCCCCTTCACGATCTCGCCGAAGACGGTGTAGTCGTGATCGAGCCGGAAGTTGTCGACGAGGTTCACGAAGATCTGTGCGTCACCCGTATCTCGGCCGCGCGTCGAGATGCCGAGGGTGCCCCGGGTGTGGCTGCGCAGCCCGAGCTCATCACGCATGAACGCACCGTCACCGACATACTCGTTGGCGGCAGGACTGCCCCCCTGAATCACGAATGCCGGTTCGACGCGGTGAAAGGTCAGGCCGTTGTAGTAGCCGGAGCGGGCCAGCCGGACGAATCGCGCCACCGTAAACGGTGCCAGACGAGGGGCGAGCGCGATCTCGAAACTCCCTCCGCCTGTGGTCGCCGCCATCGTCACCCGGGCGCGCCACTCGCCCGTCATCAGCGGTGCGATCGCTTCACCCTGTGGAGGAATCCCCACCGCAGTCGCGGCCGTCTCGCGCCCGTTCCATCTCGAGAGGACTGCCGCCGCTCGACGGGCCACCGTGGTGTCAAAGTCGCTCCGGTAAGCCTGGAGGCGAGGCGCATGCCGTACACTACCGAGCTCCTCGATGCGCTCGATCAAGGCGATGCGTGCATCGCGCGACGTTTCCTTCCGCTCGGCGCTGACGCGGTCGAGTGCCTGCAGCAGCGACGGTACGATGGAATCCGGCAGCGGGGCACCCCTGAGCGCCTGGGCCGCTTCCATCACTACGTGATACTCGGGAGCGCCGAGGGCCGCCACGAAGAGCCGATCGGCCACGTGACCGGCCGCGGTGACGAGGCTGCCTAACGCCTCCTGACGGACGTTCCCATGACGGTCGCGCGCGAGAAGGGTCAGCGTGGCAGTGTCGCCCAAGACGGCAGCCGCGCGCGCCGCATACACGCGGACGGTCCACAGGGTGGATTCACGAGCGTCGCGTCTGACCAGCGGGGCCGCGCGGTCGGGAGTCGTGCGCGCGAGAGCGACGAGCGCATGCGCGTGGACGTGCCAGCCGCTCCGTCCACGAGAACGCACCGGGCTGTCGCTGCGGTTGGCGTCGATCAGGCTGAGCAGCGTGTCGGCGACCCGATTCCCGTCACGGCAGGCGCTGGACATCCCATCGATAGCGGCGAGTACGACGTGCACGTTGGTGTCCCCCACCGCCGCGATCAGTGCTCCGCATCCGTCCGGAGCGGCGAACGCTCGCGATGCGCGCACGGCCTCGAGCCTGACGAGCGGCGATCGATCGACGAGTCCTCTGTCAATCGCAGCGCGACGGCCGGTCGTGTCGGGAAGCGTCGCGAGTGCGGCGAGCGCCAGGCGACGAACCTGTTCGTCGGGATCGTCGAGGGCCTGCCAAAGGACGCGGGCGTTTGCGGCGCCGCTCGCCGTTGTACCCAGGAGGGAAAGGCGGCGAACGCGGGCCGCCGCCTCGGTCCCCGGGCTGCGCCCGCCGAGACCGAACCGCGCCATCCCTGCCATCGCCGTTCGCGACGCTTCGGCGGGCATGCCTAGTGTACGGCGCGCACGGGCGAGCGTGTACAAGCCGTGCATGACCCCTTCCACCAGAAGCGGGGCGTTCTGCCGATCGTCCGCCCGCGGACCGCTGCTCAGGATGTGCAGGATCGCTGCCTCGCCGGCTCGAGCACCTCCCGAGTCGCGGTACGGGAGACGGCCGATCGTGCGTGCGGAGACACCCGCGAGCTCAGGAGAGGCGCCGCGCTCCGTTGCCGCGCGCAACAGCGAGTCACGAGCGTCGGCGATCGCGCTGGTCGCCGCCGGGGCAGTACCGCTGCGAAAGCCCTGCAGGGCTTGCCCGAGCGCATTCGCTGCTTCGCCCCTGACAGCTGGCGAGCGGTCGCGCAGGCTCGGGTAGATGTGGGTCAGAAGCTCAGGCGACTGTTGCCGTCCCAGGGCGCGTACCGCGGCGGCGCGAATCTCAGGGCTGCCGTGTGACAGGTATGGAAAGAGTTCGGAGAGATCGCGGCCGTGACGGCCACGCGCGTCTTCGAGAGCAGCGATGCGGGTGAGCTGCGCGGTCGACGGGGCCGGTGCCGCGCCGGCGCGAGACTGGGCGTCAGTGCTCGGGGGCAGAAACGTGCTCGCGAGAAGTAGGACGAACGCGCTGACCACGCCCTGAATACAGGATCGACGAAGGCCATCCCGGGGTCCCCCCCCGCTGCGCAAATTACGATCGCACCGCTCCCCGACCATCATCGTTTTCCCGCGCTCCCAGTCATTCCGTTGCATGCACACGCCCCCGTGTAGATTTCCGGCACTCGGCCGCAGCAAGTGCGCGTGAAACTTACCCGCTCGGCCGACAGTCGATCAGTTGGAGGCGCAGCTCCCTGCCCTCCGCGCCGGCTTTCTTCCTCAACTCGATGCCCGTTCAGTCCAAAGGCAAGCGCCGCCCCGCAGCGAACTCCGGTATTCACCCCGACTTCGACTGGCGTCGCATCGCCTACCTCACCCTCGCGTCCCGCGCCCTCGACGATGTCGAGGAAGCCACGAACCGGAACCGGACGAGCGTACCCAAAGATCATGTCGTGCTCTATCAGTTTTCCGCCCGGGGACACGACATGGCGCAGGTCATCCTCGGCTCGCTCCTGAACCACCCCCACGACGGCATTGGCGCGTACTACCGGTCGCGGCCGGCCCAGTTGGCGCTCGGCCTCTCGTTCGAGGATGCGTTGGGAAGCCCCTTGGGACGCGATGGTGGCTTCAGTGACGGACGTGACATCGGGGTGGTGTGCAATCTTCCCGGCCGCGGTCGGCCCACCGTGCTCCCCATGTCCGGCGACGTAGGTTCACAGTACACGCCTGCGGCGGGTTGGGCGCAGAGCATCACCTACCATCATGAAACCCTCGGCGACCGGTCGTGGCGCGGCGCAATCGGCGTTTCGTTAGGCGGTGATGCGTCGGTGGCCACCAACGGGTTCTGGTCGGCGCTCACGATGGCGACGACACTGAACCTGCCGATGCTGTTTTGTATCGAGGACAACGACCTCGGGATCTCGGTGCGCGGTGGAATGCAGACGCCGGACGGCAATATCGCCCGCAACCTGAGGTCCTTCGGCAACCTCTTCGTCCGCGATGGCGACGGGACTGATCCCCACCGCGTGGCGGTCTTGTCGAAGGAATGCGTCGAGCACGTGCGCAACGGCCACGGCCCCGCGCTCGTCAGGCTCACCGTCCCTCGCCTGTCGAGTCACTCCGGTCCGGACAACCAGAAGGGCTATCGCAGCGAAGCGGAGATCGCCGCGGATTGGGCTCGCGACCCCGTACCGCGCCTCGAGTCCTACCTCGTACCCTCCTTCATGTCAGAGGCGGAGTGGGCGGAGCTCAGACAGGAAGTGGCACGGGACGTGGACGCCGCACTGGCCCGGGCCCGCGCCCGCCCCGCACCCAACCCCCAACACGTGAAGCGCTTTGTCTTCGACGAAGGACCACGCCACGGCCACGCCGACGCGTACGGTGGACTGAGCAACGCGGAGCTGCGCGCCCTCGGAGGGAACCAGGTCTCCTCGGAGGGAGGCGACGTCGTGCGCCTGGCCGAAGCAGTGCGACGTACGCTGCGTCACGAACTCCAGGTCAACCCAAAGGTGCTCGTTTTCGGCGAGGATGTGGGGGTGAAGGGTGGCGTTCACCTCGTGACGGAAGGGCTGCAGAAGCAGTTCGGCACCGCGCGTGTCTTTGACACCAGCCTTTCGGAGGAAGGCATCATCGGACGCGCAGTCGGGATGGCGGTTGCCGGTCTCATGCCCGTAGCGGAAATCCAGTTCCGCAAGTACGCCGATCCTGCGACCGAACAGCTCAACAACTGCGGCACCATGCGCTGGCGCACCGCCAACCGGTTCTGCGCCCCGATCGTTGTGCGCATGCCGGGCGGGTTCGGGAAGGACGTTGGTGACCCGTGGCACTCGTTGAGCGCCGAAGTCATGTGGGCGCATGCGATCGGGTGGCAGGTGGCGATGCCGTCGAACGCGGCCGACGCTGTGGGCCTCCTGCGCGCGGCAATGCGTTCGCGCAATCCGACGATCTTCTTCGAGCACCGGTCACTGCTCATGACGAGCGATGGGAGCGCGCGGTATCCGGGCGACGACTACGTGATCCCGTTCGGCCAGGGACGCGTGGTGCGCGCCGGCAACGACGTCACGGTGGTGACGTGGGGAGCCATGGTGCATCGCTGCGTCGAAGCAGCCGCTGCGACCGCTGCCTCGGTGGAAATCATCGACCTGCGGACCATTTCCCCCTGGGACCGAGAGCTGGTTCTACAATCCGTACGAAGGACGGGCCGCTGCCTCATCGTGCACGAGGACACGGCCACCGCCGGATTTGGAGCAGAGATCGCCGCGACACTGGCGAAGGAAGCCTTCTGGTCCCTGGACGCGCCGGTGGATCGCCTGTGCGTCGAGGACGTACCGATGCCGTACAACCCGGTACTCCTCGAGGCAATCCTGCCGAATGCGGAACAGATACGCGAACGCGTGGATCGTTTGGCATCGGCCTAACTCGACGCAGCAGAAGGACTGCCGGGGAGCGGGTGGTGGCCGATCACCGCGTCCCGTTCGGCGTGCCGGAAAACAGCCGCCGGCCCGAAATTGAGCAAGACACCGGCCTCGCAGCCGCTGGCCTTGACGCAGTTGATGAGCTGGCGTTCGTCCAGGGGATCGAGGCGCGACCCCGATCGGATTTCGACCACGACCCGCCCCTCAACGATGAAAGGCGTGCGGTAATGTCCGACCTTCACGCCCTTGTAGAACACGCTGATTGCCGCCTCCTGCTCGAAGACGAGACTGCGATTGCCGAACTCGAGAGCCAGCGCGCGCTGATACACGGAGTCGACGAATCCGTGGCCGAGCTCGCGATGGACGGCGAAGAAGGATGCCACGATCATGCCGACCGTCCGGTCCTGGAGGACGCGCGGGATGCGGGCCCTGAGCAACCGCTCGGAGTCGGCGTTTGGCGGAGTGACGAGGGGGCTGAGCATGCGCACGGTCCGGTTCTGACGGCCGCAATGTGCAGCGAATCCCCCACGCCCCTGTCATCGTTTCATTGCCAACTCAATCATTTCTCCGCGAGCCGCTTCCGCGCCTCGGCCGCGTAGCGGTGGTGGAAGTACGGGTTGAGATCGAGAGCGCGCTGGTACCAACGGCGGGCATCACGTTCCTTCCCGTTCCCCTCGGCGATCCAGCCAGCGAGGTTCCAAAGCCACGCGTCGGCAGTGCCGACCGACAGGGCCTTCTGCATCGCCGCATCCGCACCACGAGGATCGCGCATCAGCAGGCGCGCCCACGCCAGCTGTGCCCAGCCATACACATCCGTGCGGATGGCGATCTCACGTTCGAGCAACGCTCTGGTGCTGTCGAGCTCAATGCCGTGCTCCAGTCGGAACATCGTCCATTGCCGGTTGAACGGCTCGGGGTTCTCCCGCGCGGACTGCTCCGTTCGCGCCCACGTGTCGCGCGCCTTCGCGCTGTCGCCTAACGCCGCCCACGCGTCGCCTTCCAGAGACAGGGTGGCCAGGTCGGCGGCGTCGCCCACCCGCTCGATGTCCCGAAGGGCGGCGTTCCAGTCTCCGGTGAGCGCGTGCAAACGGGCGCGGAGTGCCAGGAGCCTTCTGTCCTCCGGCGCCTCTCGCAACCCGCCGTTGATCGCTTCCTCCGCTTCCCGCAGATGACCCGCGCGCAACTCGGCGTCCCCCAGCCGAAGGGAGAACCAGGCCAGCTGCTCGCGCGGGAGATCGGTTTCCGTTCGGGCCGTCGCGAGCGCGTCCCGCAGGATCCGGCGGGCCTTGTCGCCAGAGCCCGTAAACTCGAGATAGCGTGCGTAGCGTGGCGCTGTGGCGAGCGAGGTGAGCGAACCGCGTAGAGAGTCGAATTGCACCTTCGCGCTGTCGTACAGTCCAACTTCGCCAAACAGCTCGGCGAGAAGAGCGCGGTAGCGCGGTTGTTCAGGGGCCTCCGTCACCAGATCGCGCGCAGCCGCCAGAGCCTCGGGGAACCGGTGCTGCGCCAGCAGCGCCGACGCGTACGTCAAAAGTGCCTTGCCGTTGCGGGACCGTCGGAGCTCCAGCGATTGCGCGGAGAAGAGTTCTGCCTGACGATAGTCGTCGCGCGCGCCCGTTTCACGGGCGCGTTGCAGGTGCATGCCGGCCAGCATCGCGCGATCCTCCGCGCTCTGGGGGTCCTCGACGGCCCGTTTCGCATACAACTCGATGTCCGCGGAACGAAGGGCGATCTCCTGCCTGGCCAGTGCCGCATTCCTCGACTCTTCGGCGTCGGCGCGACGCGCGGGACGAACGAGGCCGAACCAGACCGCGGTGGCCGAGGCCACCGCGACGAGGGCTGCGAGTCGAACGAAGCGCATGGCGATTACGGCGTCGGGGCCGCGAGGTACGGGAAGGTCGCCTGGAAGGCCTTGTCGTTCGCGCTGACGTTATCAGTCGTGAGCTGCGCTGTCACGTTGGCCGAGCTGAGCAGGGGGCCGAATACCGCAGCCAGTCCCGCGTCGACCACGTCGTCGCTCAGCTTGCGGCCGCCGTAGCCGTCGGCAAGCGCCCAGGTGAGCCAGCCGGCGGTGTTGCCCGCCTTGGTCGTCTGCACGATCAGCATATCCGGCAGCAACACGGCGGCGATGGTGTTGGCGACGTTGTCCGCACGTCCGGCAACGGTCTTGACGAACGCCTTGAGCTCGGCGCTGTGATTGGTGAGATCGGTAGCCGGCATACCGGCGTTGTGAAAGCCGTGGTTGCGCTTGGCGAGGAACACCTCGCTTACCAGGGGATTGCCGAGTCGCTCGACCTGGTTGTAGGTGCGGGGCTGGGTGTTGCCCGGGCCGGTCATATCGTCATCGTCATTCCCGCAGGCGGCGAGCGTGCTCACGGCGAGCAGCGGGAGAAGCATGAAGCGGCGCATGGTCATCTACGTTCCTGAAGATGGAGTGAGTGGAGGAGCCTAACGGGAAATGGTGCCCCAGATGCCGATCTTGCCTGTGCCACCGGTCGTGAGCTGCGAGATCGGAAGCTCGACGACGAAGGCGAGGGTGTTGAACCCGCGCAGGTAGTCCACGGCCTGGCCGGCAGGACGCCACGCGGACGCGGAAGGCGTGTCCGGCAGCTGGGACAGCGGACCGCTGACCGGCTTGCGGTCCGGCACGATTCGGAAGAACTGTTCGAGATCGAGGAAGAACGGATCGTCACGCAGGCCCGCGAACAGCTGCACGCTGCCGCTCGCCCCGAGGTTGGTGTTGGTCGTGCCGGTCAGCGAAGAACCGGACGTCACGAGCGTGTTCATCGTCCCGACCATGGCCGGAGCAACCGGACCGCGCATCGTCACCTGCTGATTGGGACCCGAGCCGGTGAAGGTGAATTGCAGAACGCGGTCCTCAACG
>JBQTIW010000297.1:0-5152 GCA_052387735.1 Gemmatimonadaceae bacterium
GTGCCGCGAGGCTCCCGGGGTTGTGCGGCGGCGGGTGGCCCCCCCCCTCTACAAACCAACGTGGGGGGGGGACCCATTGGCCGCCCCCCTGACCCTGAAGTGCAGCGGGGAGGAGGAGCGCGAGAAAGCGACGTCTCATTCTTGATCGTTGTTCTTGCGGGTAGAGTCGTTCATTTCACGAAGCATCGCTTCGAACTCCTGCTTCTGCTCCTGGGTCATGACCTGGCGCATCTGCTCGCGCGAGTTGGCCTTGATCGACTCCCATTGAGGCCGGACGGGTGCCATGACCCGTTTCCACTGGGTCGAGCGGTTGTCGAGAATGGAGTCGATCCGGGCGCTCTGCTCGGGCGTGAGGCCGAGGCGCCTGGCCATGAGGTCCACCGTGGGATTGACCCCCTTGGTCGTGCAGACCTCGTCCCGGTGCATGAACCGGTTCGCGCTGAAGCCGAGGACGCCCCCCGTGAGGAAGGCGCCTAACAAGAAGGCCATCGCGAGATTCTTGGACTGGCTCACAGTCGTTTGCTCTAATGAGTTAGGAGATACCGCAGCGTTTGTTCGCGTTCCTTCTGCTGCGGCACGGTCTCGGAGAGGATGGGCACTTCAGCGGGCGAGTCGAGCAGCTCCTGGTACGCCATCCGTTCCTGCGCCGCGCGCGTCTGCCACGAGGCCACACCGGCCACGAGGATGGCGGCGGCTGCCGCCGCGACGCCGTAACGCACCCACCCCGGGAAGTACGACCACCACTCGCGCCCCCCTTCGATGCGCACCCGTTCGAGAATGCGCTGCTCGAGCGCTGCCCAGTACGAGTCGTCGCGGGGAGCGGCGTACTGCGTCGCGAGGACGCGCTGCAGCTCCTCGTCGCTCCACTCGTGCGCATTGCCGTGAATGAGCTTCATAGGTGACTCCGTATTCCGCTGAGCGCCTGGCGCAGCCGGGCGCGTGCATGGTGCAGGTCGGATCGGGCCGTGCCCTCGGGAATGCCGAGCATGCGGCCGATCTCGGAATGCTTGAACCCCTCGACGTCGTGCAACACGATGACGGACCGCTGGCGCTCGCCTAACGCGGCCAGCGCCCGCTCCAGACGCCGGCGTAACTCATCGGACTCACCGGGATCCCGAAACGGCGACGCGAGCGTGTCGGACAGCGTTTCCGCATCACGCACCTTCTTGCGCCGCGTGATGTCCAGCGCGGCGTTGGCGACGATGCGGTGCAGCCATGCCCCGAATGCCTGGTCGGGGAGAAACCGGTCGAGCGCACGGAATGCGTGGAGAAATCCTTCCTGTACCGCGTCCTCGGCGTCCTCATGGGTGAGCACGATCGAACGCGCCACGGCGTAGGCGCGCCGCTGATGCAGCCGCACCAGCGAAGCGAACGCCTCCGTGTCGCCCTTCTGCGCCGCGACTACAAACGCCTGCTCCTGCGCCCGCTCCGGCGACTCAGCCACGGGGCGGAACCGGAGGACGGGAGGCGGGAAGATGTCTGCAGTCGGAGCGTAGGCGGTCGTCACAAGTATTCAGCGTATCGTCACTCCTAGAACGCATCCAGTACGTTCAATGTTGATTCTGGTGGCGGCTACGAGGCGGCGGGAGTGCCCGCGAGTCCGAGCACCTCGGCGGTGCCGCGCATGGCCTCGACCACAAACTGGATATGGGCCTCCAGTTCGACGCCGAGAGTGGCGGCGCCGTTAAGAACATCTTCACGACTCACGCCGCGTGCGAAGGCCTTGTCTTTCATTTTTTTCTGCACGGACCGGGCATCGACCTCGTGCAGGCTCTTGCTCGGGCGGACGAGTGCCGTGGCCGTGATCAGCCCCGTGAGCTCGTCCACCGCAAACAGCGTCTTTGCCATCAGCGAGTTTCGAGGGACTCCCGAGTAACTGGCGTGGCCAAGGATCGCCTCCAGCACGTCGTCAGGATATCCGAGCTCGCGCAGGTGGCGGACCCCTTCGAAGGGGTGACCTGCATCAGGCCGGTGCTCCAGGTTGGGCCAGCGCTCGTAATCGAAATCGTGCATCAGTCCGGCGAGTCCCCACCGATCCTGGTCTTCTCCGAAATGGGCAGCGTACGCACGCATGGCGGTCTCCACGGCGTACATGTGCTTTCTGAGCGAATCGCTCAGCGTGAACTCACACATGAGGCCGTTCGCGTCGTCTCGGGTGGGGAGGGGCATCAGAGCAGCACGTGGGTAGTTGGGAGCAGGGGAGCACGCGTAGCGCGACGCCCTGTGCCGGTGGAGCGGAGCCGCTCCGAAAGTTCGCGGAGACGGGCGCTCCAAACCAGATGGGTGCGGCCGCTGTCGAAACAGCGTCACCTGACTCCCGAGCTGTCACATGCGCCTTGTCCTCGTTGGCCTTGCTCTTACGCCGGGATTTTTGCAGGCCCAGCGGCAGGACTTCACGCTGCGTGGGACGGAAGTGGTACTCTACAACATTGCGGGCCGACTCAGCGTCGAGGGGGGTGCTGGAGACGCGGTCAGGGTCGAAGTGACGCGACAGGGTGCCGATGCTGGTCGGCTGCGAGTGGAAGCCGGACCGATCCGCGGACGAGAGACGTTGCGGGTGATCTACCCTGAAGACCGTGTCGTGTACCGGGAGGCTGCGGGGAGCGGCCGACGATGGGGGAACCGGACCATCGCGAGGCTCCGAGTGGCCGATGACGGCACCTTTGAAGGTGGGTGGGATGGATGGCGGGGCGGGCAGATCGAGGTCGTGACGGACGGCCGTGGGCTTGATGCCGCGGCAGACATCAGGGTGATCGTTCCGCCCGGTAAGGCCCTGGACCTCAACCTGGCGGTTGGCGAGGCGACCGTGAGCAACGTTCAGGGCGACATACGCCTCGACGTCCACGCGGCGAGCATCACGACCTCCAGGACCAGGGGGAGGCTCGACCTTGACACTGGCAGCGGCGGGGTCAGGGTCACCGATGCCGAAGGGGACGTACGTCTCGACACGGGCTCGGGGAACGTCACCGTATCCGGAGTGAAGGGACGAGAACTGCGGCTGGACACCGGGTCGGGAGCAGTCACGGCTTCCTCAATCGAGGTGGACGAGCTAGGACTCGATACCGGCTCGGGACGCGTGACGCTTCGCGGCGTGCGGGCGAGAGATCTGATGGTCGACACCGGCAGCGGGTCGGTGGAGATCGAGCTCGCGGCCGACATTGACCGCATGGGCGTCGACTCGGGGTCGGG
The DNA here is from genome assembly GCA_052387735.1 of Gemmatimonadaceae bacterium. Lineage (GTDB taxonomy): Bacteria > Gemmatimonadota > Gemmatimonadetes > Gemmatimonadales > Gemmatimonadaceae > RBC101. The sequence goes on from JBQTIW010000297.1 coordinate 3,190, forward strand.
AGGCATCACCATTGTCGTGCCCAGCACACTCGGCGCCGAAGTGGTCATAGAAACCGGAAGTGGTGCCATCGACGTGGATGTACCACTGACAGTCAGGCGCAGCGAGCGTCGCTACCTGCAAGGTCGTTTGGGAGATGGGCGGGGGCGAATGTCGATCGAGACCGGGTCGGGCGGCGTCCGGGTCCGCGCCGCTCGCTAGGCGGGTCCGGGACCTGCAGCCAGAGGGGCCGACTCCGATTGGAGCGGCCCCTTGTCACGTTCGCTGTTTCCTGTTTTTAGTGCTTCGCTGCGGCCGGCGCGGCGCCCTCATGCGACGCGAACTTGCGATTCGTCAGTTTTACGATCGTGAAGCACATGACGAAGAGCAGGAGGGCCGTGATGATGAGGCCGCGAAACGCGGCGGGCTTGTCGCTGGGGCGGGGAGCGGACATCGAAGAGGCGGGTGGGGGAGACGAATTGACACCTGGAGGCTAGTCGACCTTTGCGCTCACCAGCTCATCATTCTGTCGAATCTGGTTCATGACGTCGAGGCCCGTGGTGATCTTGCCGAACACCGTGTGGACGCCGTCGAGGTGTCGGGTGTTGGCTTCACTCAGGACCATGAAGAACTGTGACCCTCCGGTATCCTTGCCCGCATGTGCCATGGACAGGGCGCCGATTTCGTGGCGGTGCGGATTGTTCTTCGTTTCACACTTGATGGTGTAGCCCGGTCCGCCGGTACCTACTGGCCCCTTGGCCACCGCGCCGCCCTTGGAATACGGATCACCGCCCTGGACCACGAAGTCGGGGATGACTCGGTGAAACTTGGTGCCATCGTAGTATCCCTCGTTGGCGAGCTTCTCGAAGTTCGCGACGGTCCCGGGCGCTTCCTTGTCATAGAGTTCGGCGACAACGGTACCGCGCGAGGTGACGATCGTAGCAGTCTTCATGCTGGTTTTTGAGGGGGTTGCGGGATTGCTGGGCCGGTTGTGTGGATACCGGGCGCTGGGGGCTCAAGTTACTCGACCCGCACTCGTGGCTCCACTGCTCACACGCTCGGCGTCTGCGCCCGCTCGGCCGCTCCCCCAATTACCAGGTTGCTCGTTTACCTGTGGGTACCAGCGACGAAGGGCAGATGTCGTTCAGCGTGCATTCGCCGCAGCGCGGCTTGCGCGCGTCGCAGACGCGGCGGCCGTGCCAGATCAGCAGGTGCGAGAGGAGCGTCCAGCGATCACGGGAGAACAGGGTCATGAGCCGCTGTTCGACTTTCACCGGATCCGTCTCCTTCGTCAGGCCCAGGCGGAGCGCCAGGCGTCCGACGTGCGTGTCGACGACCACGCCTTCGTTGACGTTGAAAGCGTTGCCAAGCACGACATTCGCGGTCTTGCGACCGACCCCGGGGAGGACGACGAGGTCTTCCAGGCGGGCGGGCACCTGCGCGCCGTGCCGCTCGCACAGGGCAGTGGCGACTCCGAGCAGTGCTTTGGATTTGGCGCGGAAGAACCCGGTGCTCCTGATGATCTCCTCGATGTCGGCCTGGGGCGCCCGGGCGAGCTCGTTAGGCGTGGGGTACTTCGCGAACAGGAGCGGCGTCACCATGTTCACGCGCCGGTCGGTGCACTGTGCGGACAGGATGGTGGCGACGAGCAGCTCCCACGGCGAACGGTAGTCGAGTTCGCAGTGGGCGTCCGGGTACAGGGCCGCCAGGCGTTGCCAGACGTCGTTGGCGTGGGCGCGCATCGCCTCTGCTGCAGCCTCGCTTCTGCGGGAGGCGGCGCGGGTTTTCGGTTGGCGTGGGGAGGATTTGATGGCGGACGTGGAACGCCAAGCCGGTATTTTGGTTTTCGGGGGGGGCCCCCCGCCGGCTTTCTTCTTTTATGATTATCGCACGCGAGCGGCAGCCCGCCCGCGGCGTTCGCCTCCCCTGACGTTCCCGGTTGCAGATTTTGCGGGTAGCGCCCGTGGGGGTGGCCGGGGCGGACCC
>JBQTIW010000298.1:0-4343 GCA_052387735.1 Gemmatimonadaceae bacterium
GGCCGCCACGGTGCGCCACCTCGGGCGGCGATCGTCACGTGGCCTGCCGCTCATCGCAGCATGCCGGCCGCGATGGCCGCCGTGCGCCCGGCGGCGCCGGGCGTCCCCAGGCGCGTTCGGACGTCGGCCAGACCCTCGAGCATCGTTGCGCGCGCCGGGGACGACGGATCGAGCAGCCTGCCTAACACCTCGGCCATCGGCTCCGGCACCATGCCACCCTGCACGAACTCCGGTGCGACGTCGCGCCCGGCGACCACATTCACCAGACCGATGCGCGGAATCGTCACCGCCCGCCGGGCGATGGCGTAGGTCCACCCGCTGGTGCGGTACGCGACAACCAGCGGGCAGCCAGCCACCGCGGCCTCGAGGGTCGTCGTACCACTCTTGCATAACGCGGCGTCGGCCGCACGCAGTACGGCAAACGACGCACTGGTCCGCGTCGGGTACGGGCATCGCCCCGGGTCCAGCCGCACCGTTGGCGCGGCCGACACCACCACGCGCAGGCCGGGACGCCGCTGCTCGAGCAGCCGCGCCGTGGCGACAAACGCATCGATGTGCCGCTCGATCTCCTGCTGCCGGCTCCCCGGAAAGAGGGCGAGCAGGGTCTCGTCTTGCCTGACGCCGACCTCCGCCCGCGCGTCCTCGCGCGACGGAAGAGACTCGGCACGATCGAGGAGTGGATGACCCACGAACGTCGCATCGATCCCGTGCGCCTGAAGCAGGGGCGCCTCGAACGGCAGAATGGTGGCCGCTTTTGTGATGAGTTGCGCCAGCTTTGGGAGCCGACCCGCTCCCCACGCCCAGACCTGCGGCGTGATGTAGTAGAGCACTGGGACTCCGTGCCTCCGCGCCGCGGCGGCCACCTTCATGTTGAAACCGGGATAGTCGATGGTGACGAGCAGGCCCACGCCGCCGCGCGTCAGTCGCCGCTCGAGGCTGCGCAGGAGCGCGTAATGATGCGGAATCTTGCGGACCACTTCGACGAATCCCATGACGGCCATGTGCTCGGCGTCTTCGATCAGCTCCACGCCGGCGTCCCTCATGAGATGACCACCCATCCCCGCAAAGTGCAGGTCCGGCCGGAGCGTTCGCAACGCGTGCACGAACCCGGCACCGTGCAGATCGCCGGATGCTTCGCCGGCGATCACCAACACCTCACGCACGGGGCAGCTCCATCCCCGCCGCCAGCGCCGGCGTCGTTCGCTCGATCTCGTCCACGATCCGCAACGCCACGGCGAGCGCATCGCGGCCGTCCTTCCCACTCACCGAGACCGGTGCCGTCCCCCGCACCGCTTCCACGAAGCTCTGGAACTCCAAGCGCAGCGGTTCGCCCTCCGGGGCGCTCAGCGCGATGCGCTCCACGAACGCTTCGAGGCTCTGCGGCGCCTTCGCCAGCGCCGCCAGGTCAACTCCCTGCCTGATGCGGTAGAACTCCCCATCACCGGATCCGAGGTCCAGCGTCAGATAGCCCGAGCGCTGGAAGATTCTGAGCTTCCGCATGCGGTCACGGGAGACCCGGCTGGCGGTAATGTTGGCCACGGCGCCTGACGAGAAGACGATGCGGGCGTTGGCGATGTCCACGAACGGCGTGAGGACGGGGATTCCCGATGCCGCGACCTCCTCGACGTCGCTGCGCACCAGCGTGAGGATGAGGTCGATGTCGTGGATCATGAGATCCAGGACCACGGCCACGTCCGATCCCCGCGGATTGAACGGGGCGAGGCGGTCGCTCTCTATGAAACGGGGGCGGTCGACATAGGGCAGCGCCGCGCGGATCGCGCGGTTGAAGCGTTCCACGTGCCCGGTCTGGATCAGCGCTCCGGTCCTCCCCGCAATGTCCAGCAGCTCATCGGCCTGATCGAGCGTCGTCGTGAGCGGCTTTTCGATGAGCAGGTGTTTCCCCCTGGCGAGGGCCGCGCGTGCGACGTCGTAGTGCGCGGGCGTGGGCACCACGATCGATAGGGCGTCGGTGGCTTCGATGAGGTCGTCGAGGCGGTCCCACGCCCGAACGCCCAGCTCGTCGGACACCTGGGCCGCACGGTCCGGCCTCAGCTCGGAGAACCCGATGAACTCCACATCGGGCAGATCGCGCATGATGCGCACGTGATGGTAGCCTAACGCACCGGCGCCCACGACCCCCACCCGCGTGCGTTCGCCGTTCAAATGACCGTCCCCCGCTCCGAGGCCTCCAGGAACGACAGAAAGTGCTCGATTTCTGGAATCGGCGGCAACTCCGTCCGCGCCCGCGTCATGGCCTGGGACACGTTGAGCTCGGAGCGGAAGAACAGACGATAGGCGCGCTTGAGCTCGCGCACCACGTCGTCGGGAAACCCGCTCCGCTGCAGACCCACGCTGTTCAACCCGTACAGTTTGACCGGGTTGCCCACGGCCTTGATGAATGGCGGGACGTCTTTGGCCACGCGCGAGCATCCGCCGACAAACGCGTGCTTGCCGATCTTCGCGAACTGATGCACGGCGACCAGCCCCGAAAGAATCGCCCGATCCTCGATCGTAACGTGACCCGCCAGCTGCGTTCCGTTGGAGATGATCACACCGTCTCCGATCTGACAGTCATGAGCGAGGTGCACGTACGACCTCAGGAAGCATCCCTTGCCCACCGTGGTCTTGAACGACTGCGACGTGCCGCGATTGATCGTGGTGTACTCGCGGATGCGAGTCCCTTCACCGATTTCGACCCAGGTTTCCTCGCCCTTGAACTTGAGATCCTGCGGATCGCCGCCGACGATCGTGCCGCTGCCGATCATCACGTCGGACGCGAGGCGCACGTTGCGCTCGAGCGACGCGCGCGCGGCGATCACGCAGCCGTCGCCGATGGTCACTCCCTCGCCGATCAGCGCGAAGGCGCCGATCCGCACATTGTTGCCGATTTCCGCGTCAGGCGACACGACGGCGCTGGGATGGATCTGTGCCGTCATCTATCGCGCAGCATGGCCGACATCTCTGCTTCGGCGACCAGGCTCCCGTCCACTTTCGCGACACCCTTCATCTTGCAGACGGGCCCGCGAATCTGGAGCACTTCGAGCTCGAATCGCAGCTGATCGCCGGGTCGGACCGGCTTGCGCCACTTCACGTTGTCCAACGACGTGAAGTAGACGACCTTGCTCTCTGGATCGGGGACCGTGCCCATCAGCAGGATGCCGCCAACCTGCGCCATCGCCTCGATGATGAGCACCCCCGGCATGATCGGGTGCCCCGGGAAATGTCCCTGAAAGAACGGCTCGTTGATTGTCACGTTCTTGATCCCGACCACACGCCTCCCTTCCTCGTACTCGATGACACGATCGACTAGCAGGAACGGATAGCGGTGCGGGAGCACCTTCATGATGTCTTCGATCCCAATCACCGGGGTCTCCTTCGACGCACGTTTGACCAACTCTCGAACGAATCGCACCGTGCCGTTGTGACTGGGCCGGTGAGCCACAATACGCGCGCGCACGCGGGCGCCGGCCAGGGCGAGGTCACCCACACAATCGAGTGCCTTGTGCCGCACGAACTCATCAGGCCAGCGCAGCGCGTTGCCCACCACACCATCGGCATCGAGCACGATCGCGTTCTCGGTCGTGCCGCCGCGGATCAGCCCCTTGCCGCGCAGCATCTCAACCTCCTCGGCGAATCCGAATGTGCGCGCGTCAGCAAGCTCGCGCGCGAACTCGTCAGGCGTCACGCGCCAGCTGCCCGACTGCCGTCCCACCATGGGGTGGGCAAAATCGATGCTCACGTCCAGTGTGAGCTCGTTGGCCGGATGGGCCTCGTACCATGACTCGCCGTCGTCCATCCGAAGGGACTCGCGCACCACCAGCACGTGCGGCACGCCACCGTTGGCGCGTATGCCGGCAGACTGCAGCGCGCGGAGGAACGGACCCGCGCTCCCGTCCATGATCGGTGGTTCGGGGCCGTTCAGCGCAATCGTGAGATCGTCAAGCTGGGCGGCCGCGACCGCGGCCAGGACATGCTCCACAGTGTGCAACGCATGCTCGCCTTCGCCGAGTTGGGTGCGCCGTTCGGATTCCACGGCGACCGAGACATTCGCCGGCACCGGGGCGGACTGCGGTCGGTCGCTGCGCACAAACCGGACGCCTGACCCACAGGCCCCGGGCCGGAACGTCAGCCGGCAGGACATCCCCATGTGGAGTCCTGTCCCTTCCAGTGTGACGTCCCGTTGAATCGTGCGGCGTCCGCTCACGCCTCGTCCCGGAGCAGTTTCTCGATGCGCTTGATCATCCCGGAAAGCTTGAACAGGGCGGCGTGCGATCGCAACGCTTCCCGATGCGGACGCGCCGGATATCCCGACCACGTTTCGCCGGCCGGAACGTCGCCAAACA
>JBQTIW010000299.1:0-11741 GCA_052387735.1 Gemmatimonadaceae bacterium
GCCGTGTAAAGCCCCCGCTCGGGGGTTACTCCACTCGCGATGCCGAACGCGATCGCCAGGGGGAGCGCGACGATGCCGACGATGCTACCGGCGACCAGGTCGCTGGCGAACTGGTGGCGCGTGTACCCCTTGAGGGTAGTGAAGAGCTTCGGAACGAGATCGTTCATTGCCGGCTTTGAATGTACCTGCGCGGCGGTCCGCTAGATTGCGCGTCATGCAGCTGCGGCTACGCGAGGTGCTGGACTATACGGAGCAGGCGCGCGCCGACCTGCTCGCGCTGATCGAGCCGCTCGATGCCGAGCGCTGGGAGGCGCGCGCGTCGTCGGGCGGCTGGAGCGTCCGTGAAGTCGTCGCCCATCTTCACCTCGTCGAAGCCAGCAGCGTGCGCGCCTTGTTCCGGTCCTTTCGTACGGCGCGTGACGCCGGACTGGGGGCGGAAAGCGAAGCAACGAGCCTGCTGGCTTTACTCGACTGGTCGCGACTTTCCGAGACCGTCCGACCGCAGTCCGCGCCCGATTTCATCACGCCACGCGAGGACGTGCCGGCCGGTGAGTTGGTGAAGCGGCTGGCCGTGGCACGGGAAGGGCTGCGCAAGTTTTCCGTGGAGGCTGATGGCTTTGCGTTGGCAGAGGTTCACTTCCCGCATCCTGCCCTGGGCTCCATCAACCTCTATCAGTGGGTGCTGATGATCGGACAACACGAGCGGCGGCACATCGGACAGATTCGTCGGATCCTCGAGGAGCGTGCCACGTGACGCGGTTTTCCAACCCTGCCGGGACAGCGCAGGACGCCGGCGCCGCCTATACCGCCGCGCTCCTGGAGCTCCTCGACGAACGCGATCCCCTCGGCGTGTGGGCCGAACTGCCTGACGCGGTGGACCGGCTGACCCAGGAGGTGAGCGCCGCGGATGCCGTTCGGCCGGAGGCTCCGGGGAAGTGGAGCATCGCGCAGGTGGTGTCGCACCTCGTGGATTCCGAAGTCGTGCACAGTTATCGCGTCCGCCTCATCGTGGCGGAGGACTCCCCTCCGATCCTGGGGTACGACCAGGATCGATGGGCGCGAAACCTCCACTACCAGGCGGAGTCACTGCCGGACCTGCGCGCGGAGCTGCGGGTACTCCGAATGCGCAATCTGCGGTTAGTCCGCCGCTTGTCTCCGGTGGAGCGCGACCGCGCGGGTCTGCACAACGAGCGCGGCCCGGAGAGCGTGTGGCACATCGTCAGGTTGCTCGCGGCGCACGACCTGGTGCACCGGAATCAGCTCGTGCGCATTCGCCGTGCGCTCGGGCTCGAAGCGTGACGGTGGCCCTCCGACGAGTGCCCGGCCGCTATGCGGTCGCTCGGCTTTCGTCTGACATGGGCTGGCCCTGGTGGGCCACTCGCTCGGAGCACCTGGCCTCTGTCACGCGCACGCGTGATGAGACATCGGTGGTCTGTGAAGAGGCCGTCGTGCCCGCTGACGTCGACGCGGATCGTGGGTTCGTGGCATTCGCCGTCGGCGGGACCATTCCGTTCTCGGCCACCGGCGTGCTGGCCGGGCTGGCGACGCCGCTCGCCACGTCGAATGTCAGCGTGTTCTCCATTTCCACCTACGACACCGACTATCTCCTGGTGCGGTTCATCGATGTGGTGCGTGCCACAGACGCGTGGATCGCGGCCGGACACGCGGTGTCAGCGGGAGACTGTCGCAGACCGACTTCACACGCCGCGGCGTCGATCGGCGCCGCGAGGAATGGTGAGGACGAACGTCGCGCCTTCGCCGGCGATGCTGCGCAGGAAAAGATCACCGCCCATGCCGCGTGCGAGCTCCCGACTGATCGCGAGGCCAAGACCCACGCCCTGCTGGCGTTCGCGGTCCGGGGAAGCCTGGACAAACGGTTCGAAGATGTCATGGGCCCGCGACGGATCGATCCCTGGGCCGGAGTCCGAGACCACCAAGTGAACGAGCGGCACGGTGACCACGCACTTCATCACGATCTCTCCGCCCGGTGACGTGAACTTGATGGCATTGTCGAGCAGGTTGAGCAGGATCTGCTGTACTTTCTCGCCGTCGGCCCGCATCGAGACGTGTGGTTCCGGTTCTTCGCACGTGTACCGGATCTGCTTGACGTGGAGTTGGGGTTCGACGAGGGACTCCATCGACCCCATGCAGGCAGCCAGCGGGATCGTCGTCACGTCGTACAACACGCGGCCGGCGTCCAGACGAACGAAGCTGAGGACCGAGTTGATCAGACCCAACAGGTGCCGCTGATTGCGCCGGATCTTCTGGAGGTCGTCGATCTGCTCGGGTGTGACCGGACCCCGCAGCCCCAGCTCAAGGAGCTCGGCATAGCCGGCGATCGCGTTGAGCGGCGTACGTAGCTCGTGACTCATCATTCCGAGGAAGTCACTCTTGGCCTGACTTGCGCGTTCGGCCGCTGAGCGCGCGCGCTCGGCATCTTCGCGCGATTGCTGCTCGCCAGCGAGCAGCCTAGCGTTGTCGAGAGCCAGCGCGGCGAGGTGCCCGATGCGCTCGGCGAGGGAGAGGTCGATCTGATCGAACCGCCGCCGCGGAACCGCCGTTCCCAGCCCCATCGCGCCTAACACGTGACCGCGTGCCTGCAGCGGCACCATGAGCAGGCTCGTCGTGTGTGTATCGATTGCGAGCTGTGCGATTTCGCGCGCCACTTCGGACCCACCGAGACCCGGGAGCTGCGACACGTCTTCGACCAGCACAGACCTCCCCTCGTTGAGGGGCGTCCAGATGGGATGCCAGGGGGTGGCGTCGATGGGGAAGCGCGCGTCGAACTGCTCGAGCGCTTCGCGTGCCGTCGGTGTGGTCGACTCCAGCGCCATCACACCGATGCTCCCGCTCTCCCGCCGCACAAAGACGACGCACACGTCGGCGAGCGCCGGCACAACGCGGCTCGCCAGTTGGACGATGGTTCCCCGAACTTCCGTTGAGGCGCCGAACGCGACGCCGGCCTCGGCCATGACCCGTTCCGAGTGCTGCAGGCGGTGCTGGTCCGTCGTGTCCTGCACGATGACCGCGGTGCCTCCGTGAACGGGATACGCATAGCCCGAGTAGCGCGAATCGACGTAGACGCCCGTCGCCGAGAACGGCACGGCCCGCCCGGTGTTGCGCGATTCGATCATTGCCTTGTGCATCGCCCCATTCTCGAGACGGGGGAATGCGTCCCACATCGATTGGCCGGTGAGCGACTCCGGGTCATAACCGGCGCGACGGATGAACGCGCGCATTGCCGGATTGATCCTGACATATCGCCACGCCTCGTCACAGACGAAATGCATGTCGGTCATGCGGTCGAGCGCGTCGCTGAGCATCGCGGCGGCGTCCTGCGCCTCCCGCCTTGCGCTCCGCTCACGCTCGAACAGCGTGGCCCGATCGAGGGCAATCGCACACTGTTGGGCCACCGCGAAGAGCAGCTCCCGATCCTGGGGCGTGAGGGTGCGCTCTTCGGCAAAGGTGATCACGAGCGCGCCAAGAAAGCTGTCGCCCACCGCGAGCGGTAGCGCCGCCCGTGCACCGACCACACGGGCGATACGAGTGACCCCTGGCGCTATTGCGGTCAGCTCGTCGTGCCGCTCGAAGAAGAGCGGTTCCTTGTCTCTGATCAGACGAGCGACGGCGGGAAACGCGTCGATCGGAACCCTCGCCAAATCACCACGTTGTTGGTCGTCCAGGTTCCGTGCGTAGGCGAGCTGCATCGCCGTCCAGTCCTCGGACGGAACCATGACCGCGCCGGATCGGGCATTGAGCAGCTCCACCGTGGTATCGACCGCCACGCGGAGCACGTCGTCCCGGTCAAGGAGGGGGGCTAGCTCGACCGCCAGCCGCTTCAGCAGTGCTTCTGAAGGGTCGACCGATTCCGGGGGTGTGCGGTGGGGCTTGCGAGAGGCTGGCATGGAGGCGGCGCGGGCGGACTGCGGAGGTCGCCGCGAATTGTCCACTGCGTTTCGCGAGCCGACAACTCGGGGAACCCCTAGTCCGTCACACTGTCACTCGGGCCGGGACCTGTCGAGCGCCCCGCGCCACCAGTCGTTACGCCGCGCCGCCTTCCTCACCCGCAGTCGGGGTCGATGGCGGGGAATCCTCCCGCTTTCGCGTCAGCCAGCGAATGACCCAATAGATGGCAATGATCGGCAAAGCGATCTTGAGCGCCAGGAGCCCCATGCTGGCGATCCACATGGTGAACATGAGCAAGCCGCCCCCGATGACGACGATCAGCAGCAGCGGCAGGCCGAAAATGGCGAGCACGATGAACAGGGGGATTGCGAGGACGGCGAGGAGAATCAGCAACGGCACTCCTATGCTCTTCAACAGGAGGGCGATCGGCAGCAGCCATCCCAGGCTGGCGAGGATGCGAAGGAGGGCCTTGAGAGCTGCCCACTTGAGGAGAAGCGATTTCAGCAGACTCCACATGATCGGCTCGCCTACGCTGTAAAGGGTTGCCTGACCGTACGCCGGACGGCCCGAGCGGTTTCAGGCCGCGGGCTCGGCTGAACGGGCGAGCGGCGGTCGGGAAACTGCCTCGCTACCTTTCGGTTCACTTTTGCTGCCCCTCCCGAATGAGTGAACCGACGAAGCCGAACAAGAAACACGTCAACATGGCCCGAGCGTGGGCCGAGGCCCGTGTGCTGGTCTGGGAGCATCGCCGCTCGCTCTCCGTCGGCTTCGCGCTGATGATCGTGAACCGCCTGGCGGGTTTCGTCCTTCCGGCCAGCTCGAAGTTCCTGATCGACAACGTGCTGACGCAGGGGCGCGCCGATCTGCTCACACCCCTGGCGCTGGCCGCGGGTGCCGCGACGCTGGTGCAGGCCGTCACCGGCTTCGCCCTGTCACAGGTGGTGAGCATTGCGGCGCAGCGTGCCATCACCGACATGCGGATTGCCGTCCAGCGGCACGTCCTCCGCCTGCCGGTGTCGTACTTTGATGGCACCAAGACCGGCGTTCTCATCTCGCGCATCATGACCGACGCCGAGGGTGTGCGCAACCTGGTCGGGACGGGCATCGTGCAACTGGTGGGCGGGCTGCTGACGGCCGTGATCGCGTTAGGCGTTCTGTTCTACCTCAACTGGCGGATCACGACGCTGACCATCGTGCTGCTGGCCCTGTTCGGGGTGATGATGGCCTACGCCTTCAAGCGTCTGCGCCCGATTTTCCGCAAACGGGGCGAGATCAACGCCGAGGTCACCGGCCGGCTTGCCGAAAGCGTCGGGGGCGTGCGGATCGTCAAGGTCTACGCGGCCGAGGAGCGTGAGGAGAAGACGTTCACAGAGGGGGCGGAACGGCTGTTCGCCAACATCAGATCCACGATCACGGGGACCTCGCTGGTGGGTGCGGCGACTACGGTGATCGTCGGGGTCATCGGTGTGCTGCTCATCATGATGGGTGGCCGTGCGATTCTGGGCGGAGCGATGACGCTCGGCGACCTGTTCATGTACGTCTTCTTCATCGGCATGGTGGCGGCGCCGCTGGTGGGCATCGCTTCCATCGGGACGCAGATCACCGAGGCGTTCGCCGGATTGGATCGCATTCGTGAGATTCGCGACATGGAGACCGAGGACGCACGCGATCGGGAGAAGGAACCGCTGGGGGCCGTCAATGGCGACGTGGAGTTCCGCGACGTGACGTTCGAGTACGTCGAGGGCGTACCGGTCCTTCGTGAGGTGTCGTTCAGGGCCCCGGCCGGATCCACGACGGCTCTGGTGGGATCGAGCGGGGCGGGGAAGAGCACGATCATTGGACTGGTGATGGCGTTCAATCGGCCGAAGACCGGCGAGATACTCGTTGATGGCCACGCGCTGACCGATCTCCGTCTGCGCGAGTATCGCCAGCATCTGGGCGTGGTCATGCAGGACAACTTCCTGTTCGACGGGACCGTCCGAGAAAACCTCGCCTATGCGCGGCCCGATGCCACGGACGACCAGGTGCGTGCCGTGGCACGCATCGCGCACGTCGACGAGTTCGTGGACAAGTGGGAGCAGAAGTATGAGACCGTCGTCGGCGAACGTGGGGTGAAGCTGTCGGGAGGGCAGCGCCAGCGCGTGGCCATCGCGCGGGCGATTCTCGCCGACCCGCGGATTCTCATCCTCGACGAAGCGACGTCGAGCCTGGACAGCGAGAGCGAGGCAATGATCCGTGATGGTCTGCAGAATCTGCGCCGGGGCCGAACGACCTTCGTGATCGCCCATCGGCTGTCAACGATTGAAAGCGCGGATCAGATCCTGGTCGTGGAGGATGGGCGCATTCTGGAACGGGGGACACACCAGGACCTCATGGCGCTCAACGGTCGGTACCGGGAGCTGCACGACACGCAGTACGGCGTGGAGAGCGACCGCTACGTGAACCCTGGCGAGGACTACCCGACCCAGGCGCCGTCGCCTCGGGACGACGTGAAGCTGGCGCCTGCTCGCGGGTAGGTGACGTCCCCGGGGAGTGGGCCTTCCCGGGAAAGCCGCTCACCCGACGCAAGGAAAGCCGTCTTTAGGTTCGCGCGTGACGCGGATCACCGGGGGATCGTCTGCCAGGGTAGCTCCCTCCGCCATGGCCACGTCTCCCCCGCCTCCATCCCCGCGGGCACACCTCCCGCGCGGCCTCCACGATCTCGTCGTGGAGATGGCCATCGCTGTTCATAAGCGGTCAATCTATCCGCCGGGCCACCCGATCCTCGATGGGGCCTCCGAGTCCGTCCACGCCCGGCTTGCCGCGCTGCTGCAGACGCAGGAGGACCTGTCGGTCGGCGTTGCGGACCGGCAACTGGTGATCGACGGGATCGCGACCGAGGATGACCATCCGCTCGCGGAGTTCGCGGCACGACTGGCCGGTCACCAGGTCGGCGCCGTGCGGATCGTCCCCGGTGTGACCAGAGACGAGCTGGACGCCCTCCTCGGTGCCGTGTCGCTGGCGGCTGACGAAACGGTCGAGCCGTTAGGCCGGCGCGGCGATGCCAGTTCGGCCCACATTACGGTATTCCCGATCGCCTTCGAGCGACTGGGGATGTTGTCGGGGGACCATGCCGCGATCGCGTCGGGACACGAAGACGTCACCTGGCGCGCGCTCGCGGCGGCGGCGATGGGCGGAGCGGCCATGGATGGGGATGCGCTTGACCCTCGCCGGATCGCCGCGGCGATCGATGCCGGCTCCGGAGACGCGGCGTTCGACCAGGCGGTGATCGAGCGCCTCTCCAGCATGCTCGATGAGCTGAGCGCTCGCGGCGCCTTCGTGCCCGTGGCGCAACGGCAACGCCTCTCGGACCTGGTGGCGAACATCGGTGCGCGTGCGCTGACCCGCCTCCTCGACGTTGGTGGATCGCAGCGGAGCGAGCGCGTGGTGCGCACGGCCAACGATGTCCTGGGAACGCGCGCGGTGATCGAGCTGGTGCGGGCCGCCTCCAGCACCGACGCGGTGTCGATCTCCGGCTCGATGTTGCGGATGCTGCAGAAGCTCTCGTCGCACACGCAGCTCCCCGGCGCGCGCGGAGGTGATGCCGAGCGGGTGCTGCGGATGTCCATCCGGCGTTTGCTCGACGGCTGGGCGCTGGACAATCCGAATCCCGAGATGTACGAGCGGGTGCTGGAGGATGCTGCCGCACCGGCCGCGCGTCGTGTCGCTGACCTGCGCCACGACGTCGCCGAACCGGAGCGCATGGTCGACCTGGCCATCGAGACGCAGTACGTCGGGCCCACCGCCGAGGCGGCGGTAGGCAGACTGGCCATCCGCGATGGGATCGCCGGCGTGCTCGAGCGACTCCAGCTGTACGCGCCGAGCTCCGCTCGCGAACTGCTCGTGGACCGGCTCCTGAACGAGGCGTCCCTGCGCGAGTATCTCGCGCAGGACGCCCTCGACGTTCCGCTGCTGCGCCAGGCCGTGGATCGCATGAAGGGGCGGGCCATCGCTCCGCTCCTTGCCGCCCTCGATCGTCGCCCCGATGGCGACGCGCCGCCGCTGGCCGAGTTGCTGGCCCGCGTCGGGTGGGACGTGCTGGAACCGTTAGGTGTGTACATCGCGTCGGCGAGTCCGCGCATGATGCGGCACCTGGTGACAGTCTTCGACCGCCTCGACGCCTGGCCTCCGCAGACTGATCCGGCCAGCTACGCGACACACGTCGACGTTCTGGTGCGCCGTGAGGCCATCAAGTTCATGCTGAAGGGCGCGGGGACGCGCGAAGCCGGTGTGATCGCCGCGCTCCGCGATCTTGACGTGCGGATCTTCAGTCTGGGGTTGCACGCGGCGTCGCGTGACTGTTCGCTTGCGGCGGCGCGCCTGACGATGGCGCGCTATTCGGATCCCATGCTCGCTCCCGAGCTCCGCGTCCGCGCGATTCGCGCCGTCGGGGCGAGCGGACAGGACGAGGCCCTGAGCTGGCTCGGTGCGCTCGTCATCACGCGCCGCTGGATCCTGGGTTCCCCGCGCCTGCGAAAGGCATCACCCGAGACGCTCGAAGCAGTGGTGGCCATCTCGACCAACTTCCCCGGGGCCGATCTCGCGCGACAGGTCTCGCAGCTGGCGGCCGACAGCCGGATGCCGGAGTACCGGCGTGCCGTGGCCCGCGCAAAACTGAACGTGGCATGAACGACGTCGTCCGCTACCTGACGTCTCTGGCCCAGGCGCTGGCAAAGATGTCGCTCTACGCCGAGGGACATCCTTCGCGCGGGCGGGCGGCCGATTCCTCCTTTGACCTGCTCCACACGCTTCAGCTGGTGGACGCGCATCCGACGTTTTCGTTCCTCAGTGGCGAAGTCGTATATGGGTCACGCCCCATTCGCGAGCTGCACGGCTGGGACTGGGCCCGGAAGCTGTCCGCGGTTGGAGTGCAGCGGCTCGAGTTCGGGCCTCACGTTGATCGCGAGGAGTATCGCGCCTTCCTGAACGACGTGCTGGAGCGCCTCGCCGTGCCGCGCTCGGGAGTGCAGCGTGTGGAGCCGCGGACCCCTGTGGGCGGCACGGAATACATCAAGTTTGGCGCGGTCGGCGTCCGCGGCGATCGCCCGGATGATGACTTCGCGTCTGGGGAGAGCTCGGACGGCGACGCGACGTGTGACTTGACCGAAGAGGCCGACGCCGTGGACTGGGTACACGAGGAGGTGGCGGCGAATCACAACCTCCCGGTCGCCGAAGCCGAAACCGTGGTGCATACGCTGGCCACGGCGATGCACGCTGGCCAGCGCATCCTGCTGCCGTTGCTCACCCTCAAGGAGTTCGACCAGTACACGACCACGCATGCGCTCAATGTGGCCGTGCTGGCGATGGCCCTGGCGGAGCACCTCGGTCTCTCCGCGCGAGAAGTCCGGATGTACGGGATGACCGGTCTGCTCCACGACCTCGGCAAGGTGAAGGTGCCGCTCGACGTGTTGCGCAAGCCCGGCGTGCTCGATCCGCTCGAGCTGGAACAGATACGGCGACACCCGCAGGAAGGCGCCCGAATGATACTCGAGCACGACAGCCGGCTGGAGCTGTGTGCGGTGGTGGCCTTTGAGCGCCACATCATGATCGATGGCGGAGGCTACCTCCGCCGGCAGCGGCGGTGCGACTGCCATCACGCGAGCATGCTGGTGCACGTCTGCGATGTGTTCGACGCCCTGCGGACAAACCGCCCGTACCGTGTGGCCTGGGAGACGAACGGAATCCTCGAGTACCTGGCGCAGCGGGCGGGCAAGGAATTCGAGCCGACGGCGACGAACGCGTTCCTCGACATGATGGCGACGTACGAGCTGCGGATGGCGCGGGCGGCGGCGATCGATGGAGAGGCCACGACGGTCTAGCAGTCCCATGCTTCCATTCGCAATGAAACGATGACGCACCTGAGCACGAGCGGGTGCATGCTGCGGCCATGCTCGCCGCGGTTCGTTCTGCAGCTGTCCTCGGCATCGAGGCCTACGAGGTCACCGTCGAAGTCGACGCGACGCGGGGCGCGCTCCCGCAATGGGTGATCGTTGGGCTGGCCGCGCACGCGGTGAAGGAGAGCAGGGAGCGGGTGTCCGCAGCGCTCGCCAACTCCGGCTTCATCCTTCCGCCGCGCCGTTACACGGTGAACCTGGCCCCCGCCGATCAGAAGAAGGACGGCACGGCCTTCGACCTGCCCATCGCGCTGGGGGTGCTCGTGGCCACCGGACAGCTGCCGCCGGACGCCGTGGCCGGCGTGGCCGCGTTAGGCGAGCTCGGGCTCGATGGCAGCGTGCGCGGCGTACGCGGGGTCCTGCCGGTGGCGATGCGCGTCGGCCGAGGGGCCCCTCCCATCGCGCTCATCGTACCTCCGGCCAACGCGCGAGAGGCGCGCCTGGTGAGCGGGCTCGAGCTGTGGACGCCGTCGACGCTACGGGACCTCGTCACGGCCCTGACCGATCGCGGGAAGCGCGCACAGCTTCGCGCGCCTGAGACCGACATCACGTCGTCGGTGCATGCGGCGACGGAGCAGGTGGACCTGGCCGACGTTGCCGGGCAAGCTACGGCCAAACGTTCGCTCGAAATCGCGGCCGCCGGGGGCCACGCGCTGCTCATGGTGGGCCCCCCCGGTGCGGGAAAGACCATGCTTGCACGCCGCCTGCCGACCATTCTCCCGCCGCTCAGCGACAGCGAAGCGCTCGAAGTGCTGGCGATTCAGTCCGTCGCCGGTGTCATCGCAACATCGGGATTGCATCACGTGAGCCGTCCGTTTCGCGCGCCGCACCACTCGTTGTCGGTCGCCGCGCTGATCGGCGGAGGGAGCAATCCGCGTCCCGGCGAGGTGAGCCTCGCGCATCATGGCGTTCTCTTCCTGGACGAGCTGCAGGAAATGCCGCGCGCCAGGCTGGATGCCCTGCGGCAGCCCATGGAAGACGGCCGAGTGCTCATTTCGCGTGCCCAGCACTCGGTGGCGTTTCCCGCACAGTTCGCGCTCGTGGGCGCGATGAACCCCTGTCCGTGCGGATTTGCCGGAGATCCGTCGCGCACCTGCACCTGCGCCGCGGCCGACGTGCTGAAACACCGTTCGCGTGTGTCGGGTCCGCTGGCGGATCGTATCGATATGACGGTGCATGTACCGGCGGTCTCGCTGCAGGCACTCAACTCGCGTCAGATGTCGACCTCCTCGGCCACCACGCGCGATCGTGTCGTGCGGGCGAGAGAGTTGCAACGGGAGCGCTTCCGTACCGTGTCTGGCGTTAGGTGCAACGGGCAGGCCAGCGGCCGTTGGATCGATGCCAATACGTGCGTCGCCGCCGATGCGCGAGCGCTGCTCGTGGCCTCCGCCGAGCGAGCCGGCTTTTCCGCACGGGGGTTTCACCGCGTGCTCAAGGTGGCGCGGACGATCGCCGATCTGGACGAGAGCGGCGAGGTCCGTCGCGCGCATGTGGGAGAGGCCGTCTATTTCCGTTCGGCGGCGCGGCTGCCGCCGGTCGAGGAGGTTGCCTAGCTTTGGGTCATGGCCGCTGCATCCCGTCTTCTCCTCGCCGACCGCTCCGCCTCGGACCTCCTGGCGGGGGCGCTCGACAAGGAGCACGCCCTGCGCGAGTGGTTGCGGGACGCGGGGTCGGCACTCCTCGGCTTCAGCGGCGGCGTGGATTCGGCCTACCTCGCCTGCGTCGCGCTCGAAACGTTAGGCGCAGAGCGCATGCTGGCAGTGCTCGGACGCTCGGCGTCGTATCCGGTCGCCCAGTGGGACAACGCACGCGACGTTGCGGCGCGCTTCGGCATTCCGCTCGTCGAGGTCGACACGCACGAGATCGCGGATGCGCGCTACGCCGCGAATCCGGTCAACCGCT
>JBQTIW010000300.1:0-27691 GCA_052387735.1 Gemmatimonadaceae bacterium
CTGGGAGCTGGAGGGAGCCATCAGTGGGAGTATCGGCAGCGAGGCGGGAGGGCGAGAGAGGCGATAGGCGATGGCCGGCAATCACATACTTGACGCACCCGCATTAGGTAGCAATGATTCCGGTCTATGGTTGCCGAGGGGGCTCTCGTTCCTCTCTGGCTACCCGACCCGGCTCCGTAAGCGAAGGATCCTGATGCCGTTCCAAGCCATCGCTGATGACAGCGGATGCAAGGGCCAAGGCCCGCTGATTGTTATGGCTGGGATGCTCGGGGCCGCCGAGTGGTGGGCTGATTTCTCGGATCATTGGGACGCGTGCCTACACGAAAAGCCCACTCTCCAGTATTTCAAGTTCTATGACGCCGTCCATCGTACGGGGCCATTCGCTGGTTTCTCGGAGAAGTCGCGAGACAATAAACTCATCGACTTAGCGCGCGTCCTAGACATGCATCCGTTCTTCGCACTGCACATGACCATGGACCTTGCGGAGCACGATAGAGCGCTGGAATTGGCACATCCCGCTCCACAGCCAAGGCGGCGCAAGAAACGGTTCGCGTCCGAAAGAATCGAGCGAAACTCATATCACCACGTCTACAGCGCCTTTGTCCAATCAGCCTGTGTTCATCTGTGGAGACAGGGGCAGCGGGAACCATTCGAGTTCATCGCTGATGACTATCCGAAGTTGAGCGCGAAGCTACAGGAATGGTTCCCGGTAATTCGCGCAGCGGTGCCCGAACCATTTCGTTCGATCATGCCGCTTCACCCGATCACGAAAGACGATAAGGATTTCTTGCCGCTACAGGCGGCGGATTTTGTAGCGGGGCTACAGCGAAACGCGAACATGGGAGCCTCATTCAGATGGCTTAACAGCCACTTCACACAGGTGAGGAACTCCGGCCTGTGCCGCTTCATGGGTCGCGAATACTTCGACAGCATCGTGGCCCGCACTGCAAAGACAAAGGCGTTCGGCCCTCCGCCAATTGATGTGTTTATCGAGTTGGCGAAGCTCGGAGAATCGGAAGCTATTTCCGCCCTTTCCGTTTTGGCGGAACAGCCTCCGACTTCGGAACCTGGATGATGCGTCGCGTTAGCTCGCGCATGCGCTCTAACGGCGAGGCCGAAGGCGGATGACTCACGCCTTCGGTTTTCGGGACTTCTTTCGCTTTCGGCCGCGTTTCAGCTTTGGCCATGATTTCGCCTCACGTCGTAGCCGGGGTCATGTCAGCACTGATCAGTTCCTTGTAGGTCAGCCGTCGTCCAATCACGTCACGCAAGACGCCAACGAAACGGGTCAGGTCGGTCTCGCAACGCTCGTTGAACCGGTACGACTGCTCGTCCAGATAGCGGAACAGGTGAAACGGATCAACCGAAACGTAGGTGCCTTTGATGGTACGCTTGAGCAACGACCAGAAATTCTCCAGTCCGTTGGTATGCACCACACCATCGACATACTTGACCGCATGATCAATCGCCGCATGGCTGTAGTCATCACCGAAGTTCACGGCAGCCAACCGCTTGTAGGTGGGGTGCGCGTCGGTGTACAGCGCCGACCCGTGTTCGACGTGCTCCCGAATATGCTTTTCGAGCGGCGCCTTGCGGGTGTTCGGGACATGGGCCAGCCTGACGGTCGAATGCTTGGTTCCGGCTTTTCGCTCCAGCAGCCCCATCACGGCCACCATGTGCGCGGTGCCAGTGGTCGGCGCAACACGCTTCTGCTTGCTCTTGTGCATGTTGCCGCGCTTCCCACCGATGAAGCTTTCGTCAGCTTCGACGCTGCCGCTCATTTTGAGGAAGCTCTTGGTCCGCATGGCGAGCCGGATACGGTGCAGCATGAACCACGCGGTTTTCTGCGTGACACCAAGCGCGCGATGCACTTCGTAGGAGCTGATGCCGTTCTTGGCGTTGGCAAGCAGCCACAGCGCGGGCAGCCACTTGTCGAGACCCAGCGGGCTATCCTCGAAAACGGTGCCGACCTTGACCGAGAACTGACGACGGCAAGCCAAGCACTTCCAAATACGGCGCGAGCGGATGTAGGAGACTTTCGTTTCGGTGCAGTGCGGGCACACGATGCCGGACGGCCAGCGGAGCTGGACAACGAAAGCCAAGCTGCGGTCGGGGTCTCCGAAGTAGCGGATCGCTTCGGAGAGTGTGTTAGGCGCTGCGTGTTCTTTGATCATGGACCCAAAGTTAAGGGTCCGGTGTGGGTGTGTCAAGTATATTATTGCCCGATGGCCGCTAGGCGCTCATGGGCGATAGGCGGAACGCGGTGCGGTATGCGTTCAATCCCAACTGACATCTATTCCCCATCGCCCATTGCCTGTCGCGTATCGCCCCGCTTCTCCCTACCCGCCCAGCCGCTCCTTCAACGCCAGCACCTCCTTCGCCGCCCGCGGGTACCGCAGGTCCATCTTCTCCAGTGCTTCGTTGATGACCCGGGTCACCAGGTAGTTCCGCATCGTCTTACTGTCCGACGGCACCACATACCAGGGGGCCCAGGGCGTGCTGCATCGCCGCAGGGCGTCGCGGTAGGCACGCGTGTAGTGGCCCCAGAGCGCACGGTCGTCCAGGTCGGCGGCGCGGAATTTCCAGTTCTTCTTCGGGTCGGTGAGCCGCTCCAGGAACTGCTCCTGCTGTTCCGCTTTGGAGATGTGGAGGAAGAACTTGAGAATCACCACACCGTTCGCGAAGAGGTGCCGCTCGAAGGCATTGATCTGCTCATAGCGCGTCTTCCAGACCGAGCGCGGCACGAGCCCCTTCACCCGCACGACCAGGACGTCCTCGTAGTGCGAGCGATTGAAAATGCCGATGATGCTCTTCGGTGGGATCGCGTTATGCACGCGCCAGAGATAGTCATGCGCCAGTTCTTGCGCGGTGGGTGCCTTGAAGCTCGTGACCTGGCAACCCTGCGGATTGCATGCACCGAACACCGAGCGGATGGTGCCGTCCTTCCCCGACGCGTCACGACCCTGCAGCACGACAAGCAGGGCGTAGCGCGCGTCGGCGTAGAACACATTCTGGAGTTCCGTGAGTTTCTTCAGCTCACGCTCCAGCTCTGCTTTGAGCGTCTCGCCGCGCAGGACGCCCGGGTCGGGTTTCGCGTCGCGATCCGAGAGCCGGAGCGAGGCCCTGGCCGAAACGGGTCGGAGGAACGGGAGGGGGAGAAGTGCCATGCAGGTTGCGATGTTGGTAACACGCGGGCGCAACGTACGACGCTGGCTCCGTGGCAGCTAGGTTCGCTGATCAGCACTGGTCGCGCGCGCCGCGTCGCGTCGGGAACCGGTGGGCCCGAGCGGGCGCGCCCGCCCCGCGCGTGAGCTATTCGGGGGCCGTCGCCGCGCGCCGCAAACGATCTCGGATCGCGTCCCACTCGACCTCGTTGGGCGGTTCTTCGACGAATGCCAGGTCGCAGCTTTCGTCCTCCAGTTCGTGCAGCATCCCGTAAAGATCGCGCGCGTAGAAGGCGGCATTGGCCGGCATCCGACGCACGAACGGAAGGGTCATCGCGATGTCGTCAGGCACAACCACGGCGACGCGTCGTCCCTCGGCGAACATTCGTGCAGCCTCGGCGATCACCGCCGCTCGTGACGCACGACGAAAAAGCCGCAGGGTCGTAGCGGGCGCGTAATGGCGCGCGGCCAGTCCGGGCGAGGGATGAGCGTCGTCGGTCTCGAGGCTTGGCGCGTCGCCGAGTGGCCCGGTGACCGCTTCGATTGCGTCCCGCGACACGCCGCCGGGGCGCAGCAGGCGCAGCGGTGACGTGGTGAGGTCGAGGACGGTCGATTCGATGCCGACCGGTGCGGGTCCGGCATCGAGAATCAGGTCGATGAGATCGCCGAGCTGCGCGACGACGTGCGCGGCGGTGGTGGGCGAAATGCGGGTGAAGCGGTTGGCGCTCGGTGCGGCGAGTGGCAGTCCTACAGCGCGGATCAGTGCCCGGGTCACCGCGTGAGCGGGTACGCGCACGCCGACCGTGTCCAGTCCCGCACTCACCCCATCCGCGATGACAGGCTGCTTCTGCATAACGAGCGTCAGTGGGCCGGGCCAGAATCGTTCGGCGAGCGTGCGGGCGAGCGACGGGATGTTCCGCGCGACCGACGCAAGATCGTTCGCGTCAGCCAGGTGCACGATCAGCGGATTGAGCGACGGCCGTCCTTTGGCGTCAAAGATCCGCTGCACGGCTCGCGGATCGGTCGCATTGGCGGCCAGGCCGTACACGGTTTCGGTGGGCACCGCGACCAGTCCTCCCGCCGCGATGATCCGGGCGGCACGAGCAATCACCGCCGGCTCGGGCTGCGCGGCGTCGACCGGGAGCACCAGGGCTGCCAAGCCGCTACTCCTGGCCCACTACGCTCCAGGCAAACGCCCAGAGGTCTGCGTACTCGGCGATGAGCTTGTCGGTTGGCCGGTACCCGTGCGAGCCCTGGGTCTCCACCCGGATCAGAACGGGCCGCCCACATCCCTGGGCCTCCTGCAGCGCTGCAGTGAACTTGTAGGAATGGCTGGGGACCACGCGATCGTCATGATCGGCCGTGGTGACGAGCGTCGCCGGATAACAGGTGCCGGGGACGATGCGGTGCAGCGGCGAATACGCGTAGAGCCAGGCGAACGCGCCCGGGTCGTCGGCTGATCCGTACTCCGTCGTCCACGCCGCGCCGCCCGTGAAGCGATGGTATCGGAGCATGTCCAGCACGCCGACCTGCGGAATGGCCACCGCGAACAGGTCGGGGCGCTGCGTCATCACCGCGCCAACCAGCAACCCACCGTTCGATCCTCCGTTGATCACGAGTCGCGACGGTGACGTCCAGCGCTCGCGGATCAGATACTCGGCGGCGCCCAGAAAATCGTCGAACACGTTCTGCTTGTGCTGCCGCATTCCCGCCCGGTGCCACGCTTCGCCATATTCGTTGCCGCCGCGCAGCGACGCCGTCACGTACACGCCGCCCATGTCCATCCAGCCTAACGCGGCGGGAGAGAAGGTCGGCGGGATGGGCACGGCAAAGCCACCGTAGGCGTAGAGCAACGTCGGGTTCTCACCCGTGCGCGGCAGTCCCTTCCTGGCGCTCACGAAGAGCGGCACCCGCGTGCCGTCGTTCGACGTGGCGAAGACGCGGTTCGTCTCATACTGCGCCGGATCGAACGCAACGGTCGGGGCGTCGAACGGTACGCTCTTGCCGGCGCGCGCGTCGTAGCGGAAGACCGTTGACGGCGTGAGGTGGGACGTGAACGCATAGTAGAAGGTCGAGGCCTCGGCCGACGCCCTGATGTCGGCGACGGTGCCGAGACCGGGCAGCGCCACGGTGTTGATGAGTCGTCCGTCGGGCGAGTACAGCTGCAACTCGCTGGTGACCTCCACCAATCGGCTCACGACCAGGGCGACAGACGTCATTGCCACCTCGGCGATCGCGGCCGGACCTTCCGGGATGATCGTGCGCCACCCCGATCGTGCCGGCCTCGCGGCGTCGATGGCGACAATACGCCGGCGCGACGCGTCGAGATCGGTGCGCACGAACAAGCGCGTGCCGATGTTCCCCACGACGGTGTACTCCCCGTCGTCCGTCTCGACGATCGGCTGGGCCTTTGCCGTCACGTTGGGCGCGCGCGGATCGACGAGGTCGATCAGATAGAGCCGGTTGCGCGAGTCGGCGCCGCCGGTGAGATACACAAAGACGTATCGCCCGTCATCGCTCGTCGACGCGAACACGAACCACGTCGGGAGGTCAGGCCGCTCGAAGATGAGCACGTCGTCCGACTGCGGCGTGCCGATCCGGTGATAGTAGACCTTGTGGTGCTCCAGCGTTGCGCTGAGTTTGGTCGCTTCATCTCGCGCCGGGTAGCGCGAGTAGAAGAAGCCCTTCCCGTCTCTCGTCCACGCGAGGCCGGAGAATCGTACCCACCGCAGCACCTCCGGGAGATCGATGCCGTCGCGGACGCGTCTGACGTGTACGTCCTGCCAGTCCGCCCCGCCCTCGGACAGGGCATACGCCACGTGTCGCCCATCGGGGGACGGCGAAAACTGTGACAGTGCGGTCGTTCCGTCCGGCGACAGCGCATTCGGATCAATGATGACACGCGCACGGGTCTGCGGCGACGAGCGCGCCACCACATCGTATTGCTTCTGGAGTCCGGAATTGCGCTGGTAGAACAGCACGCCATTCATCACGCGTTGTGGCACGGTGACGCGGGGGTAGTTCCACAACTCCGTGAGCCGCGTGCGGATGCGGTCACGCATGGGGGCCCGTTGCCGCCACTCGTCGGTGATCGCATTCTGTGCGTGCACCCACGCGCGCGTCTCCGCACTCGTCAGGTCCTCCAGCCACCGGTACGGATCGACAACGCGCGTGCCGTGGAAGTCATCCGCGACCTCACCCTTGCGCGCGATCGGATATGCGGGTCTCTGCGCTATGGCCATGGCGGGAGCGAGGGTCGCGGCCAGAAGCAGCGAGCCGCAGAAACGACGTTGTTGAGCGACTCGAGGTCCAGCTCGCAACACCAGGGGCTCCCAATCGTCGGATGTGCGAAGCTAGTCGGCTCGACGGAGCCGAGCAAACTGAACGACGGCACGCCTGGAACCATAGATTCGGCGCGCACCTTGCTCACGGATGACTGATCGGCAATTCGACGACCGCATCTCTCCCGAACGGTTTGCGTCCGCAACGACCCTGGACGCGTTCATTGAACGGGCAACCCGGAACCAGGACTTCTGGCGCGGTGTGCATCGTGCTGCGCGCGTCTCTCCGGAGCTGCTCGCTCGTGCCAGAGCAATTCCTGCGCGCTGGCACATGCTCGCCTTGTCGGAGGATTGGTGCGGTGATGCAGTGAACACACTCCCCGTGATCGCCCGCCTGGTTGAGGTCGCGCCGCAGCTCGAGCTGCGAGTGCTCGGGCGTGACCTGAATCCCGATCTCATGGACGCGCACCTGACGCGTGGAACGCGCTCGATCCCTGCCGTGATGGTGTACGACGCGGGCTTCACGGAGCGCGGCTGGTGGGGGCCCCGCCCCACGCCCTTGCAGCAATGGTTCGACGAGACCGGCCGCACGTGGGACAAGGTCGAGCGGGGGCGCTATTTGCGGGATTGGTACGCCCGCGACCGCGGGGCGACGACCGCCACCGAAATCGTGACGCTTCTCGAGGACGTATCGGGGGCGAGTTCCAGTCGTGGGGACTCCTCAGACCCCGACCCACGGGGCTAGAATTCAGGACACGTCGTGCCCGGTTGGGGCACGCTGAACCGGCTTCGAGGATACGCATGGCCACACGGGCGGATACGCCGAATTTTTCTCAAGGGTGGGGGATCGCCGGCTTCATCACGGCACTGGCGGTAGGTTCGTTCCTGCTCGCCGGCTTCATCAAGAGCCGAACCTTCCATTCACCTAACGATGCGCTCGGTCCCGTGGATGCCGCAGCCGAACACGCGCCAGCCGCAGCAGGAGCGAAGCACTAGCGGTTGCGTGGCGCAAGCGATGCTGGACCCTCCTCGGCGGTCGCTGCGCTCAGGACAGGTGCTCCTGGGGAGTAGGAGCCACGGGGCTTCGGCTAGGGAGAAAACGACGATCGGTGTATGAGAGGAGGGGGAGCTGTACCCTGCTCATGCCAGTGTTCGAGGTGGACCATGTGTAGATCGTCGTTCGTCGCGCTGACCGTAGGATTCACGCTTGCTGCATTTCCCGCCGCTGCCCAGCGCGGCTATCCTCCACCGTTCGAGGGTCCTCGCGGGTTTTACACTTTTGATCTCTCCGACGGCGAGCCGATCTCGTTCTTCCTCGAAGTCTCGCGCGAAGTTGGTCTTCGCGACGATCAGAAGGCCCGGCTGATGGAGATCCGTCGACGCCTTCGCGTCCAGAACGGTCCGCACATGGTGCAGCTCGACTCGCTGCGTGCCCTCGCCGGCATTGACCTCGGCGACCGCAACGGCATCAACCAGAGAGACTCGGACGCCTTGCGCAGGTTCAACGAGTGGGCGAGGCCGGTCATCGACTCGATACGCCTGAACAACGACGTCGCGCGTGCCGAGGCCCGCACACTGCTCGACGGCGACCAGCGGTCACGTCTGGATTCGATCGCCCGGCTCGACCGCGCGGTCGTTCGGCGAGCTCGTCGTGAGCGACCGCCCGCGGATGTCCGCTTCGACCACGAGCTTCCCACCACCATCGGCGCATGACGTCGACGGCCGCCGCCCTGCCGGAATCGCGGACACGGCGGCGGCCACGCGCATGGTTCACGGCATCCGTATGGATGCTCCTGCTCTTGTTCGTTGTCGCCGCGGCGACGCTGGCATTTGTCCTCCATCGCGGCGATCCCGAAGGCTCCGCCCGCATCGCGAACGCGGAGATCGAGGCGTCGTTGGAAGGCGGCGAACGCGTCGTTGCACGGGTCCCCGTACAGCAGCGCCTCTGGTGGGACTACTATCGCCACACGTACGGTGTGCTCGCCGCCACCGACCGGCGGCTCCACTACGTCGGCGTACCGCCCGCGCCGCTGCTTCATGAGGATGACGGACCACCGGAGCTTGTCTCGCAGAGTTTTCCATACACGCGCGGGCTGGCGATCTCCAAGCTGCTGATCCTCCCGCGGCGCCGGCCAGGCGTGCGCCTCGCCGGTGCGTCGGGTACGGAGCGATTCGCCATCGCGCCCTGGGACACGCTTCGTCTCGTCGAGGTTCTCGGCGTCGTGACTCGCGCGCAGACGGCGCTACGCGAGGTGGCGGAGGCAGAGCGGCGCGCGACCGAAGCGGCGGCCGCGGCGTCGCGGCGACCGATCTATCATCTCGTGCAGCGGGGGGAAGCGCTGGCGGTCATCGCCCGGCGCTATGGCGTTCCCGTGGAGTCGTTGACCGCGTGGAACGCACTCTCGACGTCCCGGATCACGGTGGGAAGTCGTCTGCTCGTGCGGCCGGGGCGCGAGCCGTGAACGAACACCACATCACCGTTGCACGGCGGGCGCGCTATTACTCGTTAGGGGACCCCGCGACGGCCGGCGAGTTGTGGGTCGTGATCCACGGCTATGGACAGCTGGCGGCGGAGTTCATTGGCGGCTTCGCGGCGGTGGCGACGCCGGGCCGGGCCGTGATCGCCCCTGAAGCCCTCAACCGGTACTACAAGGATCAGGGCAACACCGGTTCGCATGCGACGACGCCGGTGGGCACCACGTGGATGACCCGCGAATTCCGCGAGGGTGAGATCGGTGACTATGTCGCCTACCTCGACGCGGTGGCGGCCGCACAACGTGCGCCGGGCGCGCGCCTCGGCGTGCTGGGCTTCTCACAGGGCGTGGCCACGGTTGCGCGGTGGGTTGCGTTAGGCAGCGCGGCGGTCGATCGCGTGGTGTTCTGGGCCGGCCAGCTGCCCGCGGACCTCGACTTTGCCATGCGCAGGCAGCGCTTTCCCGCCGCCGGCGTCGACCTGGTCCTGGGCACGCGCGACGAGTTCGGGAGCTGGATCGGGATCGACGCGCAGGTCGAGCGGCTGGCGGCCGCTGGCATCGGGGCCACGGTCACGACATTCGAGGGCGGCCACCGCATCGACCGCGATGCGCTCCTCGCAGTCGCCGCTCGTTAGGTGTCGCGGCCCCGCCAGCGATTGATCGCTCGCCGGTCGCGCTTGTCCGGGCGGCCGGCGTCTGCGCCGGCGACGGAGCCCGCTGCCCGGATCTGCGCGGCGACGCGCTCGCGCGCGGCCCGACTGGCGGACGTCTCGTCGTAGAGCGTCTGCGCGACCGCGGCCGGTCCGCGCTGCTCGCTCAGTCCCTGCACCACGACGACCTGCTCGAACGGCGGGCGCCTGACGCGTACGATGTCCCCCACGCGGACGAGCTTCGCCCGCTTGACGCGCTCCTCGTTCACGTCGACGCGACCGATGTCGATGGCGTCGGCGGCGAGGGCGCGCGTCTTGAAGAACCGTGCTGCCCACAACCATTTGTCCAGCCGTACCTGCTCCATGGCCTGTGTCTCAAGTCACAGCTTCACGTATGTCCCGCGTCGAAACTTCCAGATGCCGTCGAGGCCGCCTTTCCGTTGGCGCGCCAGCGCACACGTCGGGCCTCGCGACTCCCAGAAAGTATACCGGGCTGGCTGCGCACGCCCATGGTCTCCCGCCCTTCGACAATGCCGACCACACCGCCGAGCCCACCGTCCGATCCGTCGGTCGCCGATCCGCCTCACGACGAGGCGTTGGCGCGGGCTCGCGAGAAGATCGACGCGGTGGTCCGCCTGGCGGGCGGGGTCGCACACGACTTCAACAACCTGCTCACCGTCGTTGGCGGAAACTCGCAGTTTCTCCTGGACGAACTGGGCAACGACAACCCCTATCGCGCCGAGATCAGCGAGATCGCCGAGGCGGCGCGGCGCGCTGCCATGCTCACGCACCAGCTGCTGGCCTTCAGTCGGCAACTGGTGCTGCAGCCGCGACTGGTCGATCTGCGGGACGTGCTCGACTCGCGCTGGGAGTCGTTCGTCGGCATCGCCGGTGATGGCGTCCGGCTTCATCGCGATGTCGATACCGCGTTAGGTGCGGTGCTGGTCGACGCGCTACTGGTCGATCAGGCGCTCACGCACCTCGTCCGCAACGCCGCCGACGCCGTAGGCCGCAGGGGCACCATCGAGATCGCGCTGGTCAACGCCTCCGTGGACGAGGCCTTCGCTGCCACCCACCGCCCCATGACCCCGGGCGAATACGTGCTGTTGCGCGTCCGCGATGATGGAGCAGGGATGTCGCCGGCAACACTGGCGCGCGTCTTCGAACCCTTCTTCAGCACCAAGGGCCAGAAGCACGGCACCGGGATGGGTCTTCCCACCGTGTACGGCATCGTCAAGCAAAGCGGAGGATACATCTGGATCGAAAGCGTGTCGGGCCAAGGAACGAATGCCCAGGTCTATCTGCCGCGCGCCGCGTCCATTCCCGTGCCGCTGAGACCGCGTACACCGGCCCGCCCTGCGCCGCCGCCCGGCGAGGAGATGATCCTCGTGGTCGAGGATGAGGATCTGGTTCGAATCCTCACGCGTCGCACGCTCGAGCGCGCGGGGTATCGCGTCGTGGAGGCACCTAACGCGCAGGTGGCCCTCGACCTCGTGCGTACCCACGGTATGCATCCGGACCTCCTCCTCTCGGACATCGTCATGCCAGGCATGAACGGCCGCGAACTGGCGGCAACGCTGGACCGGGAGTTTCCGGGACTGGCCGTCGTCCTGATGTCCGGATTCGTCGATCAGAAGGACTCGCGCGGAACGCTCGGCGGCGGCCGCTGGCAGTTCCTGCCCAAGCCGTTCTCTCTGGAAGAGCTGAGAACCCGAGTGCGAGAGGCGCTGGAGGTAGAACGCGTGTAGGGAGCGCCGCAGGGTCGAAACCACAAGCGCGAAGCACGACCAGCACGAAAGGGCACGAGGCGGCCCGAGACGGACTGCGACACTCCTGACTCTCTCGTGCTTCCCGTGCTTCCGTGCTGCACCTGCTTCGCGGTCGTCGCGCCGCGCTGAGAATCGAGCGCTACGAGGGCTGGCCGAGCAATCCACGCCCTCTCCGGCCGGCGTATTGATCCAAACGCCGATAGGACATCGCCAGCCAATGACCGCTGTGGCCATTCCGCTCTCCCTGCAGCGACTGAGTCGCCCCTTCACGCAGAGGAATGCGGCGCGAAGGGAGGCCACGGCGCGCGGTCGCGAGCGAGTTGCGTCGGGGTCATCTGTAGAACAGTTTGAACGCGCTAATGACCGCCCCCCTGCCGGTCCAGATCGGATGAGCCCCGCCCCGCCGACGCCGAACCCGAGCGACCTGCAGGTCATGTCGCGATTGATCGCCGGCGATGAGCGGGCGCTGGGCATGTTATATGACAGGTACGGAGCACTGGCGTATTCACTGGCCGCCGCAATCGTGCCCGATCTGGCAGATGCCGAGGAGGTTGTCGCGGACGCCTTCGCGCAGATCTGGCGTTCGGCGGCCACGTTCGATGCGTCGCGGGGGAGTGTCATTGCCTGGATCTCCACGATCGTCCGCACTCGGTCGCTCGACCTCATTCGGTCGCAAAAGCGGCGTGCCCGCGTGCTGGACCAGGCAGCCGCAATGAGCGACGATGGCACGTCGCCCGGATTGTCGACTGGCGCCGCGTCTCCTGATCGCGAAGTGGAGGTCTCCGAGGCACAGGTTCTGGTCCGGCGATCGCTGGCTGACCTGCCCCCGCCGCAGCGCCTCGTGCTCGAGCTCGCGTATTTCGGAGGACTGTCCCAGAGTGAGATCGCCGACAGGCTCTCCGAACCGTTAGGTACGGTCAAGACTCGGATGCGCGCCGGGATGGAGAAGATGCGACACGCGCTCGGCCCCCTGATGGAGGAGTGGCGATGAGCGCCGGCTTGCGGCCGGACGAGGCCGCGGTCTTCGCACTGGGCGCAGTGACGCCGGCCGAGCGGGCCGCGTTCGAGCGGTTGATGGAGCGTGATCCGTCGCTCATCCGAGTTGTCGAGGATTTGCGCCGCGTCGCCGGACTTCTGGCGTGGGCAGCGCCCCCCGCCGATCCGCCTCCCGCGCTGCGCGGGCGGATTCTCGCCTCGCTTCCCGTGGATCCGTAGGGGCCGTCGTCGCTACAGCTCCCGCTGCAGCACACGTAGCAGCGTCGCTTGATCGATGTTCCCGCCGCTGATCACGATGCCAACCCGTTGACCGCTGAGCTGGTCCGCGAAGGCGCGGAGTCCGGCCAGGCCAGCGGCCCCCGCTCCCTCGACCAGCGAGTGCGTCGTTCGCAGGAGTGTGCGCAGTGCCTCGGCGATCTCGGCGTCGCTCACGGTCACGAACCCCGCGAGCCCCTCCAGGAGCGCGGGGAGTGTCATCGGATAGGCGTGCCGCGTGGCCAGTCCGTCGGCGAACGTGTCGGCGCGATCGCGCGATACCATGGCTTTCGCGTGCCATGAATCGTGCGAGGCCGGGGCTCCCGCCGACTGCACGGCATACACCCGCAGGGCTGGCCTGAGTTCTCGCGCCACGGTCATGGCGCCCACCGCCTGCGACCCGCCGCCGACCGCAATCACCATCGCGTCGAGATCGGGGGCCTGCTCCAGGATCTCCAGTGACATCGTCGCCGCGCCGGCGATGATGTGCCGGTCGTTTGTCGAATGGGCCAGCGTCGCGCCCTCCGCCCGTCTCACCCGCTCCGCCACCAGGACCGACTCGTCGTAGTCGCGGCCTTCCTCGATCACCGTTGCACCTAACGCGCGCATGCCGGCGTTCTTGTCGGGGTTGTTTCCGACGGGCACGCACACCGTCGCCTTGACGCCGAACTGCCGCCCGGCGTAGGCGAGGCCGAGACCGTGATTGCCTCGGGTTGCTGCGACGACACCACGCGCGCGGGCTTCTCGGTCGAGCGCTGTCATGAACGACAGCCCGTTGCGCACCTTGAACGAGTTGGTCGGCTGGAAATTCTCGTGCTTGACGAAGACCCGAATGTCATGCCCGATCCATTCGTCAAGCAGCGGATAGTTGTACAAGGGCGTGGCCGCGAGAAACGGCGCCAGGCGCACGCGAGCGGCACAGGCGTCGTCGAGGGTGATGGGCCACGCCGCGGCGTCAGGTTGGAGCGTCGGGTGAGCGGTCATTCGTCGGTCGTCCGTAACTCGGTCCAGGCTCGCCCCGTGACATCGAACTGCACCAGCACCTGCCAGGGTCGGCAGCAGACCTGACAGTCTTCCACGTACTGCTGTCGCGGCCCGCCGCCAGGATCGACGGCAATCACGTTTTCCTCACCGCAGTACGGGCAATAGGCGATCGCCTCGACGTCAGTCGTGCCATCGCCGAGCGGGAAGTCGCTGGGGTCGGAGTAAAGAATAGAGGATAGAGAATGGAGATTGGAGAATACTGACTGGCGCTTGGTGAAGGGAAGCGCGCGCGTCACGTGTGCATAGCCGCGTTCCTGGGGCATTCCCGATTCGGTGTCCCCCGAGTCAATTCTCGGGTCTCCGGTCCAATCCCCATGCCGATGTCTATTCTCCATTCGCGACTCTCTCTTCTCTGTCTCTCGCTTCTGTCTGCAGTCGAGCTGGCCGACGCGCAGAATCCCGTGACGCCGGTCGCGCAGCCACCCGCGACCATCGCCGCCAGAACGCGCGGGCTGGACCGGCGCGACGGATTCGTCCCGATCTACCTCGACGACCGCCAGGGCAAGGTCTACCTCGAGATCGTCCGGGATTCGCTGCGCCTGATCGTCACCCAGCAGCTCTCCACCGGGCTCGGTTCCAACCCGGTGGGGCTCGATCGTGGCGGCGGCGGCGCCAACGACATCGCGCGGTTCGAACGCAACGGCGACCGCATGCTGGTGATCTTCGAGAACTGGAACTATCGCACCTCGCTGGCCACGAATCCCGAACACGGGCGCGGCGTCCTGGAGTCGTTTGCCTACAGCACCGTCGGCGCGCTGCCGATCGTTGCGGAGGAGGACGGCCGCGTCCTCGTCGACGCCACGGATTTTCTCTTCCGTGACTGGCAGGACGTGATCGGGACGCTGCAGCGCTCCAATCAGGGTGCGTATACGCTGTCGCGAGAGCGCTCCAGTGTATTCAAGCCCTACACGCGCGCCTTCCCGGCCAACTCCGAGATCGATCTGTCCCTGACGTTCGTGACGACCGGACGCCCGGGACAGATCGTGGCGTCGATCGTCCCCGACGGACGTTCATTCACGCTGCGCCAGCACCTGAGTCTCGTCAGGCTGCCTGACGACAACTACCGCCCACGCGCGCTCGATCCAAGGGCACCGTTCTTCGGCACGCAGTTCCACGACTTCGCGCAGCCCCTGCAGGCGCGGCTGGAGCAGCGGTGGATCAGCCGCTTCAGGTTGCAGCGCAGCAATCCACGCGATGCGAACAGCGCGATCGCGAACCCGATCGTGTACTACATCGACCGGGGCATCCCGGAGCCGCTGCGCGCGGCCACGATCGAAGGCGCGAAGTTCTGGGAAACGGCATTCAACGAGGCCGGGCTGCGAGGCGGATTCCAGGTGCGCGACCTTCCCGACGGCGCCGACCCGATGGATATCCGGTACAACATGGTCCTCTGGATCAATCGCAATGAGCGCGGCTGGTCCTTTGGCGGGTCGACCGGTGATCCGCGCACCGGGGAGAATCTCAAGGGCATTGCCCACATGGACTCGCACCGCAATCGCACGGCGTACAACATCTACGCCGCGCTGATGGGCGCGGATCCGTCGCCGGTCGACACGCACTACGTGCTGGGCCGCGTCCGCCAGGTCACGGCGCACGAGATCGGCCACACCCTCGGCATCGCGCACAACTACATTGCCTCCACGTACGAGCGTGGGTCGGTGATGGACTATCCCGCGCCACGCGTGCGGCTCGATGCACGTGGAGAGATCGACATGTCGGAGGCCTACGCGTTAGGCCCCGGCTCGTTCGACGTCTGGTCGGTGCGCTGGGGCTACGGCATCTTTCCGCCGGAGTCCGAGGCCGATTCGCTCGCCGCGATCATCAGGGATGGCTTGCAGAAAGGCTACGCGTTCATGTCCGATGGCGATGCGCGCCCGGAGTTCGCCAGCGATCCGCGCAACAACCTGTGGGACGACGCAGAATCGGCGACGGCCTTCCTGAAGCGCCAGATGGAGGTCCGGCGCGTCGGACTGCGCCGTTTCGGCGAGCGCAACATCAAGGTTGGCGATCCGATCGGCACCCTACACGAGCGCTTCGTCCCCCTGTACATGTTCCACCGCTGGGGTCTGAATTCGGCGGTCAAAGCCATCGGCGGAATGGAGTACACGTATGCGGTGCGCGGCGACGGGCAGCAGGCCACGCGCCCGGTGGATGCGGCCACGCAGCGCAAGGCGTTAGGCATGCTGCTCCAGTCGGTCAGCCCCGCGGAGCTGGCGATTCCAGATACGGTCGTCACCTTGCTGGCGCCGCGTCCCTTCGGCTGGTCGGGATCGGTGGAGCTGTTCGATTCGCGTGTGCGGCCAGCCTTCGACGAGCTCGGCGCGGCTCGCACCCTGGCCCAGTATGTCATCGATGGGCTGCTCCAGCGCGACCGGGCGGCCCGGCTAGTCCAGCTGGCATGGCGCAGTCGGACGCCGCTGACGCTCGGCGAAACCCTCGATGAGTTGATCGGCGCCACCTTCAACGCGCGAGCCGCATCGCGTCGCGACTCGGCACTCGTTAGGGTCACATCGCGCGCGCTGGTGGATCGCCTGATCCTGCTGGCCGCCGATTCCAACGCATCGTCCGATGTGCGAGCGATCGCCAACCACACCCTCCGCCGGCTGTCCACCACAGCGGGGACGCGCGAGTCCCAGGGCGGCCTCGAGCACCGGGCGCACATGTCGGCCCTGCGACGCGACATCGCGTCCTGGCTGGAGACCGGTGAGGTGCCGTCCATGACGCTCGCCCTCCGCGCACCGCCGGGAGACCCATTCGGGGAGGACGACGACCATTGGAAATAGGCTCGCGGCGTGGGTAGCGGGTAACGGGTAGCGGGTATTGGGTGGTGCGGACGTCGGCCCGCGTCGGCGTGAGCATGGATCGAAGGCTCGCCCCACTACCCGCTACCCCCTCAAGGATGAAACACTCCTACCCCCAGTGGCGTACAACGGGCTGGAGGGATGGCGTACCGTTCGGGCGACGATGCACGAAGGGAGTTCCTATGCGAACGCGAAAGCGGCTGCTTCTGGGAGCGCTGGTGGCGGTGCTGATGCCTCAGCTCGCTCTGGCGCAGGTGTTTCGGGTCGGCGGCGAGGGGGACGTCGACGTCGGGCCTCGACGGTCACCCGTGTTTGGTGGTGGCAGCGTGGTCTACGGCCGACCGACCGGTGATTTCGCCAGTTATGTGAAGCAGGGCTTCGGCGTCGACGGCTTTGGCCGGTGGAAGGTCGACCGGCGCGGCATCTTCTCGTTAGGGATCGAGGGTGGCTGGATGCAATACGGCCGCGAGACGATTCGGGCGCCGCTCAGCTCCACAATCGGCCGCATCACGGTCGACGTGACGACATCGAACAACATCGTGTTCCTCGGCGCGGGCCCGCAGTTGATGGTGCCGAGTGGCCCGATTCGGCCATACGTCAACGGCAGCGCCGGCTTCACATACCTCTTCACCGAGTCGTCGGTCGAAGGCTCGGACGATGAGTACAGCTTTGCCGAGACGACGAACTTCGACGACGTTGTATTCGCGACCACTGGTGGTGCTGGCGTGTACATCCCGTTCGGCATTCG
Source organism: Gemmatimonadaceae bacterium (assembly GCA_052387735.1). Taxonomy (GTDB): domain Bacteria; phylum Gemmatimonadota; class Gemmatimonadetes; order Gemmatimonadales; family Gemmatimonadaceae; genus RBC101. The sequence goes on from JBQTIW010000300.1 coordinate 17,183, forward strand.
CCGCGAGGCGGGCCTCGACATCGGTGTCCGCTACCACAATGGTGGCCGCGGCCAGTACCTCCGGGAGGGCAGCATCCGGGACCGGCCGGGCACCACGCCGGAGATCACGCCGATTGAGAGCCAGACGCGCCTCGTCAGCTGGCGCATTGGCATCGTGGCAGGGTTGCGCTAGGACGAAGGCAGGGGCACTGGCCTCCGGTTCGCGCTGGCTGCGCCCGCGCTTTGCCGGGGACTCGCAGACGGTACAGGAGCCCGGTGTCCTTCGTCTCGTTAGGCCCCTTGCTCAGCAGGTAGGCAAGGGATAGCCTTGCCGCCGTGACTCACCCGCCCGAACCCACTGAGGCGTCCCGCGCCGGCGGCGAAGGCATCCGCGCCGTCCTTTCGCTGCTCGTGGGATTCGCCGTGGGCGCGGTGCTGCACACGGTGAGCGCCCCGGCCGCCGCCCGTGTGCTGGCGTTCGCGGACCCGGTCGGCACGCTGTGGGTCAACGCGATTCGGATGACGGTGATTCCTCTCGTTGTGTCGCTGCTCATCACCGGCGTGACGAGAAGTCGCTCCACGGCGGAAGTTGGGCGACATGGCGTGCGGGCGCTGCTCGTGTTCGTGACGCTTCTCGCCGGAATCTCGGCGATGACGGCGATCCTTGCGCCGCCGATGTATCGCGCTCTCCGCGTCGATGAAGCAGCGGCCGCGCGACTGCGCGAGTCCGTGGCAGGCTCCGCGGGGGCTGTTCCCGACCTGCCGTCCTTCGCCTCCTGGCTCACGAGCCTTGTCCCGGTCAACCCCATCCGGGCTGCCAGCGACGGCGCCATGCTCCCCCTCATCGTCTTCACCATTGCGTTCGCGCTGGCCATGCGGTGGCTGGGCGAGCGCGAGCGCGCGCTGCTCACGGGGTTCTTCCGAGGCGTGTCGGAGGCGATGCTCGTGCTCGTGCGCTGGGTCCTGTGGCTCGCCCCCCTTGGCATCGGCGCGCTGGCGCTCTCGTTAGGTGCGCGGCTCGGTGTCGGCGCGGCCGGAGCGGTGGGATTCTACCTCGCGACCCACGTGTTGCTGCTCGTGCTGGCCATCGCCGTGCTCTATGTCGTCGCGCTCATGTTCAGTGGTGTGCCGCTTCCGCGATTCGCCCGCGCGATTCTGCCCGCGCAAGCGGTGGCGGCCAGCACTCGCTCCTCGCTGGCCGCCATTCCCGCCATGCTCGACGCCGCGGAGTCCAAACTGGGCGTGCCGCGCGAGACGTCGGGCTTCGTCATTCCGTTCTCCGCGTCCATCTTCCGGCTCAACCTCGCTGTTTCATGGATCGTTGGCGGGTTGTTCGTCGCCAAGCTGTACGGCGTTGCCTTTCCGCTGGCCTCGGTCGTCACCTTCGCCATCGCGGCGGTCCTCATGAGCTTCAGCGTACCGGGAATCCCCAGCGGCAGCCTGTTCATCATCGCGCCTCTCTTTCCCACGGTAGGGCTGCCAGTCGAAGGCGTCGGCATCCTGATCGCCCTCGATGCGCTCCCCGACGTGTTCAAAACCACGCTCAACGCGACGGGCCATATGACCGCCACGATGATCGTGTCGCGTTCGTCCCGGGCTGAACCTCTCCCCGGTGCGTAACGTCTCCCCCGCCGACGCGCCAACGCGGCGCACGGCCACCGCCGCCGCCATCGTCATCGGCGCGGTGTTCGTCGGAATCGGAGCGCTGCTGGCCTTCATGTTCAACGTCCGGGGTCTCGCCCTCGTGGCCGGGGCAATCGCCACGGGCATCGTCACCGGAGTCGTCGTACGTTGGGTCGCACTGGGGATCAGCGAGGGGGCAGGTCGCGCTTTTCTCGCGCTCGTCCAGCCGAGTGGTGATTCCACACCGTATGAAGCGGAGTTCTCGCAGGCCCAGGCCATGGCCGCCGCGGGGGATACCGACGGCGCGATCCTGGCCTATGAAGCGGAAATGCGGCGCCTTCCGCACAACGTGGCGGTGCGCATCCAGAGTGCCGATCTCCACGCCCGACACGACCGTGCCGAGCGCGCCGAGGTGCTGTTTCTCGAGGCCCGGCGCCTCACGAGTGATGCGAATCAGGAACTCTACTGTACCCAGCGGCTGATCGATCTGAGACTCGGCGCACTCCGGGCTCCGGCGCGAGCCCTGCCGGAGCTGCGTCGCATCGTGGATCGATTCCCCGGAAGTCGCGAGGCTGCTGGAGCACGATCGGCTCTGGCGCGCCTCAAGGACGAGTTGTCGCACGACCGTTGATCGCGGAGCGCGAGCGTATCCTTCAAGTCCGTACACCTTGCCAGCAGCCGGTGTCCCCCATGACCACCATGCATCGTTCCATCCTCGCGGCGTCCCTCGCGGTCCTTGCTCTCGCCTCGGGCCTCCGCGGCCAGTCAGCGAGCGCCGATCCTTTCCGCGAGATGCAGTGGCGGCATATCGGCCCGTTCCGCGGCGGCAGAACCAAGGCGGCGATAGGCGTGCCGCAGCGGCCGAACGTGTTTTTCATCGGCGTGGTGAACGGTGGGATCTTCAAGAGCACCGACTACGGGCGCACCTGGAATCCCATCTTCGACGATCAATCGTCGGGTTCGATCGGCGCCATTGCCGTTGCACCGTCGAACCCCGACGTCATCTATGTGGGCTCGGGGGAAGGACTACAACGCCCCGACCTGTCCACCGGCAACGGGCTCTACAAGTCCACAGATGGCGGCACGAGCTGGCACCACCTTGGTCTGCGCGACGGGCAGCAGATACCGCAGATCGTCGTTGACCCGCGCGATCCCAATCGGCTGTTCGTCGCCGTGCTCGGACATCCCTACGGACCCAACGCCGAACGGGGGCTGTACCGCTCCACCGACGGAGGAGCAACCTTCCGCAAGATCCTGGGGCCGGACGAGAACACGGGAGCGATAGACATTGTGATGGCACCCAACGATCCGAACACGCTGTACGCCGCGTTGTGGGAGGCGCGACAGGGACCCTGGGAGAACGGTGTCTGGCAGGGTCCGGGATCAGGGCTGTTCAAATCGACCGATGGCGGAGACAGCTGGCAGCGGATCATGAACGGCCTGCCAACCTTCGCCGAGGGCCTGGGCCGGATCGGCATCGCCGTCGCGCCAAGCCGTCCGACCCGGCTGTTCGTGACAGTGGATGCCGGCGCGAAGAGCGGCATCTATCGCTCCGATGACGCGGGCATGACGTGGGCCAAGACGTCGACCGACGTCCGCGTGCACAACCGGGGATCCGACTTCGCCGAAGTAAAGGTGGATCCGAAGAATCCGGATGTCGTCTACAGCGGGAGCATTGTCGCGTGGAAGTCGACCGACGCCGGTGTCACGTGGAAGATGATCCGCGGCGCACCGGGCGGTGACGACTATCATCGCATCTGGATCAACCCGGACAATCCGGACATCATCCTCATCGCCGCCGACCAGGGTGCCATCATCACAGTGAACGGCGGCGAGTCGTGGAGCAGCTGGTACAACCAGCCGACGGCGCAGCTGTATCACGTGACCACTGACAACTCGTGGCCGTATCGCGTCTGCGGCGGGCAGCAGGAGTCCGGATCGGCCTGTGTGGCGAGCCGCGGCAACGACGGACAGATCACGTTCCGCGAGTGGCGGCCAGTCGGCGTGGAGGAGTATGGCTACGTCGCCCCGGATCCGCTGGATCCCGACATCATGTACGGCGGCAAGGTCACGCGTTTCGACTATCGCACCGGACAGACGCAGAACGTCGCGCCAAAACCCTTCCGCGACCCCAACTACCGGATGCTGCGCACGGCGCCGATCCTGTTCTCCCCCGTCAATCCGCGCAAGCTCTACTTCGGTGCCAACACGATCTGGCAAACCGTGGACGGCGGAACCAACTGGACCGAAATCTCGCCCGATCTCACGCGCCGGGACTCGGTGGTGCCGCCTAACGTGGGTAAATACTCGAACGAGCCGAGTGCTCGCGCCCGCCATCCCGGCGTCGTGTACACCATCGCGCCGAGCTACCGCCGTGAGAACATCATCTGGGCAGGGTCGGACGATGGCTTGATTCATGTCACGGTCAACGGCGGTCGCAGCTGGAGGAACGTGACACCGCCGGCGATCGTGCCGTGGGCCAAGGTCTCGCTCATGGACGCGTCGCACTTCGACACGCTCACCGCCTACGCGGCGATCAACACCCTCCGTCTCGACGACCTGCGTCCGCACATCTATCGCACCCGCGATGGGGGCAGGACGTGGGCGCACGTCGTGAACGGGATCGACAGCGGTGCCACCATCAACGTGGTGCGCGAAGACCCGAAGCGACGTGGACTGCTGTTTGCAGGATCGGAGACGCAGGTCTGGGTCTCGTTCGACGACGGCGATCACTGGCGGTCGCTCCGCGTGAACATGCCGGCAACGTCCATCCGCGATCTGGTCATCAAGGACGATGATCTCGTCGTGGGCACGCACGGGCGCGGGTTCTGGATCCTCGACGACATCACCCCGCTGCGTGAAATGGCCGACGATCCGCTGGCGAAACCGGTGCATCTGTTCAAGCCGCAGCTCGCAACGCGCGTGCGATACTCGATGTACACCGACACGCCGCTGCCGCCCGACGAGCCTCGGGCGCTCAATCCTCCGGACGGCGCGATCATCCACTATCAACTCGGCTCCGCCGCCAACGACCTGAAGCTGGAGATTCTCGACGCGGGAAAGGTCATTCGAACCTACAGCAGAGGCGTGAACCCCGACCCCGATCCCCGCGCCCAGGGCCACTGGCCGGATTGGTGGATCCGGCCGTCGCCGGACCTGAGTCCGGAAGCCGGACTGCATCGTTTTGTTTGGGATCTACGCTATCCGCGCCCCAGAGCGCTCTCCTTTTCCTACCCGATCAGCGCAATTCCCGGGCAGACAGTGCCGGAGCCCTTGGGGCCGTTCGTTGCCCCCGGGAACTACACGGTGCGCCTGACCGTGGATGGACGGATGTTCACGCAGCCGCTCACGCTGCGGCTCGACCCGCGCGTGCGAACGCCGATCCTCGAGATTCGCGCGCAGAGTGCGCTGGCGTGGCGACTCTGGGACGGTGTGAATCGGGCGAGTGACGCGATGACGCGGGCGCGTGAGCTGGCAGACGCAGCGCGCTCGTCAGGCAACACGCAGCGTGCCGCGGACCTCCAGGCCCTGGCGGGGGCCGGCGGTGGTGGATTCGGCGGTGGCGGTGGTGCTGGCCCGCAGACGCTCGCGCGCCTCACCGGCAACCTCACGCAGCTGCTCCAGACGGTTGACGATGCCGATCGGCTTCCCAGCGCGCCGGTTCGCGCCGCGTCGCTCGATCTGCTGCGTCAGCTCGATGGACTCCTTGCGCGGCTGCGCGCGATGGAACGTTAGATCCGGCAAGCAAGTACCCTCCAGGTGCTTCGCACTGGCTTTTGAACTTGGGTCCGCTCGCTGCCGATACTCACCGCAGATGACCCGGATCTCCATCATTCCGCCCAAGCCGTCGCCCTCCGAGCGCCTCAAGGCGAGAGGGGTCGAGTTCATTCCTACCGCGCCGAGCGAACGCGCGGACGCGCTCGAATCGACGCCGTGGAGCAACCGGCTCAGCTGGAGGGACGAGCAGGGGATCGGTGAATACCTGCGCTCGTATCGATTGGAGCCGGGGACGGTCCTCTTTCGCGAGGGCGATCGCGACGCGTTCGTGGCCATCGTCGTCTCAGGTGCGCTGGACATCAGCAAGGAAGATTCGGAGTCGCAATCCCACGTCGTCGCGCGGCTCGGTCGTGGCAAGATGGTGGGACAGATGTCCCTCATCGACGGCGCGGCGCGTTCGGCGACTGCGGTTGCCGCCACCGCCACGGAGCTCCTGGTGATGACCAAAGACGAGTTCGACCGGATGTGCCAGGCGCAGCCCGAGCTCGCGCTCAAGTACGCCCTGATGATCGCCGAGGCTATCGCTCAGCTGTTGCGGCAGACCACGGGGCGCATGGTGGACCACCTCGAGGACTGATGGCTGGGCGATCGGCAGGGGCCGCTCTCGGCAGTTGCCAGTCGTGACGGAGTGATCGGGTCAATCCCAATCTCGCGACCGCCGCTGAGCCTTCTTTTGCGATGCGCTCTTCTTGCTGTCGAGCCTCGCCTGTTTTGCCGCCCGTGACGGCTTGGTCGCCCGCCGCTTCTTCGGGACCAGCAGTCCATCGCGCACGAGGGCTGCCAGACGCGACTCGGCCAGCTCGCGGTTCTGACGTTGGCTTCGAGTATCGCTTGCGACGACGCGGAGTACGCCGGCGTTGTCCAGGCGGCTCGCCAGCTTGACCTCGAGTCGCTGGATCTCTTCGCCGGTCAGCACTCGGGATTCGGCCGGCCGCCACGCCACCTCGACCCTCGTAGATGAGGTGTTGACGTGCTGGCCGCCGGCGCCACCGGCCCGCGACGCCTTGATGCTGAGCTCGTCGGGTGGAATGAATCTCCCGCGCCCGATGCCCAACCCTGTCTTAACCAATCCAGCCACAAAGAGTGCTCACTAAAGCGTCAGTTACGTTCCATTAAGGCGACATCTATGCGGACGATCTTGCCCACGGACACGCGGTCATCCGTCCCAGATGCGTGAAAAAAGGTACCGGGAACCAGCGAAACGATTACGCCAAGGTAACGCCGTCGTCCAAGAGTGTGGCACTTTGCACGTCCGGGGGCGTTCCCGGGGCTGGCAAAGTGCAAGGGACCGACGAACCGTTCGTGCTTCCTGATCGCGCCACCACTTCGCTCGCCTTCGTCGAACCCCGCCTGGTAACCCGGTGGGTGTATGTCGGTCGTTTGGCGATGGCGGCGTCGATCTACCTGGCCGCCGTGTACGCGTGGCGCGATGCCGATCGGGCCGACACGCTCCTGGCCTCGCTCCTCATGACGGCGACGCTGGCCTTTACCGCCGCGTCTGCGACGTGGAGCGAGATCTATACCAGGCCGCTCACCGCTGGGTTCCTCACGGTGCAGGTCGTCTTCGACCTGCTGGCCGTCACGGCCATCGTGCACTTGCTGGGCGAAGGCGCCTCGCAGTTTGCCGCGCTCTACATCCTCGCCATCGCGTACGCATCGCTCCTGCTCTCGACCACGACATCTCTCGCGGTTGCCGCGTTAGGCTGCGTGTTGTACTTCGTGGAAGCGCTCATCTGGTCCCCGCTCACCAACAGCATCGCGCTCTGGCTGCAGTTGGCGATTTTTGCCGCCGTGGCTCTCTCATCCGGGTACATCGGCGCCCGCCTCCGCGAGGCGCGCGCCGGCAGTGAGGAACTGGTCGCTCAGCTCAACAAGGCGCGACTCCAGGCGAGCGACATCCTCAAGAACATCCGCAGCGGGATCATCACGGTCGATGCACGGGGCACGTTGCTGTATGCGAATCCGGCCGCGTCCGCTTTGCTGGGCATCCGACTCGATGACCAGGTGGGCACGGCGGTGATTCCAACGATCGAGAGCATCTCACCGGTTCTCGCTCGGTCCCTCGAGCGCGCGGCTGTAGCGCGCGTTCGCACCACGCGTGCCGAAGGCACGGTGGCGGGCGACAGCCGGTCTTTCCCCATCGGGCTCAACACCACGGTCACCACGGCGAGCGTCACCGCCGAGCCCGACACCGAGGGTACGGCCACCGCGATCTTCCAGGACATCTCCGATCAGAAGAAGCTCGACACGCTGCACATGCGCGCCGAGCGACTCGAAGCCGTGGCCGAGCTGAGCGCGTCACTCGCCCACGAGATCAAGAATCCCCTCGCGGCGGTTCGATCCGCGGTAGAGCAGCTGGCCCGGTCTCCACGCGCCACGCTCGACGAGCAGACACTGGCCGGACTGATCGTGCGCGAGTCCGACCGGCTGTCGCGCCTGCTGAGCGAGTTCCTCGATTTCGCCCGCGTGCGCGTGACGCGCATCGGTCCGGTCGATCTCAAGGCGGTTGCGCGCGACGCGACCGGGCTCGTCGCCGCGCACCCCGATCGGGCCGACCGCGTGGACGTGGAGGCGGTGATGCCTGACGATCCCGTGATCGTGGAGGGCGACGAAGACCTCCTGCACCGCGCCGTCTTCAACCTCGCGCTCAACGCGGTCCAGGCGTCGCCCCACGTGGGGCGCGTGTCGATCGAGCTGGCCCCGCTCACCTCGAGCGACGCCCCGGCTGGCCTCTCATTCGATCGCGGTGGCGTTGCGCTTCGGGTCTCCGACGAAGGTCCGGGGATTCCCGAAGACATCCGCGACCGGCTGTTCGACCCGTTCTTCACCACAAAACCCGGCGGGAGCGGCCTCGGATTGTCCGTGGTCCACCGCGCCATCGAGGCCCACAAGGGCTTCGTGTTCATCGATTCCGATACGCGCGGCACACGCGTCACCGTGCTGCTTCCCTCATACCAGGCCGAATCCGGAGAGTCCTCGTGAGCGACACCACCACCGGGGGTCCCAGCGTGCTCGTCGTCGACGACGAAGCAGGAATCCTCGACTCACTGCGCATCTTGCTCAAGAACGAAGGATTTACCCCTCACGTCGCGTTAGGCGGGCGGCAGGGCCTCGAGCAGATCGCCGCCCTGGCTCCCGACGTCGTGCTCAGCGACATCCGCATGCCGTCGGTCGGCGGACTGGAGATCCTCACCGCGGCGCGCCAGAAAGACCCGGACATCCCAGTGATCCTGATGACCGCCCAGGCCACCCTGCAGTCGGCGATGCAGGCCGTCAACGACGGCGCCTACTACTACATCCAGAAACCGTTCCGCAACGACGAACTGGTGGCGATCCTCCGCCGCGCCACCGAGCACCGCCATCTCCGCGTCGAGAACAAGACGCTGAAGCAGGAGATCCGACGCCGCGAGAAGAGCGGCACGGCCCGCCCGGTGGGGAAGAGCCGGGCCTGGCTCGATGTACTGCGTCTCGCCGAGACGGTCGCTCCCACGGAGTCGACAGTGCTGATCCAGGGGGAGTCGGGAACCGGCAAGGAAGTGATCGCTCGTTATGTGCACGACCTCTCGGCGCGCACCGAAGGATCCTTTCTGTCGATCAACTGCGGTGCCCTTCCCGAGAGCCTGCTCGAGAGCGAGCTGTTCGGCCACGTGAAGGGATCGTTCACCGGCGCCGTCAAGGACAAGAGCGGGCTCTTCACCGCGGCGGCCAAGGGCACCTTCTTCCTCGACGAGATCGGCGAAACCACCCCTGCCACGCAGGTCAAGCTCCTGCGCGTCCTGCAGCATCGCGAAGTCATCCCCGTTGGCGCTACCGAAGCGCAGCCGATCGACACGCGGCTGCTCGCCGCGACCAACCGGGACCTGGAGGAGGAGATCCGCCGCGGGTCGTTTCGTCGCGACCTGTACTACCGGCTCAACGTGATCGCGATTCATCTGCCGCCGCTGCGCGACCGCAAGGAAGACATTCCGATCCTCGCCGATGCCTTTCTGCAGAAACAGGCCCAGGTGCGCGGTCAGGAGCTCAAGGCCCTCAGCGACGACGCGCTCGATGCCCTGATGCGCTACACCTGGCCGGGGAACGTGCGTGAACTGGAGAACGCACTCGAACGCGCCGTGATCCTGTCCAACGGCAGCTCGGTGGAGGTGCCCAGCCTTCCCGAGAAGATCGTCACGCACACGCCCGAGCGCGTGGTGGAGGCCCGCGCCACGCCCAATCCTACGCTGGACATGATCGAGCGCGCCTACATCATGTGGGTGCTGCAGTCCGAAGGCGGCAATAAAACCCGCGCCGCCGAGACGTTAGGCATCGATCCGTCCACCCTGCACCGCAAGCTCCAGCGCTTCGAGGCCGACCAGTGAGCCTAGCGCTGCCCTCGTCAGGCATACGGGCCGCGGAGCGCCACGAGCGCTGGATTCCGCTGCTCCTCGCCGTGCTCACCAGTACGTTCGTCGTGCTGGCCATCGAGCCGTGGCCAGTCGGCGTGTTTCAGGATGACGGCATCTACGTGGTGCTCGCCAGGTCGCTCGCCAGTGGCGAAGGCTACCGCTACCTGCACATGCCGGGAGCACCGAACGCAACGCACTATCCGCCCCTCTATCCGGCCCTGCTGGCGCTTCTCTGGAAGGTGTCCCCGCGCTTTCCGGAAAACGTGGTGCTCTTCAAGTTTGTCAACGCGCTGCTACTCGGGACGGCGGCGGCGCTGTTCTATCGCCTCGCGCGGCGCGTGACGCGGCTTCCGGCCGCAGGCGCGGGAGCCGCGGTCCTCGCCTTCATCGCGTGCTCGCCCGTGGTGCTCCTCGCCGTGATGGTCCTCTCGGAGCCGCTCTTTCTCGTGCTCCTCGCCGGCACGCTCATGATGGCCGAACGCGCCGCGACGTCGGGACGCGTTAGCGTCGCCGCGACGGCGGCGATCCTGGCATCCGTGCTGGCGATGTCGCGCACCATCGGAGCCGTTGTCATTCCGGCGCTCATCCTGGTGCTGCTGGCTCGCCGACACTGGCGCGCGGCGGCCGTGGCGCTGGTCGTTGGCGTCGCCGGTCTGCTTCCCTGGCAGCTGTGGGTGGCGGCGCACGCGGCCGAGGTTCCGCCGATGTTCCTTGGCAAGTACGGCCCATACTCCAAGTGGCTCAC
>JBQTIW010000301.1:0-15483 GCA_052387735.1 Gemmatimonadaceae bacterium
CTCGATTCGCTCCATGGCCGTCCACAGCAGTTCCTTCATGCGGTGGAAACCTTCGGCCTTGCGCGTCTGGTTGATCTGGAAGATCCGCTGCTCGGCCCGGTCGAGCAGATCGGCGGACGTGGTGCGCCCGTCGAACGCCTCGCCGACTATTTCCGTGGAGGTCTCGATCAGCCGGCGCACGACCGCTTTTTCGCGAATGATCCGCGCGTGATACTCGACGTTCGCCGAGGTCGGCACCGCGTCGACCATGAGCGAGAGGTAATCCTTCCCACCTGCCGCCTCCAGCTCGCCGCGCCGCGCCAGCTCGTCGGACAGGGTGAGCACATCGACGACGGACCCGCGTTCACTGAGCGCGAGCATCGCCCGGAAGATCCGCCGATGCGCCTCGCGATAGAACATGGTTTCGTCGACGAATTCGGCCGCACGCACAATGGCGTTGCGGTCCATCATCATTGCCGATAATACCGCCTGCTCGGCGTCTTCCGAGAATGGAGGACGCCGATCACGGTACGCATCACGCGCTTGCGGCGCGGTCGAGGAGTCGTCGAGCAAGCTGGACATCTTCCCAGGTGGGACGCTTCCACGAAGGATTGCGCAGCAGCGCGGCCGGGTGGTAGGTGACTACGACCGGCACCCCGTAGTAGCGGTGGATTTTGCCGCGCAGTTTGCCGAGCGGCTCTCTGGTCTGCAACAGTGTTTGCGCCGCAAAGGTCCCGAGTGCGAGCAAGACCTTGGGCCGCAGTAACTCGATCTGCCGGACGAGGTATGGCTGACACGCCTCAACCTCGTCAGGCAGGGGATTGCGGTTCCCCGGCGGCCGGTGCTTGAGAACGTTGCAGATAAAAACGTCGTCACGCGTCAGATGAATCGCCGCGAGGATCTTCGTGAGCAATTGGCCCGCCTGCCCAACGAAGGGAATCCCCTGCTCGTCTTCCGTCGCCCCCGGCGCCTCACCGACGCAGACGAAATCTGCGCGGGGGTTCCCCACGCCAGGTACGGGATTCTTCGCTCCCTTGTACAGTGAACATTTCGTGCACGCAGCCACGGCCTGCACGATGTCCTGTAGCGACGACCAGGGCGAGGCCGCGCCCCCAAAGAGCTCGTGCGCCGCCGAGCCGACGATGAGGCCCTGCGGGAACGACTCGAGGGGTGGTGGGGCGGTCGCAGGGAGCTGGTCCGCGACGGCGCGTGACGGCGTTGCGTCGGAGGGCGGCAAGCTGGCACCAGGCGGGGCGAACTGGGTGCGCAGGTCGGGCGGAATAGCGGTACGTTGTTGTTGGGGAGGGGGCCCCAACCGCGTCGGACGCGTTGCAGAAGGTGGCGTGGCCGCCAGGCTCGGTTTCTCCGGCCGTGGCGGTTCAGGCGAATCTCCGAGCGCGTTCAGCCTGTCCCGCCAGTCCGACCGCCCGGTCGATGCGGCGGGTCCGCCCGCGCGCGTTTCCTTCTGGGCGCCATGCTTGGCGGTGGCGCCGAGCACGCGCATGACGTCATCAACACGCATCCCGTCCAGCACGAACTCGGTCTCACCGAGCTCGCGCCGCTGTTGCAGGAACTGCCGGATGCGCTCCTTAGGATCCACGCATGAGCGCCTCGACGCGGTCAAGTATGGCGTCCGCCACTTCGCTCTTCGGCTGCAATGGCAATGCGTCAGGCTCGCGACCTCGCGCTAGAAGGGTCACGCGATTTGTATCGACCTCGAACCCCGCACCCTTCTCCGTTGCGTCGTTGATCACGATCAGGTCAAGCGCCTTCGCTTCGAGCTTGGCCCGCCCGTTTGCCACTACGTTCTCCGTCTCGAGCGCAAACCCCACGATGATCGCACCGCGACGGCGTCGTGCCGCTGTGGATTGGAGGATGTCCTCCGTCGGTGCGAGACTGATCGCGCCTGGGGCGGCCGATCTCTTGATCTTCTGGTCGGCGCTCGTCTCCGGCCGGAAGTCCGACGGCGCCGCCGCCATCACCAACAGGTCCGCGTGCGGCAACGCACCGGCAACGGCGTCGCGCATCTCTGCCGCCGATTCCACCCCGATCAGCTGGACGCCAACCGGCGCGCTCACGCCTAACGGACCGGTTACCAGCGTGACGTCGGCACCGCGGCGCCACGCCGATTGGGCAATGGCCACACCCATCTTCCCGCTCGAGCGATTGGAGATGAATCGCACCGGATCGAGAGGTTCTCGCGTCGGACCGGCAGTGACGAGCACGCGTTTCCCGCGCAGCGGACCCGCTGGTTCGAGCAGGCGTCCGACGTACGCCTGGATCGCCTCGGGTTCCGGCATGCGACCCGGCCCGGAACCTTCACCGACCGCGAGCTCGCCGACATCGGGATCGAGCACCTGGTAGCCGATCTCGCGAAGGTGCGCCACGTTGCGCGTTGTTTGTGGGTGCTCCCACATCCGGTCATTCATTGCTGGTACGAGCAGCACCGGTGCCTGCGTCGCCAGCAGGCAAGCGCTCAGGAGATCGTCCGCCTGCCCTGACGCGGCGCGAGCCAGGAAATCGGCAGTGGCCGGTGCGACCGCAACCACGTGCGCCGCACGCGCGAGCCGGATGTGATCGAGTGCGTGCCCGGCCGAAACGAGGGCCGTGTGAACCGGCCGACCGGTGAGCGCCTCGAACGTCACCGCGCCAACGAATTCCTGCGCCGAACGCGTGAGGATGACGTCAACCTCGGCGCCATCCTGCGTCAGCTGCCGAGCCAGGGACGCGGACTTGTAGCTGGCAATACCCCCCGTAACTCCGAGGAGAACGCGGCAGCCCTGGAACGGACGAACGGCTCGTTACTCCGCGCGCTGACGCGCGATGATCTTGTAGTCGACGTCGCCGCGGGCCATTTCCTCCATCGCGCGCGTCGTGAGCTTCTTCTCGCGGGTCGACGAACGATCGCGCGGAAACTCGTTCAGCACTCGGGCATACTTCGCCGCCACGAGCACACCGAGATACTTGTTCGCCGAAGTGCTGGTGATTTCATCGGGAGTGAAGACTCGCATGTCGTTAGGTATTCCTCGGAGACTGTGTAATGAGCCGGTCGAGCTCGTCGACCAGGCGTCGAACCTGGTCCGACAGCAACGGCAGCCGCGCGTGTCGTACCGTTTCCGCTTCGACGATCGACGAGACCTGGGCGTACGCCAGCTCGAGATCGTCGTTCACCACCACGTACTGATACTGATGAACCGCCGCGAGCTCGTCTCTCGCGCCGGTAAGCCGTTTCAAGGTCGCCGTGGGTCCTTCCGTCTTCCGGCCGGTCAGCCGACCGATGAGCACCTCGGCCGACGGAGGAAGCAAGAAAACTAACACAGACTCGGGGTATGCGGCTACGAATTGTCGAGCTCCCTGCACGTCGATGTCCATAACCACGTGCTTCCCGGCCCCGAAGACCCGGTTTACCTCGTCCTTGAGGGTTCCGTACAGGTTACCGTGCACCTCGGCATCCTCGGCGAACTCGCCTCGGTCCCGACGACGAAGAAACTCGTCCCGGGCGAGGAAGTGGTAGTCCCTCCCGGTGACCTCCCCCACGCGGGGTGGACGGGTCGTGCAGGACACGGAATACCCGACGTCCGAACGCCGTTCGAGCAGGAGCCTGGCCAGAGTCGTTTTGCCTCCCCCGGACGGGGACGACAGGATGATCGGAAACGGGTTCACTCGAGGTTTTCCACCTGCTCGCGTAGCCGCTCGAGTTCTTCCTTCACAATCACGACGTCGCCGACCATGGTGGCATCGTTGGCCTTGCTCCCGGTGGTGTTTGCCTCGCGCACCATTTCCTGCAGGAGAAAGCCGAGCTTCTTGCCGACCGGATCGCCCGACGTCCCGGTGAGCGCGGCCTTGAAGGCGAGAATGTGGGACGAGAATCGCGAAAGCTCCTCATGCACGTCGAGCCGGTCGGCGAGGATTGCGATTTCCATTGCCAGTCGCTGTTCGTCCACGGCGAGGCCTTCGGTGAGCTCCTTGACGGCGTCGCGCAACTTGTCGCGCTGCGCCACGATGCGTTCCGGTGCGCGTTGTGCGATGCGCTGGAGTGCCGCCTCGATTATGCCGAGTCGCTCCAGCAGATAGGTCCCCAACCGTCTCCCTTCGTCGAGTCGCGACGCCGCGAGGCTGTCACCAGCCGCCTCGACCAGCGCCACCAGTTGTGGCGATGTGGCATCGTCCTCGTCCACTGACGAGGTGAAGACCTCGGGCAGGCGGAGAATGCTGCCCACGTCAACGTCGCCGTCGAGCTCGTACTTCTGCTTTAGTGCGCGGACCCTCGCCACGTAGGCTGCGAATCGGGCCTCGTCGATCCCGATAGCCGATGGGTCAGCAGACTCGGCGCGTGCGCTCAGCGTAACGTGTCCGCGAGCAACCTTCTTTTTCAGGGCCTCGCGCACGTCTCCCTCCCAGCGAGAGAGCTCGATGGGGAGACGAATTGTCGCGTTGAAGAACCGGTGGTTGACCGACCGGATTTCGACGGAGATGCGACGGGCGCCGACTGTTCCCATGGCGGCGCCGAACCCTGTCATGCTACGGATCATGGTAGGGGGCGCAAGTTATTGTGCCACAACGACCTTGTCAATTGAAGAAGTTCCAGCGCACACCGTAGAACTGCACAGGTCGAGGCAGCAGGAATCCCGGGACCTGCGAATACTCCGCGTTCAGGATGTTCCGGAACTGATAGCTGAGCGTGGCCTGGAGCAGACGGATTTCGAGTAAGAATCCCAGGGTGCGGTACTGCGAGGACAACAGCACAGCGGAAGAATCCGCCGGGAACGCCACCGGCGTCCGGTACTCGTGCGTTATCGCGGCGAGGATGTTGAGGTTGCCCGATGGAAACCGGGACGGCCAGCTCGTGTCGACGTACAGCTGGGAGCGAGTCTGATAGGTCGGCTTGAACCCGCGCTCGGCGTCCCACTTCAGCGCTACCACGTCGAGACCCACGTCCTTGTAGAACTTTCCGCGAATCGTGGTGATGACGCCGGTGGCACTGGGATCTGCCAGTCCCCTGAATCCTGTGTCGAAGAGAATCGGCGCGACGAGACGCGCCGGATCGCGATAGAGCGTACCCCCGCCCAGCCAGAGGCGTTTGTATCGCAGCGCTGCCTCGGCGCGATACGCGAGCGGGCGACCGGTAATCGTCGTGTCGTCGTGGAACGTGCGGCTGGCCGCGACAGACAGCGCCAGGAATGACAGCGGCACGAACCGGGCGCTGCCCTCCACCCGAGTGAAATCGACCTCGTTTCGCCGTTCGGCGGTGCCGGAAAGCGCGAGCCGCGGCGCGTCCCAGGATCCGCGCAGCATGGCGGACACCTTGTGTGCGCCATCCATCTCACGCATGCGCGCCGTGGCCGAGAGGCTGAGGGCCTGCCTGGACCAGCCGAACGCCATCACGTACTGCCGCCGGCTCGTGGAGAACGCAGTGCTGTCGGACGCCGTGGTATCGGAGGGCAGCCCCCCGGTCGCGGCGTCTTCGCTCAGGATGCGACTCTGCTTGTGCGAGCTTCGTGAGGCGATGAGCTGTGTCCACCATCCCCGGAGGGTGTCGGTGTACGCGAGCCGGGCAAATGCATCGAGGAAGGTAGCATCGATCGGTGGAAGGTTGTCGCGATCGATCGATCGCACGCGCGGTTGTTCCGTCCGCTCCCGGCGCGTCCGCAGGAACGAGAGGTCCAGGCTGAACCCGCGTGCCGCCCATCCGGCGCGCCCAAACAGGGAAAGCTGGTCAGCGTCGCCGATGCTGCGCGGATCGCGTGTCGAATACTGATATCCGGCGATCTGAAGCACCTCGCCGCGCGAGAACCGCCGCCCAAAGAAGCCGCGGTAGCCGTTGGTCTGCAGGTCGCCCGTGCCGATGTCCACGCGCGTCACCGGGGTCACGCTCCTCACGCGCCAGCTGCGCAGATGGACGCGGAGTTCGCTTGCCCCGCGTTCAATCCGGATGTCCTCCAACTGCCAGATCTGCACGAACGACAGGTCGACCAGACCGCCGTTCCGTTGATCGAGTGCGTCCAGCTCTACTCCGTCGTAGAAGACGCGGATGCCGGAGAAATCACCGAGGTACGCCGCCTGCTCCGGCGACCCGATCCACCCGGTGCGGAAGACCGTGAGGCCGGGTACCGATTCGAGAAAGTCGCCTAACGTGAGTGCACCGTACGCATGCAGCTGCGCGCGGTCCCAGCGCAGCACTCCGGGGTGTTCCGTCAGCACCGGCACTTCTGCTGCGGCGACGGGGAACTTGATCGAGTCGGCGCGCCGGCGCTGCGCGGCGAGCAGCGCCAGGTCCTCGCGATAGAGCGAGTCTGCCGCGAGGCTGTCGAGCCGCGCCTTGGCGAGGGAGTCCGTCCGCGCACGGGCGCGGGCGATGGAATCTGCGCGGATCGAATCGGCCCGGGTACGAAGTGTGTCGCGCTGCTGCGCACCGGCGGGTGTGAGCAAAACGGCCCCGACCAGAAGGCCGAGGCCGGCGTGCGCGCACCAGCGCCCGAGAGGCCTCAGCTGGCGCGTCCTCGCACGAACTCCACGAACGTCCCCACCGGCACACCGGTGGCTCCCACCGGGATCACGGTCAGATCCGATTCTGTGTACGCCGTACCTGCGACGTCCAGGTGCACCCATGGATACTCGACGAACTCATTGAGAAACGCGGCCGCCGTGATGGCCCCCGCAGCCCGCCCGCCCGTGTTTTTGATGTCGGCCACGGTGGACCGGATCTGCTCCTTGTACTCGTCAGAGAGCGGAAGTTGCCACGCGGGTTCCGCCGCGCGGCGCGAGGCACGGATGACCTCCTCCATCAGGGCATCGTCGTTGCCCAGCGCGCCGGTCGTCGTGTTCCCCAGCGCGATCACGCAGGCACCGGTCAGCGTCGCCGCATCCACCACGGCCGCCGGCGAAAAGCGCTTCACCCAGTGCAACATATCGGCGAGGACGAGACGCCCCTCGGCGTCGGTATTGATGATCTCGATCGTCTTGCCTGACGAGGCTCTTACGATGTCACCCGGCTTCACGGCGTTTGAGCCCGGCATGTTGGTCGTGGCGCCGAAGACGCCGATGACGTTGATCGCGAGGCCGAGGCGTGCGATCGCTTCCATCGCGCCGAGGACGCCCGCCGCACCGCACATATCGAACTTCATGAACTCCATGCGCTCCGCCGGCTTGAGCGAGATGCCGCCGGTGTCGAAACAGAGTCCTTTCCCGACGAGTACGATTGGCGGCTGCCCCTTGGGTCCTTTCCGATACTCGATCGCGCAAAGCTTGGGGTCCTGCGTCGTGGCCTGCGCCACGCACAGGAACGACCCCATTCCTTCCTTCTCCATTTCCTTGCGGCCGAGCACCGTGACCTTGAGTCCGTGACTCTTCCCGATGCCGCGCGCCGCGTCGGCCAGGACATCGGGCGTGCAGAGGTTGCCGGGCATGTTGGCCAGCCGCCGCGCCAGCTCATATCCGGCCCCGATCGCCGCGGCGGCGTCGAGGGCAGCCCGTGCGGCCCTGGCGTCCTCCACGAGGATCGTTAGGTCGGTCAACGGAGCGCGGCGCTCGTTCTCGGGCGCCGGCGCCTTCATCTCCGTGTACTCCCACGATCCCAACTGCGCTCCCACGGCCACGTGCTCGGCCTCGGTCGATGACAACGATCCCGCGTAGAGCGTGGCCGTGCCAACACCGGCGCGATGCGCCTGGCGCGCTCCGAGCATCGCCGCGCGCCGCAAGGCGAGAGCGGGATCTTTCGCGCTCCCCATTCCTACCAGGAGAACGCGGCGCGGTCCACTGCTCCCGCCGACGAGATGCAGCGTCTCGTCACGCCCCCCGCGGAAATCTCGCCGGTCGAACGTCCGTTTGAGGGCACCACCTAACGCGCGATCGAGTTCCTTGAGTCCCGCTGGAAGCCCCTGCTCGGCGCCCACCAGACAAATGAGCAGGGGCGTCTTGGCAGAGGCGGCGCGACCTGATCGCGCGGTAATGGCCAGGGTCATGTACAGAGGAGTTTGGAATCGGAGGACACCGGCTGGTCGGGTGATCGCCACCGGCGTGTCGTCGAGGCGAGGTAAGCTATTGACCCTTGGTCCCGACCCACAAGCGAGACGACACCCACGTCACGCCACGCGGTCAGGGGGTTCGCGACCGGCGACAAACGCGGCGATGTTACGCAGCGCACACTCCCCCATCGCGATCCGGGCTTCGACCGTCGCGCTCCCCAGGTGTGGAAGGATGACCACGGAGGGCAGTGCCAACAGCTCCGGTGAGACGGCAGGCTCGCCATCGAACACGTCAAGGGCCGCGCCTGCCAGATCGCCCGCGTGCAAGGCTCGAATGAGCGCGGCCTCATCGACGACGTCGCCGCGGGCGGTGTTGACGAGAAACGCCGATGGCCGAAGGTGTGCGAGGGTCCGACCGTCGAGGAGGTGCCGTGTCTCCGGTGTGGCCGGGCAGTGCAACGACACGAAATCGCTCCGCTCGAGCAACTGCTCGAGGGTGTCGCACCAGACCACTCCCAGCGCGCCCTCTTCCGCCGGTTGCAGTCGGTGACGCGACCAGTACAGCACGCGCATGCCGAACCCGGATGCTGCGCGCCTGGCCACCGCGCGGCCAATGCGGCCGAATCCGACGATGCCTAACGTCTTGCCGGTGACTCGGGTGCCGAGCAGGTGCGTCGGTCGCCATCCCGACCACTGACCGGCACGCAGCTCACGGTCTCCTTCCCAGGCCCGCCGAGCCACGCCGAGCAGGAGTAGCATGGTGAGATCCGCGGTGTCCTCGGTGAGAACGCCAGGTGTGTTGGTGACGACCAGATTCGCCGCGCGGGCCGCGTCGAGATCAATGTGGTTCGTCCCAACGCCGAAGTTGGCGAGGAGCCGGGCGCGCCGTTCCGGCGTGAACAGGACACTACGCGTCAGGCGGTCGGTCAACGTACACAACACGATGTCGTAGTCGCGTAGCGCCGCGACGAGCTCCTCGTCGCTCATCTGCACATCGCTGGTGTTGAGCGCGGCGCCATAGATCGAGGTGAGCGTCGCCTCCACGGGCGCAGGGAGTCGCCGGGTCACGCGTACGGTGAAGGCAGAGGATGACATGTCTGCTGAAGAGCCGGTCGGCGGTGGGCGGCAGCGAGCCTGAGTTCACGACGGCGAGAATGCCCTAACGACGGCGGCGCACCCCGCGAAGAGTGCGCCGCTGTTCGTCGAGTAGTGCCCAGGACGAGACTCGAACTCGTAAGGGCCGGAGCCCGGCGGATTTTGAGTCCGCTGCGTCTGCCAGTTCCGCCACCCGGGCGACCGCTGGAGGGTAGACGGACGGCGGGCGTTCCTCAAGCCCTATCGCTAACCGCCAGGGGGACGCATGGAGCGCCGGCGGATCTCTGGCGACACGCCGGAGTCCAGTGCGCCGGGCGGGCGACGACGATCGCGCATCTCCTCCATCTGGCGCCGAAGCTGCTCCTGCACCCCGAAGTACCTGGCCCGCTGAATCGGCGTGAGGAACTGGGCGAGCTCACGCTGCTCCGCCTCGAGCAGATCGATCCGCTGGCGCTGCAGCTGGATCGCGCGGTCCATCAGACGCGCCACCTCCTCGTTGGTTGCCGAGCTGTCGTTGCCCAGGGCCCGTCGCATTCCGATGCGGATTTCACGCTCGGACTGGAAGAGCTCACGGCGACGGCTCTCGAATCGCTCGTTGACCTCTCCGAGGCGACGAAGCTGGTCCTCGTTCAACCCCAGGCGCTCGCGCATGACCGCGCCCAGGCGCTCGCGAAAACGCCGCTCGAGCGCTCCCCGATCACCCCGCTGCTTCTCGCCATGCGGTCGCTGTGCCTCCGCGGAACCGGAGAGCGCGACCAGCGCCAGCATGAAGAGCCACCGCATCCGTGACACGTCAGTTTCCTCCCGTTGCGCCCGACACGATACGCCCAAAGGTGGCGGTGTCGGGTTCGGCATGTGGAACCGCTTCCAGCCGATCCAGGGCTCCGATCAATGCCTCGATGTCTTCATCGGCCAGGTCAGCCACGCCACCACCAGCGGTGAGGCTCACTGGGATCCCGGCGAGGAGTGAGTCGGGGCGAGCGGTTGCTGGCTCGCGCCCCGAGGGCGCGGGGCGCGCCACCCCTGTGGTATCCGTGACCACCGCTGGTTCGCCGAAGTACTGGCGTACGACGGCCAGGGATACGCCACCTAACCCAACAAAGGTGACAGCGGCGGCGATGCGCCACACGGAACGAGAAGCTCGGGCCGGGGCTGCACGCGCCGCCCGCGGACGCGGCAACGCCGCGGCGATCGCCCGGACGTCCATGCGTGGAACCGAGCGCGCCTGCCACACGGCTCGTGCCGCGCGCAGCACCTCCAGTTCGGCCGTACAGTCCGCGCACCCCACGACGTGCGCCTCGACGCGCGAGCGAACGTTCCCCTCGAGCCTGTCGTGCAGCAGCTCCGGGAGCCATTCCCGCATTTCCACGTTCGAACAGTCAGACATAGAGCCTCTCCTTCACTTGCCGCAGGGCATTGTGGTAGTGGACCCGGGCTGCGCCCTCGGTCGTGCCTACCACTGCTGCAATTTCCTTGTAGGACAAACCGTCATTCACCCGCAGGAGGAACACCTCCCGCTGTGTGGGCGACAGCCGCCCGATGGCCTCGTGCATCCGCTGCTGTGATTCGTCGGCGATGAGATGGTCCAGCGAATCGTATTCGGTGGCCGCATCGTTCTCCTGTACCTCCGCCACATCCCGTTGCCGCCTGAGTGCCCGTCGCGCGTCGGCCACGAGCCGTCGGGCGATGGTGAACAGCCACGTGCGGAGCGAACTGTCGCCGCGGAACGACGCGAGGGAGCCGAACGCACGCACGAACGTGTCCTGCACCACTTCGTCGATTCCCCCCCTGAGGCCGAGGCTGGAGACGTACCTGGCCACCGGGTCGGCATGCTTCTCCACCAGCATCGACGCGGCACGCTCGTCACCCGCGAGCCAGCGGCTGATGAGATCGGAGTCGGACGCGTCGAGAGTGGGTCGATCACCTTGGGACATGTCGCTACACGAATTCGACGAGGCGTGAGGCCGAATGTTAAGATCGGCGAGCTAAGTGCCTGCAGGAAGCCGTGATCGACCGATTCCGGCGATCCTGCGTGTCAGGCGCAGTCGCGTTCTCCCTGAGCCACGGCGTGAGCGGTAGCTTCTGCGCGTCTCGCGAACACCGTCCCTGGAGGCCTCCAACGTGAAATCCTTCGTGTTAACCGTGGCATGCAGCGCCGTCCTCTGGGGCTGCAGAGCCGCCCAAGCGCCGGCTCCCGGCGCGGCACCCGCGCCGGCCCCGACCGGTACTCCCCGTCAGGACACCACCCCGCCGCCCCCGGGAAAAGGAGCGCTCTCCGAGCCAAACGCGGATCCCTTCCCCAGCACGTATCGGCCGGTTGTGTCCCGCCCCACCCTCATTCGCAACGCCACCCTGATGACGGCGACCGGTACCACGGTCCGTGGGGGGTCGATCCTGCTTCGCGACGGGAAGATCGTCGCGCTTGGCGCCACGGTCCAAGCGCCCGCCGATGCGGTCGTGGTCGATGGGACCGGCAAGTTCGTCACCCCCGGGGTCATCGACACGCATACCCACCTTGGCGTCTATGCATCGCCAGGGGTCGAGGCCCTGTCGGACGGAAACGAACTGACGAATCCGTCGACCCCGAATGTCTGGGCAGAACACTCGGTCTGGCCCCAGGATCCGCAGTTCCCGCGGGCGCTCGCGTCTGGAGTGACGACGATTCAGGTGCTGCCGGGTTCGGGCAACCTCATCGGCGGCCGCTCCGTCGTGCTCAAAGTCGTCCCTTCCGTGACCGTGCGGGGCATGAAGTTCCCAGGGGCTCGCTATGGCCTAAAGCAGGCGTGCGGCGAAAACCCGAAACGCGTGTACGCACAGCGCGGTCCTTCCACCCGTATGGGGAACGTCGCCGGGTATCGGTCGCAGTACATTCTGGCCGAGCAGTACCGCCGCCGCTGGGACAAATGGCTTGCCGATCGTAAAGGCGACCCGCCGGCTCGCGACCTCGCGATGGAATCGCTGGCTGAGGTCCTGCGCGGTAACATCCTCGTGCAATGGCATTGCTATACGGCGAGCGACATGGAAGAAGCGATGGAGGTCGCCGAGGAGTTCGGCTTCCGGATCCGCTCGTTCCATCATGGCGTCGAGGCATACAAGGTCGCCGACATTCTGGCGCAGAAGGAGATCGCCGCGTCGCTCTGGTCCGATTGGGGCGGTTTCAAGATCGAGGCGATGGACGGTGTGCGGGCGAACCTCGCTCTGGTGCACAACGCTGGCGGCCGGGCCATCGTGCATTCCGACGACGCCAGCGGCATGCAGCGACTCAACCAGGATGCCGCCAAGAGCGTGAGCGAAGCGCGCGGCCTGGGCATCAACATCTCCGACGAGGACGCGATCAAGTGGATCACGATCAATCCGGCGTGGGCGTTAGGCCTGGACGACAGGATCGGGTCGCTCGAACCCGGCAAGAACGCCGACGTCGTGCTGTGGGACAAGTATCCGTTCAGTATCTACGCCAAAGCCGAGAAGGTCTGGATAGACGGTGCCCTGATGTTCGACCGGACGGACCTCTCACAGCGTTGGCGCACGGACTTCGAGCTGGGCTTCGTGCCGGAGCCGGCAGGAGGAAAGAACCGATGACGCACCGCTTCCTCGAGCCGCTTGTCGTGCTCCTGCTGTCCTGGCTGATCGCCGCACCCCCGCTCGCGGCGCAGACCATTGCCATCACCGGCGCCAGGGTGCATCCGGTGAGCGGACCCATGATCGAGAATGCCACGGTCCTGATTCGCGACGGGAGAATCGCCGCGGTGGGCGCATCCGTCACCGTACCCGGCGATGCACGGCGCATCGATGCCACCGGCAAATGGGTGACCCCCGGCATCTTCAATGCCACGACCTCGTTAGGCGTGAGTGAGATCGGGGCCATTCCCGGCTCGTACGACGCGCGCGCTCAGGGACGTGGCGACGGAGTGACGGCGTCCTTCCGTGTGTGGGAGGGTTTCAACCCTGCCTCACCGCTGCTGCAAGTCACACGGAACGACGGCATCACGACGGTCGGGATCATTCCCGCCGGTGCACTGATCGGCGGCCAGGGGGCCGTGGTGGCGCTGCGCAGCGGTGCGCTCAGTGAGGTCCTCATTCGCGGACCCGTGGCGATGTTCGCCGACATCAACGCGCGCGGTGACCGTGTCGGTGCCTCACGCGGCGAGGTCTATCAGCGGTTGCGCGACGTCCTCGACGACGCGCGCGCGTACCCGCGGCGACGCAACGACGTGGAACGCAACGCCACCCGTGAGCTCGCGGCACGACCTGCCGATCTGCAGGCGCTACAGCCGGTGCTGGCCAGCACCCTGCCCCTCGTGGTCGATGCCGACCGGGCCACGGACATCGAGGCGGTCCTCGAGCTGGCGCGTCAGTACGACATTCGGGTGGCCATCGGATCGGCGACTGAGGGGTGGAAGGTGGCGGACAAGCTGGGGGCGGCCAGGACATTCGTCCTCGTTGGTGCACTCAACAACCTTCCCCGGAGTTTCAGCACGTTAGGTGCTCGGCAGGACAATGCCGCCCTCCTGGACCGGGCGGGCGCTCGGGTGGTGATCTCCGGCGGCGCCGATGCGTTCAATGCCCGCAACGTGCGTTTCGAAGCCGGTGCGGCGGTGTCGTTCGGGATGCCGTGGGACGCCGCGCTCCGGGCGGTCACGCTGACCCCGGCTGAACTGTACGGCGTCGCCAACCGGGTCGGCTCACTCGAAGCGGGTAAAGACGCCACGCTCGTGATATGGTCCGGCGATCCGTTCGAACCGGCCACCCGCGCCGAGCGCGTCTTCGTCCAGGGCGCAGAAGTGCAGGGCCCGTCGCGACAGGATGAACTCATGCTCCGCTACAAGTCCTTTCCCGTGGACTTCCGCAAGCCGTAGCGTCCCGCGACGCAAGCGCTGGGACAGCCGCCAGGTGCGGCTGCCCCAGTGTGCGTCAGTCCTGCCGCGCCGCCTTGAGTTGTTCTTCGAGCTTCGCGACCTCGTTGAGGCGCTCGGTGAGCGCGACCAGGAGACGCGCCCGCGCGGTCTCATCGAGCGCCTGCAGGCCGGCGTGGTCCTTGTGCACGGCGTAGCCTAACGCCTGGGCCGCGCGGTCGGCGTATTGCCGGGCGCGCATGCCTTCGAGCCGGAGCCTTCCCTCGTCGATCGTGCGCTGGGCCTTCCTGCCGGCCGAGTCGAGTTCGCTGCGGAGCTTGTCCCAGAGGGGCATCGTCGGCGGTAAGCGGGTAAGCGGGTAAACGATGTTTGCGCGCGGCGAGGACGGCGTCAACCGCGTTGTTGTCTCGCCATTGCGCATCACATGGCGAAAAAAGAGACGCGCGCCCACCTGGGGCGCGCGTTGCCGCTCGCTTGGATCAGTTACGCGACCGGTTCGACCGAAACGCGAATGCGGCGCTTGTCCTTGTGCTCGAACTTCACCGTCCCGTCGACCAGCGCGAAGATGGTGTAGTCGGTGCCGAGCCCGACATTGCGTCCCGGATGCCACTTGGTACCGCACTGACGCAGGATGATGTTGCCGGCGACGACGGACTCGCCGCCGTATTTCTTGATCCCCCGATACTTCGGGTTGGAATCGCGGCCGTTTCTCGAGGAGCCGACGCCCTTCTTATGTGCCATGGTATTCCCGTCTCAGCCGAGGGTGATGTCCTTGATGCGGACTTCGGTGAAGCCCTGCCGATGCCCCTGCTTGCGGGAGTAGTTCTTTCGGCGCTTGAACTTGAAGACGATGATCTTGTCACCGCGTCCCTGCTTGACGATCTCGCCGGTCACCTTGGCACCCGTCAGGGTTGGCACGCCGACCTTCGACGCGTTGCCATCGGAGCCGAGGAGCACATCGTTGAATTCGATCGAAGCACCGGCGTCGCCGGGAAGCGACGGAAGGCGGAGCGTCGTCCCGGGTTCGACCCGAAACTGCTTTCCACCGGTGCGGATTATGGCGTATGTCATAGAGAGCAGCGAAAGATTGCGAGCCCGGAAAGCTAGTTACGGCTTAAGGGTTGGGTCAACTGGAGGAGTACCAGGGCACTGGTACAGTTTGACCAAAGGTTAGAAAGGTGAAGGGCTCCAATCACTTGGGGCCCCTTTCTGTTGCTTCCAGCAGTCCGACCACTTCTGAGAGCTTCCAGACGTGAGCGGCGACGCCTGCCGCCATCGCTGGGGTGGTGTGCACGCCGCCGTTGGCCTTGGTCAGTGTCTCGTGCTTCCGGCAGAAGTTGTAGTACATGTAGTGCAGTGCCAGCGCATGACGGTGATTCTCCATCTTCTTGGAATGGGCATTCGTGAGCCGAGTGAGGCGGCGAATGTTCATCCGCATAGTGAGGTTCTGGCGCTCGGCGTAACTCGTTGAGACGTGCCGAGACTCCGGATTGCCCATGACCCATCGTCTTTCGATCCCGATGACTTCGGGCGGGCTATAGCGGTGCGTGCCTTCGATGCTCTTGCCGTAGAGTTTGACTAGCATCGCGTAA
>JBQTIW010000302.1:0-4429 GCA_052387735.1 Gemmatimonadaceae bacterium
CTGCGGAGGCCTGCAGCCCGCATTTGGGTCGCGTGATCGGCGAGGGGGGTGTGTATGTCCCGTCACATCCTCATCATGTGGATCTCCGGACCGCACGGGCGCGCCGGGACAGAACGATCCTGGCGAGATCTTGTCGTCTTCGGCGGTTCGAGCTACGATAGCGGCACGGGACCGCCTCGGGTCGACAGGAGGTCGTGTCGACGGCCCCCCTTTCGCACAGCGGAGGGACGCCATGAGTGTGACCGACAGCAGGATGACGAGTCAGCACGCGCCGTGCGGACGGATCGTGGATGTCGCGGTGCATCAGGACCAGGACGAAGAGGTCATGCTCACCGAGGAGCTGGACTACGCGTGCGGGTGCCAGAGCATCCGCCACGAGTACCACGACGGAAGCGTTAGGCGCAAGGTCACGCGTCACGACGGCACCGTGCTGGTCGACGAGCTGTTGTCGTCCGAGTAGACGATGCCTGCCCCGTGACGCCCCGTCATGACGTCCTGTTGGTGGGAGGCGGTGGGGCCGGACTGCGCGCGGCCATTGCGATCGCCGAAACGAACCCGCGGCTCAGCGTCGCCGTGGTGTCCAAGGTCTATCCGATGCGCAGCCACACCGTCTCGGCTGAAGGTGGCGCTGCCGGCGTGATCGGCAGTGGCGATACACTCGACGAGCATGCGTATGACACGATCTCGGGCGGCGACTGGCTGAGCGATCAGGACGCCGTCGAAGCGTTCGTCAAGGAAGCGCCGCAGGAGTTGCTCCGGCTCGAGCACTGGGGATGTCCGTGGAGCCGTGAGCCCGACGGCCGCATCGCGGTGCGCCCATTCGGCGGCATGAAACAGATGCGCACGTGGTTTGCGGCCGACAAGACCGGCTTCCACATGCTCCACACGCTGTTCCAGACCTCGCTCAAGTACACGAGCGTCGTCCGGTACGACGAGTGGTTCGCGACCAAGCTCCTCGTGGACGATGGGCGGGTCCACGGCGCGGTCGCGATCGAGCTGATGTCGGGGAAGATCGAGGCCATCACGGCGCGCGCCGTGATCCTCTGCACGGGTGGGTGCGGTCGGGTCTTTCCCTTCACGACCAATGCCAGCATCAAGAACGGCGATGGCATGGCGCTCGCCCTTCGCGCCGGCGCTCCACTCAAGGACATGGAGTTCATCCAGTATCACCCCACAGGCCTTCCCTTCACGGGCATCCTCATCACCGAAGCCGCGCGCGCCGAAGGCGGCTATCTGCTCAATAAGGACGGCTACCGATATCTCCAGGACTACAACCTGGGACAGCCGGCACCCCAGCCGGTGCTTCGCAGCATGGAGCTCGGACCGCGTGATCGGCTGTCACAGGCCTTCGTGAAAGAAGTCGAAAAAGGACGCACGATCGACGGTCCCTACGGGCCGGTCGTGCATCTCGATCTCCGTCACCTCGGGGCGAAAGTCATCGACGGCAAGCTTCCGTTTGTGCGAGAGCTCTGCTTGAAATACGAAAACCTCGACCCCGTGCGCGACCTCATTCCCGTCCGACCGGTCGTGCACTACATGATGGGAGGCATTCACACGGATCTCGATGGCGCGACGCCGCTGGCCGGGCTGTATGCCGCCGGTGAGGCTGCGTGCGTGAGCATCAACGGCGCGAACCGGTTGGGTTCCAACTCACTGCCGGAGTTGCTCGTGTTTGGCGCCCGGGCCGGCCGTGCCGCCGCCGAGTATGCGTCGCGACAGAACGGCAGTGGCGCCCCGGCGGTCCTCGCACAGGCCAAAGACGAGGAGCGGCGACTCGAACACGACTTCCTCCGTCGCACCGATGGACGCGAACGTCTGGCGACACTGCGGGAGGCCATGCAGACAACGATGGAAGCCAGCGCCGGGATCTATCGGTCGGGGCAACCGCTCAATCGCGCGGCCGACACGCTCCGCGAGCTCCAGGCGCGTCTGCCGCACATCACGCTGCATGACAGGAGCCGCACCTTCAACACGGAACGCGTGGCCGCCATCGAGCTGGCCTTCATGCTCGACGTCGCCGAAACGATCGTGCAGTCGGCCGCGCTCCGCGAGGAGTCGCGCGGCGCGCACCAGCGCACCGACTTCCCGGCGCGCGACGACGGGCGCTTCCTGGCCCATTCACTCGTCAGGCAACATGATGACGGTACGTACCGGGTCGAGTATCTGCCGGTGACGATCACCCGCTGGCCTCCGGCCGAGCGGGTCTACGGGAGGTAAGCGAGCATGGCGGATCGGATCACGTTGGAGGTGGCGCGTTACCGTCCGGACACAGAGGAGACGGCCACGTTCGAGACCTACGAGGTGCCCTGCCGGCCCGACTGGGTGGTGCTGGACGGTCTCAACTACGTGAAGGATCATGTCGATGGCACGCTGTCGTACCGCTGGTCGTGCCGGATGGGCATCTGCGGCAGCTGTGGCATGACGGTGAACGGCGAGCCCAAGCTCACCTGCGCCACCTTCCTGACCGACTATGCCCCCGGCCCCGTCCGCGTCGAGCCGTTAGGCAACTTTCCCGTCATCCGCGATCTGGTGGTCGAGATCGGCGACTTTCTGGAGAAACTGGGCCGGGTCACACCGTGGCTCGTGCGCAAGGAGGAGCGATCGCTCGCCGATGGTGAGTATCGTCAGACCCCCGATGAGCTGGACGAGTACAAGCAGTACAGCATGTGCATCAACTGCATGCTCTGCTACGCCGCCTGCCCGATCTACGGACTCGATCCCGCGTTCATCGGTCCCGCGGCGATCGCCCTGGCCCAGCGCTACAACCTGGATTCGCGTGACGAAGGCGCGGCGGAGCGACTCGAGGTGCTCTCGGAGCACGAGGGGATCTGGGCGTGCACCTTCGTCGGCGAGTGCACCACGGTCTGTCCCAAGCATGTCGATCCGGCCGGCGCGATCCAGCGCTACAAACTGACCGCAGCGCTGGAGTCACTCAAGACCCTCGTGCTGCCACGGGGGGCCGGGGAGACGTCGACATGAGCGGGCGGGCGGCCTACACGCCGCATCACCCGCGCTGGCTCCGTCGCCGGGTCTCGACGTACTGGTGGCTGGGACGCTGGTCATACCTCGCTTTCATCCTGCGCGAGCTGAGCAGCCTGTTCATCGCGTGGTTCGTCGTGTATCTGCTCCTGCTGATTCGCGCGATGAGCGGAGGTGACGCGAGCTATCAGGAATTCCTGGCCTGGTCTGCCCGACCGGGTGTGCTGCTGCTGAACGTGGTCACCCTGTTCTTCGTCTTCTTTCATGCACTCACCTGGTTCAATCTCGCCCCGAAAGCGATGGTCGTACACGTGCGCGGCAAGCGGTTGCCGGGTGCGCTGATCGCCATCGCCAACTACGGCGCCTGGGTTGTGGTGTCGGCGTTCCTGGTCTGGGTGCTGCTCGCCGGATCCAATGGTTAGGCGTTCGGGCGAGCCGCTGGTCTGGCTCATGTTCAGCGCGGGCGGCGTCCTCGCCGCGCTGGTGATGCCGGTGCTCGTGGTCCTGTTCGGCATCGCATTCCCGCTTGGCTGGATCGCGTCGCCGGATGCCGCGCACCTGTCCGCCCTGCTGCGCAGTCCACTCGTACGGCTGGCGCTGTTCGTGGTGTTTGCGATGTCGCTCGTACACGGCGCCCACCGGTTCCGCTACACGCTGTACGACGGGCTGCAGGTCAAGCACCTGAATGAGCTGATCAACCTCGTCTGCTATGGAGGGGCGCTCGGGATCTCGGTCTGGGCGGCGTATGTGCTGTGGCGTGTGGCGTAGCCGCGCGCCAGCGGCCTGACCGGCAGGGCCGGCAGCCGCACAGCCTGCCTAACGGGCGGGTGTGACCAGCCGGGACAGCTGCTCCTGGAACTCCGTCAGTTCCGGGCGCCCGGCAATCAGCGTCCGCGCCGCGGCAATCGAGCGCGCGGCGTCCGCCGGCGGACCTCGATACGGTCGAGCGTGGCTTCAAGCTGAGCCAGCGACTTGTCTGCGGCCATGGGCTACCTCCTTGCAGACGGGTGGGCCGATCCGACATCGCGCTATATGTTGTCCCCGGTTGGGGCGCAAGAGGAGGATTGCCGGACACACCTGGCTGCGCACGCCTGGGTCCGCGCCTCGTGCCCGCGTCATCGACCGCCTCGTGCTGCCCACGGATGACGGCGCTTCGGGGGACGCTGGGCCGAGCACCCCCCGGGCCGCACGATGCGGCACCAGCGTCGGGGTCTGGTCCGCAACGGCCATCCGTCCTGATCGATCGGCAGCCGTGACCATCGCCGTGTGGGCGGAGCCGACGACACACCGCGCGTATGACGGGCTCGGGTCCTAGCCCCCGACCGGCACGCGATAGCGCCCTGCGTCGTCGGGTGTCACGCCCGTCGTGATGCGCGCCCCCCGCTTCAGGAACACGCGCTCCCCCCCGGCCCGGACTTCGACGCTCGGCGCCACCCGCGGGATCTGCAGC
>JBQTIW010000303.1:0-2569 GCA_052387735.1 Gemmatimonadaceae bacterium
GACCGAGCGGGTGAGCGAGCTCCGACGGGCGCACGTGATCGCAGTCCAGCGCGGGGGCGGGTACATCGCGTTGCCGCGGGCGTTGTCAGTGAAGATGCCTGGCGCGGTGCGCGATTGGCGGTGGAGCTGGCTCTTTCCGGCGACGCGTGATGTGCTTGTGCGCGAGGTCGGTCGGCGCATGCGCTTTCACCTGCACGAGACGACGGTCCAGAGGGCCATCGCGGCGGCAGGGTTGACCGCGGGGATTAACCAACGGGTGACCGCGCATACGTTTCGGCACTCGTTTGCCACGCACCTGTTGCGCTCTGGGGCGGACATTCGCACGGTGCAGGAGCTGCTCGGGCACAAAGACGTCTCGACGACGATGGTGTACCTGCACGTTCTCGACCGCGGGCTGGGTGTCCGGAGCCCGCTGGATCGTCTCAACGACGCGTGACCGACCTGGCGCGTCGCAGGGCCCTGTCGTATCCACGAGCTCACGCGCCTATTGTGATTATCGTGCAGGGGCGGCGTGATATTGCTTTATCAAGCGGTACGTTCTGGATGGGCAACATTGTGTCCAACAAGGAGTTGCCGCCGCATGACTCGCATCATCCTTGTGGTTTATCCAGCGAGATCCTGCAGTAGAACCCGACCGTTGCATCCAGCACAGCGGTTGAGCAGACTAGATAAATACAGTTAGCCAGCATGTAGGAGCACGCATGACCCTCGATGTGAGCCGAGGAGCCACGGTAATGATCAAACTTGTGCTCGGCTTCGTCGTCGCGATCGGCGCGGCAATCGCCACCGCAGCTTGCCTCCTCGCAAGTGACAACAGCACACTACGCGACCTTGGAAAGGAACTCGGCAAGCTGACGGGCCAAGTCGTCCTCGTAACGGTAATCGGGGGCGTAATCCTCCAGGAGTACAACAGGCGGCGAGATCAAAAGAGCGAACGACGAGAACGGCGCAACCGCATGATCGGCATCTTAGTCGAATCCTATTCGAGTGCGAAACGCAGCCGTCGGTTGCTGCGTGCAAAGTGCCGAGCGACCCCACCGGCGGTCGGCGCTGCGGACGGACTCCATCTCTCTCGCGTCACGTATGAGGAGCAGATGGGATCGCTCAATGACGTCCAGCTGTCACTCGAAATGTTGATTCATGACTTCATGACGTTTCCGGAGACGTTCAAGCGGCAGGACGAGATTAAAAGGGCGGTAGAGCGCATGGAGAACTATCTCGGAACGCTGATCACCGAGTACGAGAACGGCCACAGGCTCGTAGATGACAGCCAACCCGTGCATGTGGCTGGCGTGCACCGATTCGCGGACTTCCTCCATGGCAAGAAGGACTCGTTCTTCCGGAAGAACTTCACCTATAGCTTCCGGATAGCCCTGGCGCTGATGCGTGGTGGGGACATACCTCTGAGCCAACTGCCAGTTCAGGCCTCGGCACCAACGCCGAGCGGGCATGCTGTCTAACAAGTTGCAGCAGCGGACAACCGCTCTTTGCAGCCCCCGCCCCGCGCGGCATATTGGACGTGGGAGCCCGCGCGCGGGGCGGGGGCTCTATTCAAAGCGGTTGCAGCTGAGCAACGGCGTTATGCCGCGCTTCCCCGAAACATTGATTCACTGACCTCTCTAGAGAACGCACTTAGGTCGCATGCGCATCGCTTCAAGGCGAGCCGAGGCTCTGGCCTTCCCCCGTCGATACGGTCGGCCTCAGATGAAGCGATCGAGCGACTGATCGCTTGGTCGGTCGCCAACGAGACGGCCCTTACCGACCGCGGTCCCGAGGGTCAGGACCCGGCATTTGGCGTTACACCCGCTGCAGGGATTGTGTCCGTCTGGCGTGTGTACCCGCGCCAGTCACAAGGCGGGAAGGTGACTCTGCTTTCGAAGTTCGAGCACCTTCTCACCGCCGCGGAACGTAAGGAGATTGTGGCTGAGCTTGAGCAGCTTCAGCCTCCGAAGCGGATTGGACCTGGGCAGCGTCTCGAGATCGGCCTCCCTCGCCTCGCATCGTCTTCACAGTGGGCACGATACATCCCGTTGCTGGTGCGCTCGCTGCGAGTCGCGAACCAGCATCGGCCCTAGGGGCGGCATAACAATCGTTGCAGCAGACGCCGCGTGATCTTTGTGACGGCCCTCCGCTGCGCTCCGGGCTTTGTTGAGAGCGGCGCAGCTGAACATGAACGTTAGGCCACGTGTAGCTGTAGATTGGCGTCACTCGGGCCTTCTCGCCCAACGGTGTCCTCCTGGTCGGCGCAGCCCTGCAGGCTCTCTGCAGTCCAAGCTGTTGACTCTCACGGGAAGAAGATGCGTTTGCGCTGGATGCCCGCCGCGCGCCCCTCGCGCGCTTCCCCCGTCAGCGGTACATTCGATTCCTCTACCGCTGGCAGGTGACTCCATGGCTCGCGCGCTCGGCCCGTGGCTCGCCCTCGTTCTCGCAGCAGCCTGTGAAGCCTCAACGGACAGCATTGCGGCCCCGATCGCGCCGCCGCACTTCGCGACCGGCAGTAATGCTGCACCCGTGGCCAGCGTCACGGGTAGTTTCCATCGGCCCATCACGAACCTCGACGAGAGTCCCG
>JBQTIW010000304.1:0-9432 GCA_052387735.1 Gemmatimonadaceae bacterium
ACCACCACCTGCGGAAGGTTGCCCACCGGCTGGCCCGCAATGCCGCTCTGCTGAGTCAACGAGACGGCCTGCATCGACACCGGCGGCCCCGCGTTGGCCGCGGCCGTGAAGGTCACGGGGAGCAGGCCGGGGCTCGAGGCAACCAGCGTATTCTGCCCCGGCGCGGGGCCCAGGAACCACGCACCCACCGCCGCCCGGCCGTCCGACCCCGTGACCTGACGGCCACTCACAGCGACGCCGCCACCACCCGTCGCGGCAAACGTCACCGTCACTCCCGGTACTCCGTTTCCGAGCAAGTCCCTCACCACGACCTCGGGCGCAATCGGGACTGGACGATTGATCGGCGCCGTCTGCGCGTCGCCGGCCACAATG
This sequence comes from Gemmatimonadaceae bacterium, assembly GCA_052387735.1. Lineage (GTDB taxonomy): Bacteria > Gemmatimonadota > Gemmatimonadetes > Gemmatimonadales > Gemmatimonadaceae > RBC101. The sequence goes on from JBQTIW010000304.1 coordinate 373, forward strand.
ATCATTGCCGCCGCAGCGCCGGCCGTCCCCGTGGCGCCGAACGTCACCGGCGTCAACCCGGACACAGATGCTGTCGCCGTGTTGTTGCCCGCGGTCCCGCCAAGGCGCCACGACGTCACGGTGGCAATGCCCTGCGCATTCGTGACCTGTGTTTGTCCAACGATCGTTCCTCCCCCCGACGCGACCGTAAACGTCACGGTCGCGTTAGGGACCGGGTTTCCTCGCGCATCCCGCACCAGAGCGCTCGGAGGGCTGGTCACGAGTCCGCCGGCGGGAGCACTCTGCGACACTGGCGAGGCAGCCGAGACGGACGCCGGCGCCCCGGCGAGGGCCGTTGCCGTGAACAGCACCGGATTGTTCGCCACCCCGCTTTCCGCCACCTGTGCGGCCAGCGTCTGCGTCCCAGTTGTGGCGCCGAGGATCCAGCTCCCCACCGAGGCGAGTCCGACCGGATTCGTTCGGGCCACGGCTTCGGTCACCTGCCCCCCACCCGTCAGTACTGTGAACAGCACGGATACGCCCTCGACCGGATTGTTGCTCGCATCGCGTACGATCACCGTGGGGCGCAGCGGGACGGCTGTTCCCGCCTCGGCCGTCTGGCCGCTTCCAGTGCTCACAGCGACTGCGGCCGCGCGTCCGGCGGTTCCGACCGCAGTGATCAGCGCCGCGGCGCCACCTTGCGCCGTTGCCGAGAGGACGTTGTTGCCAGCAACCGTACCCAGGGTCCATCGGGTGCGCGCCTCGCCCCGACCATCCGTCACTGCGGTCGTGGGAGTTGCGCTGCCACCCCCCGCGGTCACGGCGAACGTCACCGTCACCCCTTCGAGCTCGCTGCCTCCAGCGTCGGTGACGCGAATGACGACCAGATTGGGGAGTGGCTGCCCCGCCGGTCCGACCAGGGCTACACCGGTCGCGTTGGTCACCGTCGCAGCCGGCAGTCGAACCGAGGGACCGGTCTCCCCGCACGCGGCTAACGAGAGGATGAAGAAACTGAAGGCACTGGCCCGCAGCGTGGTGTCTGTGGCGCGAGAGAGCATGGAGCGTTCGATGAGAGAAGAGGCGCGCTGACCGTTCCGCCACACACAATAGACGCGTGCTCGCCAATTCTCAATCCGTTTGTCGAACGGATCTCAACCGTATGTAGCGCTCATTGGTTAGGTCCCGACAGACGTGGGGGCGTTGCGTGACTCTCGCCCGTTTGGTGGGACGCGCCGCCGCAGCGCGCGACTTCCGACACCGCGCAATACGCGTTAGGCAGGCGGCGCCGGCAGCGCGCGCGTGGCCGCATCGGGCAGACGCAGATCACACACCCCCCCAGCTTAACAAGGGTGTGTGAATCACATCACGAAAACACCGCCCGGCGGTGAGTGGCGTACCGAAGCACGACCCGTCGATGGTCGCCGGGGAGGTCCCGACCACTGGCGCTCCGGTCCAACCACACGCATCGACACGCCGTTGCCCTGCAGTACCCGACACCAGGCCGTACGTGTGCCGCGAGCCCGGGATCCCGCTCACGTCCGGCATCGAAAGGTCAGGACTCACCGCGGTGCGAGGGATGACTACGACGCCTGAAGGAGGACCTGCCGTGCGCTCCGGTTGAGCCCTGCGCAGGCGCGGCGGAACAGCCGTTTATGGCCCGCCGTCGCACACGGTCGTCAGACAACGGTCGAGCTCGGTGCCGGGATCCTGGCGATCGCGGCCCTCCGGCCCGGACACCGCAACGCCTGCAGCACATCGACCCGCAGCGCGTCGCGTGCGGGGAGGTAGCAGGACAGCGTCGCCGCCCCCAGGAGGATAGCTGCAACTCCCAGGTAGGTCGGGACGTTCAGCTGTGTCAGGCCGAAGAGCAGGCTCGTCATGAGGCGGGACAGCATGAGCGCCCCCGCCACCCCGGCCAGGATCCCGATGAACACCGGGGTCAGCCCCTGCACCAGCACGAGGCGCAGGACGCTGGCCGCGCTCGCGCCTAACGCGAGGCGAACGCCCACCTCGATGCGCCGCTGCGACACGCTGTACGACAGCACACCGTACACGCCGGCGATCGCCAGCAGGAGCGCGACGGCCGCCAGTGTCGCCAGGAGCACCATGGTGAACGCCGCGACGCCACGGAGTCGCCTACCAGATCGTCCAGGCTCTGCACCTCTGACAGCGGGAGGCCCGCGTCCAGCTCCGTGAGCGCGGCGCGAATCATCGGGACCAGCACCGCGGTGGGCACCGTGCTGTGAACGACGTAATGCGCCGGGGACAATCCGGCGCCGGAGGTCGGGATGTATACCGCATACGTCGGGTCGTCCGTCAGTCCCCAATCGCGCATGTCGCCGACGACGCCGATCACCTCACCGGCGCTGCCGTCCTGGCCCTTCCACAACACGAGCTGGCGGCCGATCGCGTTCTGGCCCGGCCACAACAGCTCGGCGATGCGGTTGCTGATGATCACCCGCCGCGGCTGCATGCCGATCAGGTCCTGCTCCGTAAAATCGCGCCCGGCGACCAACGGCAAGCCTAACGTCCGGAAATAGTCGTTGGAGACGAGGCGCCAGCCGGCCCAGGGAATGTCACTGCCGGTCGCGTCCGGCCGATCGGCGGCCCCGAATCCCATGCCGGTGCCCGCGCCGCGCAAGGGTCGCAGGTGCACGACCGCAGCCGCGGTCACCTGCGGCATCGCCCTGATGCGGGAGAGCAACTCGGTCAACTGGTGCCCCTGGCGCACGGCCTGCGCCTCGGAGCGCGCGCCGGAAAACCCGACGGTGAACATGAGCCGGTTCTCGGTGCGGAATCCGCGTTCCACGCCGAGCACGTTGCTGAAGCTGCGGACCAGGAGGCCCGCACCCACGAGCAGCACAAGCGACAGCGCCACCTCCAACGCCACCAGGGACCGACGCCAGCGTCCGGCGCGGCGGCCGCCCGCCACGCTGCGCTCCCCTTCGCGAAGGCCCGACACCAGGTCGTCGTACGGCGTGCGGAGCGCCGGGACCAGTCCGGTCAGGACGCTGGTCACCAACCCGGCGCCTAACGCGATGAGGAGCACCCACAGGTCGATGCGGGCCTCCACCAGCCTCGGAATGTCGCCGGGGTTGAACGCCCGCAGGTAGTGGAGCGCGACGAGGGCCAGTCCCACCCCGAGCGCCGCCCCCGCCATGCCCAGCAGCAGCGATTCGATCAGCGCCAGCTGCACGACCCGCGTCCGGGACGCGCCTAACGCCGATCGCAGGGCGCGCTCGCGTACCCGCGCCGTTGCCCTCGCCAGGAGCATGTTGGCCAGGTTCACGCAGGCGATCAGCAGGAGGAATCCGACCGCGCCCATCAGGACCAGCAACGCGCGTCGCAGGTTCGGGCTGGCGACCCAGTCCTCGGTCGTCCCCACGCGGATCCCCAGGTCCCTGACCTCCGCTTGCGCCTCGGCAATTCGCCGTGCCACGGCGGCGAGGTCGGTCCGGGCGGTCGCCACCGTTGCTCCGGGGGCGAGCCGGGCGATCACCAGCAATTCCCAGCTTGTGCGATTGGCGCCGGGCCGCCGCACCAGCGGCACGAAGGCCTCGGCGACGTCGAGCCATGGCGTACCCGGTGGCAGCACGCCGATCACGCGGTATCCCTCTCCGTCGAGCGTGATCGTGCGGTCGAGCACCGTGGGATCGCCCCCGAAGCGCGTCGTCCAGAAGCCGTGACTGAGGACCACAATCCGCCCATCCGCGCCCGGCTCGTCCTCCCCGCGCAGGAAGAGGCGGCCGCTCCGGGCCTGCACACCTAACGCCTGGAAGAAACCGACCGACGTCGAGGCGACGCTCAGCCGCTGCGGCTCGGCGCCTCCACTGAGGGTCATCGAGCTCCAGCCGATCGCCCCAACCGCTTCGAGGGTGCGATTCATGTCTCGCACGTCCCAGAAGTTGTCGTGGGCGAACGACGCCCCCGCGTCGCGCCCGGTGTGGGTTTCGTTCAGCTCGATGATGCGCTCCGGCTCGGGAAACGGCAGGGGCCGCAGCAGCACGGTCCGCACGACGCTGAAGATCGCGGCGTTGGCGCCGATACCGAGCGCCAGGGTCAGGAGGGCAATCGCCGTGAAGGCTGGCGTGCGCAGCATGGCGCGTGTGGCGTACCGCACGGCCGTCGTGAGGGAACGCATCCTATCGCTCCATGTTCGGATGGTCGGTTGCACCCGTATCGACGGCGGCCCCAGCGGGCCGTTGACCAGCGTCGACCAGTGCAGCCGCAGAGCAAATCCGGGCAGTTGTCTCCAGTACCAGCACGTGGCCGCGGTGACGTCGCTGCCGCTGGCGAGGCGCCACTCGTACAGCTCTGCGAGCTCGTCGAGCGCTTCGTCGCGACAACCGCGCGGAAGGAGCGCTCCGAGTACGCGTTCGGCGAGCCGAGGCGGGGAGCCGATCACGACGGCTCCGCCGCGGGACTCGGCGCTCCCCACAGCTGTTCGAAGGTGCGACGCGATTCGGCGAGCCTGGCCATTCCCGTGGCTGTCACCTGAAAGACGCGGCGACCCCGCCCGCCTTCGCCCGGCCGAGCTTCGCGCTTGCTCGACCGTGCGTACCCACGCTGCTCGAGTCGACGTAACGCGATGAAAACGGCGGCGGCCGTGACGCGCCGACCGGTCACCGCCTCCAGCTCCATCACGATGGGAGCCGCGTGCCCGCGCTTTCCTCGCCGCACGAGCGTCAGCAAGACCATGTGTTCAAACTCGCCGAGCGCCGTTCGCGACATCACGTCCTCTCGAAGCATACTTGCTTTGATACTATGCTGGGCCGTCGGGCTGGCAAGCGGGAGGTAAACACGGCGTCATCGACAGGCATCAGATTGAGTGCAAGCGGTAGGCAGGCCACCGGGCACGCCGGACAACGGGTAGGGTGAACTCCGGGCGTCCTGCGGGATGTTCAGACCGTTTACCTGCTTGCGCGCTTGCCCCTTTACGCGTGTACCCGCTCACCCGCTTCCCCGTTCGCCTCCCATGCGTTGGCTTTCCCGAGCGCCCGGTCTCGTCCTCGCCGTCATCGCCACACTTGCCGTCAGCATCGGAGCCCTCACCACTGCGTTCGGGATGGTGCATGCCGCGATTCTCCGTCAGCCGCCGTTCCTCCGGCCAGACGAGCTCACCATCGTGTACACGACGCACACGGCGCGAGGCGAGGGGCCGCATAACGAGCGGTGGTCATATGCTCGCGCCCTTCGACTGCGCGAACTGGCTGGCGCCTTCGCGCAGGTCGCGAACTACTCGGGGAGCGAGCTGACCCTCACCGGCACTGATGAGACGGAGCCCGTGCGGGGAGAGTTCGTATCCCCGACGTACTTCCGCGCGCTTTCGGTCGGCCCCGTGCTGGGGAGGGCCTTTCACGATACAGAGGACGACGTGGCCGGCGCGCATCCGATCGTCATCCTCAGCCACGACTTCTGGCAGCGGCGCTTTGGCGGCGATCCGCAGATGGTAGGAAAGGCCATCGGGCTCAACGGCCGTTCTCTGACGGTGATCGGGGTCATGCCGCCGGCGTTTCGCGGGCTCACGGACAGGGCCCAGCTGTGGATTCCCACGACCATGGCGCCCGTGCTGACGTACGCAGACTACCTCGTCACGGATCAGAATTTCATCAATGTCGTTGCGCGATTGAAGCCTGGTACTACGGTTGCCGGCGCGAACGCCGAACTGCAAACGCTTGGCCCGCGCATATACGCCGAGCTTCCCGATGTCGAGGCCGACTCCTCCGATCACGCCGGAGCGGTCGCCCGCTCGCTGAACGAGGCGCGCGTTCACCCGGACGTCCGCGAGGCCGTCCTGCTGCTCCTCGGCGCCGTGGCGCTCCTTCACCTCCTGGCCTGTGCCAACGTGACCAGTCTGTTGTTGGGGCGCGCGGTCTCGCGCCACCGCGAAAGCGCCGTGCGCACGGCATTGGGAAGCAGCCCACGTGCGCTCTTCAGGCTCCACTTCGCCGAAGGCGCTCTCCTGGCGGGGGTCGGCGGCTTGTTAGGCACCCTCTTCGCCCTCAGGCTCGGCTCGCGCATCGGCGTTCCGACCGACGTGTGGGGTCCGCGCAACTTCTACGGGAGCCTCGCCGCCTTCGCGACGCCGGAGTTCAGCTGGACCGCGCTGGTCTTTGGCCTCGTGTTGACAGCCGTCAGCGCGCTACTCGTCGCGTCGGTCCCGGCCGCCACCGCACTTCGCGGAGATCTGCTTGCCGGACTTCGCGAAGGGGCGCGCGGGTCTTCGGCTGCTGCCGGCAGCCTTCGGCGTCCCTCGGCCCGCGGCGTGATCGTGGGCATCGAGACGGCACTGGCGGTGGTGTTGCTCGTGGCGGGCGGTCTGATGATCGACAGCTTCGCGCGGATGCTGCGGACCGACCTCGGCGTCGATCCCCGACAGGTGCTGAGCTTCTCACTGATGCCGTCGGATGTGCGCGTTCCCACCGACCAGGCCCCCGCGTTCATCGCGCGGATGCTGGAGGCCATCCAAGCCGTGCCGGGCGTCGTGACGGCCACGGTGGACGGCGGCGCGCCGGTCAGTGGCACCGCGAGGAGCGTCCTGTTCATCGGGGGTCGTCCGCAACCGGGACCGGGCGACGCACCTCCCGTGCTCCGGCATTACGTCGCCCCCGAGCATTTCACCACGTTAGGCATCCCGCTCATTCGCGGTCGTTCGTTTACGGCGCAGGACATCGCCGGCCGGCCGCGCGTGGCCATCATCAGCGAGAGTGCAGCGCGCCGTTTCTGGCCTGACGACGATCCGGTAGGGCAGCGCGTCTGGTTCGGCGGGGGCAGCAGCTTCGACCGTCCCGACTCGAGCGCGGAGATCGTGGGCATCGTGGGAGATGTGATGTACGAGCCCCTCGACGTCGGTCCCAATCGCCACAGCTTCTACACGCCGTATGCGCAGTTCACGTACGGCTGGCGGATGTACTTCGTCCGTACCACGGGCGAGCCATCGGCGTTCGTGGGTGCCATTCGCAACGCCGTGCACGGTGTCGACCCCGACGTGCCGATGACCGACATCCAGACGCTGCAGTCGCGCGTCGGGATGTCGTGGGCACGCCAGCGGCTGGATGCCTGGTTTTTTGGCGTCTTCGCCGTGCTGGCAGTGTGCATCGCCGTGAGCGGGATCTACGCCGTCGTCTCGTACGCGGTCAGCCAGCGTACGCGCGAGATGGGGATTCGGCTCGCACTCGGCTCGCGGCCTGGCGCCGTGCTGCGGTTGGTCGTGCGCGAGGGGATGATGTTCCCCCTGGTTGGACTCGTCGTGGGCACGATCGGCGCGCTTGCCGTCGGTGGAGCGTTGCGCGCGTCGCTCTACGGGGTTGCACCCACGGACCTGCGGGTTCTTGGCGCGACGATCGGCCTCCTGCTGCTGGCAGCGCTGGTCGCCTGCACCGTCCCCGCGCGACGTGCCACGAAGGTGGATCCCTGCGACGCGCTGCGCGCGGAGTAGACCAGTGGCGGAACGTGGTGCAACGACACGGGGCTCCTGCACCATGGGCGAGTCCCCGGCCACGCGCAGCGATACTAGCGCGGGCGGTACGGCACCGGATCGGCATCGGGCACCCGGTATTGCGCGCGCAGCTCCTGCAGGCGCGTCTTGAGGCGTTGGACTACCTCGCGATAGCCAGCGGTTGCATGAACGCTCCGCAGCTCTCGAGGGTCACGCTGCAGGTCGAACAGCTCCCACTCATCGATCTCGTAGTAGTGAATCAGCTTGAAGCGCTTCGTGCGCACGCCGTAGTGGCGGCGCACCATGTGCTCGGCGGGATACTCGAAGTACTGGTAGTAGATTGCATCGCGCCAGTTCGCGGGTGTGCGGCCCCGCAGCAGCGGCACGAGGCTCCGGCCCTGCATCGATGCCGGGGCCGCAACCCCGGCCATGTCCAACATGGTCTGCGCGTAGTCGAGATTCTGCACCAGGTCCCGGTTCACCGATCCCGGCCGCGCGACGCCGGGCCAGCGGACTAACAACGGAGTGCGCAGCGACTCCTCGTACATCCAGCGCTTGTCGAACCAGCCATGCTCGCCAAGGAAGAACCCCTGGTCCGAGGAGTAGATGACGATCGTGTTCCGCGCCAGACCGGTGGAGTCGAGGTAGCCGAGCATGCGTCCGAGGTTGTCGTCGACCGCCGCCACCGTACGCAGATAGTCCTCGAGGTAGCGCTGATACTTCCACCGCACGAGGGCACGATCGGTGGGCGGACGATCGCGGAACGCGGCGTTCACGGGACCGTAGCTCGCGTTCCACCGCGCCAGCTGGGCTGGCGTGAGCTCGGGAGGCGCGATGAGCTTGAGGTCGCGCTCGTTGAGGTGGTGCGCGATGGTCATCTCCTGCTCACGCGCGGGCGAAGCGCGTCCGGACCAGTCGTCGAACAGCGTGGGCGGCTCGGCGATCGGCGCCCCCGTGAACATTCCGAAGTGGGCGGGCGCGGGGTCCCACGGACGGTGCGGCGCCTTGTGCTGATACATCAGGAGAAAGGGCCGCGACGGATCACGTCCGTTCCTCAGCCACTCCAGTGCGCGATCGGTGATGATGTCGGTCGTGTAGCCCTCGATGCTCACCGTGTCCCGCGGGCGGAAGAGACGCGGGTTGTAGTACGTGCCCTGCCCCTGCAGGATCTCGTAGTGATCGAATCCGTCCGGGAGCGCCTGGAGGTGCCATTTCCCGATCAGTGACGTCTGATAGCCGTTCGCGCGCAGGAGCTTGGGGAACGTGAGCGTGGTAGGATGCAGGGAATCGAAGTTGGTGGGGACACCGTTGAGATGGCCGAACTGTCCCGTGAGCACGGTCGCCCGGCTCGGACCGCAGATCGCATTGGTCACAAAGGCGCTGCGGAACAGCATCCCCTCACGCGCCAGGCGGTCAATGTTGGGCGTCCGGTTGATCCGGGAGCCATATGCACTGATGGCCTGAGTGGCGTGATCGTCGGTGAAGACGAACAGAATGTTCCGACGTTCGCGCGTCGCCTGCGCGGCCACAGGCGTGGCGGGCGCCCCGGCCCAAGCGGCCACCCCCCCGCGGGCCCCCCCCCCCCCCCCGGAGCCCCGCCACACCGCCCCCCCCCCCCCCGGGCCCCCGACCCGGGCCCCCAC
>JBQTIW010000305.1:0-3878 GCA_052387735.1 Gemmatimonadaceae bacterium
CCGTCACACGCGCCAGGGCGCGGGGCGTGCCGGGATTCGTGGTGCCCACGGCGGGCAACGCCGGTGCCGCGCTCGCCGCCTACGGCGCCGCGGCGGGCATTCCGGTGAGGGTCTACGCGCCGGCGACCACGCCGCGTCCGATTCTCGACATCATCCGGTCCGTCGGTGCGGAGCTCATCACGATCGACGGACACATCGGAGACGCGGGACGACTGAGCGTGGCCTTTGCTGCGGAGAGTGGCTACTTCAACGTCGCCACACTCCGCGAGCCATACCGTGCCGAGGGGAACAAGACTCTCGGCCTCGAACTCGCCGAGCAGTTGGACTGGCGACTTCCTGATGTGGTGGTCTATCCAACTGGTGGTGGCGAAGGCGTCATTGGGATGTGGAAGGTCTTCCGAGAGATGAAGGCGTGGGGCTGGCTGAACGCCGCGGAGCGACTCCCGAAAGTGGTGGTCACTCAATCCACTGGCTGTGCTCCGCTGGTCCGGGCTTTTGATGCCGGGTTGGAGAAGGCCGCACCATGGGAAAACCCCGTTACGCACGCAGCGGGCCTGCGAGTTCCGGGCCCGCTCGGAGACCGTTTAGTGCTCCGTGCGTTGCGCGAGAGCGGGGGTATCGCGGCTGCGGCCAGCGAAGACGACATCCGAACCTACACGAGAATTCTTGGGGCGAGGAGCGGTATCGACGCTGCTCCCGAAGGCGGCTGCGCGCTGGCTGTCACGGCTCAGCTTGTCGCGGCAGGGCGGCTGTCGCGAGATGCGGAAGTGGTGGTGTACAACACGGGGAGTGGGGCGTCCTATCGAGAATAGGAAGGAGGGACCGTCGAAGAATGGCGGTGGTTCGAGGTGCGCGGCCGCGCTAGGTTTGCGCGAGGCGTAGGGTCTCTGCGCGAGCCATTCTGGGCTCGACTACCGCCGACCGCCATCCCCACCGCCCTGTGTTCGCGATCCTCGACCCGTTCAGCGGCATCTCTGGCGATATGCTGCTGGGAGCCCTGATTGACGTGGGACTCGCCCCTGAGTGGCTCCAGGCGCTCCCAGGACACCTCGGCTTGGGAGAGGTGGGGGTCAGGCTGGCCAAGGTGAGCCGTAATGGTCTAGTCGCGACCAAGGTCGACTTCGATATCCCCGAACAACCGCACGGGCGCCACATCGATGAGATCCTCGCGATCGTCGACGCTGCGCCGCTGCCGAGTCTGGTGAAGGCAAAGGCCAAAGCGGCGTTCGGGGCAATTGCAGAAGTCGAGGGGGAGGCGCACGGGGTTTCGGCGCAAGAGGTGCACCTGCACGAGGTCGGTGCCGTGGACGCAATCCTGGACGTCGTGGGTGCGATCTGGGGGCTGAGCGAACTGGGGGTCTCGCGCGTTTTCTGTGGAACGATCTCGCTGGGGGATGGCTTTGTGAAAGCCGCGCATGGCGTACTCCCGGTTCCTGCCCCTGCGACGCTCCGATTGCTGGAGGGGCAACGAGTTCGGTCGGGACCGGAGGGGACGGGGGAGCTGGTGACACCAACGGGTGCGGCGCTGGTGCGCGTGCTATCGGAGGGCGCGCCTCCGGAGACCTACATCCCGCGGCGCGCGGGATTCGGCGCGGGGACGAAGGACCTGCTGGGGCGTCCCAACGTTCTACGGCTGGTCCTGGCCGAGTCCGACACGCTCGACGCTGCCCGCGAGCATCTCGTTATGCTGGCGTGCGACATCGACGACATGACGGCGGAGGCGCTGGCGGGGGCAGCCCAGGTGTTGCTGGACGGAGGTGCACTTGACGTGTTCCTGACATCCACGCACATGAAGAAGGGGCGGGCGGGAACGCGGCTGGAAGTCTTGTGTCCGGTTGGCGATGTTTCCCGCATCGAGGCGCTGGTGTTCCTGCACACGAGCACACTGGGCGTGAGGCGCGGGGTGGTGGAGCGGAGCGCGCTGGTGCGGGAGGTGCGCGAGGTGCGGGTGCTGGGACATGTCGTGCGGGTGAAGGTGGCGCGCCTGCCTAACGGCGGCAAACGGACCAAGCCCGAGTTCGACGACGTGGCGCGTGTGTCGCGGGTTACAGGCCGCACCGCCGCCGAGATCGAGGGACTGGCGGTGGCGGAACTGGACTAGCGGAGTTGTGTATCACGAACTTCTGGCGCGGATGGCCGCGCGCTCACCTGTACGGAGACTTCACGACATGACACAAAAGCGACTCTCGGCGACGCTGGGTTTGGTGCTGATGATCGCGCCAGCGGCGCTCTCGGCCCAGGCCGCGTGCACCATCGAGCTCGGTAAGCCAGGTCAGATCAAGGACGCCAACAACGCGCTGGCAAAGGCCGCGCTGTTCCAGGGCAAGCCGGACCAGGTAACGGCTGCAGTGAAGGACGCATTCGCCAAGCTGCAGAAGGACGAAGCCAAGGTCATCGCCCAGAATCCGACCGGCCGGGCGATGGTGATCGGCTCCGCGTTCGTAGAGCTAGCCAGCCTGCCTAACGGTACGGAACCGGTCACCCGCGCCAGCATCGGCCTCGCGGGCGACGGCACGATCGACCTCGTCGCCGGCGCCGACTCGATGTTCGACATGGTCGAAGCGACCAACGCGGCGTGCAAGGACCAGACCGAGGAGTACCGCCGGAAAGTGTACGCCGCGCTCGTCAACCAGGCGGTCAACGCGTACAACAACCAGCAGGTGGACAGCGCCCTCGCGCTCGCCAACCGCAGCCTCGTCGTGTACGACGGGTACAAGCTGGCCTACATCGCCTACAACATCCAAGGCAACGCGCGTCAGAGCAAAGACGACATGAACGGCGCCATCGAGTCGTTCACCAAGATGACCGACTTGATGAAGGGTGACACCGCCCTGGTCGACGAACGCAAGAGCACGATGAACAACCTCGCGCAGGTGATCCTGGGCCACGCCGAGGCGCTCGAGGGTGATGCCAAGAAGGCCAAGGTTGCCCAGGCCGTCGCGTTCCTCGAAGGCTACCTGAAGGAGTTCCCGGGCGACGCCAAGGCCGAAGCGACGCTCGCGCGCGCCCAGATCATGAGTGGCGACGAGAGTGCGGCAGCGCGCGTGTTCGGTGCGATGGCTGCCAACCCCGAGAAGTACACCGACACCCAGCTCTTCGAGGCCGGAGTCAACGCTGCCCGTGCGGAAAAGTCCAAAGAGGCCGCCGCGTTGTTCGAGGCTGGGCTCAAGAAGAACCCGTACTCACGCGACGCGCTGTTCAACATCGCGCTCACGCTGCAAAGGCTCGACCGGAACAGCGAGGCAGATGGGTACCTCCGCCGCCTCATCGACGTCGATCCCGAGAATCCGGAGGCGTACCAGGTCATGGCGCTCAACTATCAGACAACCGCCAAGGCCAACAAGACGCAGATCGATTCGCTGAGGAAGGCCGCGCTCGATGCAGCCAACGACAAAAAGAGCACCATGGCTCAGAAGAACGCCACTGCGGCCTCCATCAAGGCGCGGCTCGACCCGAAGGAAGCCGACTTCAAGGCGGCGAACGACTCGCTCCTCAAGTACTTCACCCGCTACCAGAACGCGAAGGCCAAGGTGACCTTCAACCTCTGGAGCCACGACGGTACCAAGCACGTGCTCGCGGGGAACGTCGACAATCTCAGCGAGGCCGCGCAGGACTACGTCGTGAAGTTCGATTTCATCGATGCGAGCGGCACGGTGATCGCGTCGAAGGAGGCCTCCATCGCCGGCATCGCCGCAAAGGGTTCCAAGGCCTTCCGCCTGGAAGTGGACGGAGCGGGGATCATCGCCTTTAAGTACGCGCCGTTCTCCGGCTCCTGAGCCGCGGCGGCTGGTGCCTGCCTAACGCCAGGGCGGACTGGTCCTCGACCGGTCCGCCCCTCGTTTTCTCCCGCGGTGCGCGGTGTAGCGGCGCATGTGGTG
>JBQTIW010000306.1:0-8207 GCA_052387735.1 Gemmatimonadaceae bacterium
GTGGAGGCACGGCTGCTATCCGCGACGCTGTCGTGGGGCGCTTCCTGAGCTCCAGCTTCCGGGCGCGCCATCCCGACACGGCGAGCGCGATCGGCGCCATGCTCGATGCTGCCGAGCCTAACGGCTACCTGAGATGCTGCCTTGCGCTCCGCGACGCTGATCTCCACGAGGACGCTGCCCGCGTCGTCGTCCCGACGCTGATCATCGGCAGCTCGCTCGATGAATCAACTCCGCCGGCGCTGGCCGCCGAACTGCACGCTCTCATCCCGTCGAGCGAGCTCGTGGTCATTCCAGAGGCGGTGCACCTGTCCAACGTGGAGCGTCCGGACGTCTTGAATGCAGCGTTGCTGCGATTCCTGCAGACCGCCGGACCTAGAACCTGAACCCCGCGACCACCTCGGCCATCCGGTTCGCCTCATCCTCGAGGCTCTCTGCGGCGGCCGCGCTCTGTTCCACCAGGGCGGCGTTCTGCTGGGTCATCTGATCCAGCTGGGTCACGGCCACGTTCACCTGGCCGATGCCGACGCTCTGTTCCGACGCGGCGCTGCTGATCTCGCCCATCATGTCGCTGACACGCTGAACCCGTCCCACGATCTCCTGCATCGTCGTACCGGCCTCACCGACGAGTCGCGCGCCACTTTCGACGCGTTCGACGCTGGCATGAATCAGCGTCTTGATTTCCTTCGCGGCGTCTGCGGAGCGCCCCGCGAGCGAACGCACCTCCGACGCGACCACGGCGAACCCCCGGCCCTGATCACCGGCGCGCGCAGCCTCGACCGCGGCGTTGAGCGCCAGGATGTTGGTCTGGAAGGCGATTTCGTCGATGACACCGATGATGTCCGCGATCTTCTTGCTCGAGCTGGTGATGTCATCCATGGTGTCCACGACCTGACCCACCACCGTTCCGCCGCGGGCCGCAACCTCCGCCGCGCTCGAGGCTAAGTGCTTCGCCTGGCGAGCGGAGTCTGCGCTCTGCTTGACGGTGCCGGTGAGCTCTTCCATGCTCGCTGCCGTCTGTTGCAGGTTGGCAGCAGCATGCTCGGTGCGGGTGGACAGATCGCTGTTCCCCGTCGCCACTTCAGCGCCCGCCACCTGAATGCTCGACGCCGATTCCCGGATCTGGCCCACGGTGAGGCGCAGCTTCCCGTCCATGGCGCCGAGGGCACCGTGCAGGCGCCCGACTTCATCATGGCTCTCCGACACGGGCTGCACGCTCAGGTCGCCTTCAGCGACCTGCTCCATGACCTGCACGGCGCCGTTGAGCGGGCGCGTGACCACCCGGCGGGTCAGCACGAACATCGCGATGCCCAACAAGGCGAAACTCACGATCACGAAGATGCCGAGTGTCGCCGCGCTTCCGGCAACGCTTTCGCTCACATCGTCGACCGGTACTACGACCTCCACGATCCCGCGCACCTCACCGACCTTCCAGTCCTTCTTTGGCGATTGCGGGTGCGTGTTGTGACACGCAACGCAGCCCTCCTTCATCACGTCGGCCACCGCATAACGCACCGAGAGCCGGCCGTTCACGTCCTCGAAACGGTGGATGGGCTGCTTGGGATCCTTCTTCAGCGCAGCGAGGGCGCCCGACTGGAACTCATCGAGCGCGTGTCCCTTCGCGCGGTGCGGGAACGGATAGTTGGACAGGAGGCGAACGTCGGTTCCCGGATACTCCTTCGCGATGCTCGTGCCGAGCGCCTTCACCAGTGTGGCCGGCAAGGGCAGCACGCTATCCCGCTCGGCGTAGTCGTAGCCGAGTTGCATGCCGGCGCGCTTGGCGCGTGATGCGATCTCCGCCGTGTAGAAGGTGCGAAGCGTCACGATCTGGTTGGCCACCGCGCGACCGGTAGCCAATCCCGCCTGCTCCACGGTCTCACGCCGTGTCCGCGATACCACCACGAGGATGCCCCCCACTACCAGGACGCTTGCTACCAGAAGGGGCAGCAGGAGTTTGTGTGACAGGCGGGCATTCTTGAGGAGCTGCATGCAGTTCTCCGGCGGGTGCACTACAAGGCCATTGGAGGAACGAGCGTCGCGGTGTGATCCTCCGAGAATAGATATCGGTCGTCCCGAGGCACTTCTTGAGGGGATCTGTGCGCTCCTTCGCGACGCCTCGTTTTCCCTGTCGAGGCCGCGCGCCCGGGTTGGATTCAGCTCATATGGCGCACGAGCGGCACCGGCGCCCAGGCGCGCGGCACGGAGACGTACAGTCGTGCCGTTCCGCCTGCCCGCCCGTGCACCTGCCGTTGACGCCCGGACGGGAATCCGTATACTCAGTCTTCCACGCCGGCCCTCCCACTCTAACTCCGGCGTGCGAGGGTTTGCCGTGGTGGTGACCGTGCAGCTCGCTGGGGAAGAGGCCGACTCCAGGCGCCAGGCCGCAGGCCGGACGCTGTCCCCCGGTGTAATCGAGCGTCTTACGAATGAGCTCGGTATCGAGTTCCGCCCGATGCATCCTGCGTCGGCGGACTCCGCGCTCCGCAGCTACTACGTCGCCGACGTGCCCGATGACGCGCGCGGCGCTCGGATCCTCGAACAATTACGGGAGAATCCCTTCATAGCGGCCGCGTACGTCAAGCCGGCCGATGCGATGCCGTAGTGCCTGGCATCGATTGTGGTCCACGTCCCCTGAAATGGAAGGATCCCGATGACGAACAGACGACCCACCACACCAACGCCAAGGCGGACGCCCTTTGATTCGTCGGCTGAACCCGCCGACCGGGAACTGATCGTGATTGCCAATCCCGCCGCAAAGGTCCGTGCGGCGCGCGGCACGGTGACGACCGCATCACCCGCAGACACGAACAAGTTGACGTCGTACCTGGCGTCGGCAGGCGCGAGCATGCGTCCGCTGTTCGAGGTCAGTGTTCGGCGGGAAATGCGCGCCGTCATTGACGAACTGACGGCTGGGGAAGACCCGACCGGCACGCCGGACCTGTCGAAGTATTTCAAGGTCGAGGCGCGGGATGACGAGCTCGAACGCGTGGCGGCGAACCTGCGTCAGCTTCCGTCGATTCAGGCTGCGTACGTCAAACCCCCGACGTTCCCGGCCGTACGCGTGCAGACGCCACACGCTGGATCGCCGACGATCGGGACGAGTCCGGTGCTGCCGGAGAGAGTCCCGGAGTCGATCAACGTGATGCTGCCCAGCCCTAACGAGGCGCCCCCGGCTACGCCGGATTTCTCGCCCCGCCAGGGATACCTGGGTGTCGCCCCGGGCGGTATCGACGCGCTCTTCGCCGCCACGCAGCCTGGTGGTCGGGGTGCCGGTGTCCGCATCATCGATATCGAGGGGGCGTGGCGATTCACGCATGAGGACCTGACCCAGAACCAGGGGGGCGTGGTGGCCGGCACGCAGTCGACCGACATCGCCTGGCGCAACCACGGCACTGCGGTCATGGGCGAGTTCGGCGGCGATGTGAACGGTCTGGGGATCACCGGCATCTGCCCAGAAGCCAACACACGCGCGATGTCGATCTTCGGGGGCATGGGGTCGGCCGCGGCGATTCGTCGCGCCGCCGATGCGCTCAGCGCGGGCGACATCATCCTCATTGAGCTGCACCGCCCGGGACCGGCGGCGACGGGTGTCGGGCAGCAGGGGTTCATCGCCATCGAGTGGTGGCCCGATGACTATGATGCGATTCGGTATGCCACGAGCCGAGGCGTGATCGTCGTCGAAGCCGCGGGCAATGGCGCGGTGAATCTGGATGACGCGATCTACGACACGCCGCAGGTCGGCTTCCCGGCGAGTTGGGCCAACCCGTTCCGGCGTGGTGCCAGCGACTCAGGGGCGGTGCTGGTGGGAGCGGGCGCGCCACCCCCGGGGACCCACGGCAACGATCATGGGCCCGACCGGTCGCGCCTCGACTTCTCCAACTACGGAATGGCGCTCGACGCCCAGGGGTGGGGACGAGAGGTCACGACCTCGGGTTACGGTGACCTTCAGGGTGGGTCGAATGAGGACTTCTGGTACACCGACCAGTTCAGCGGCACGTCGAGTGCGTCCCCGATTGTCGTGGGAGCGCTCGGGTGCGTCCAGGGCAACCGTCGGGCGCGTGCGATGACGCTGCTCACGCCGGCGACGGCCCGCGCGCTGCTTCGTTCAACGGGTTCTCCGCAACAGGACGCGCCTGGCCGGCCCGCGATGCAGCGCATCGGCAACCGACCAAACGTTCGGCAGATGATCGGAACGACCGGTGGGGGCGCGGTCGCGCTGACCGTACCGCTGTTCCGCTACTGGAACCCGTACAACACCGATCATTTCTATACGACAAACTGGGCGGAGCTCGGCGGAGGACGATACGGCTGGTCGTTCGAAGGAGTGCAATGCTACGTGGCGTCGCAACAGGCACCGGGCATGGTCCCGCTCTATCGCTACTGGAATGCCCGGATCGGCGACCATTTCTACACCACCAGTTGGAGTGAGCTGGGCGGCGGGCGATATGGCTGGGGATTCGAGGGAGTGCAGTGTTTCGTGTACACCTCTCCTGCTGCGGATCGGTTGCCACTCTATCGCTACTGGAACGCCCGGATCGGCGATCACTTCTACACCACCAATTGGTCGGAGCTCGCCGGTGGGCGCTACGGCTGGTATTTCGAGGGTGTGCAGTGCTTCGTTGCGACGCAGGTGCGGCCGCCGGATCTGGGAGCACCCGACGCGCGGGAGTCAGGAATGGGCCCTCGGGAATCGCAGCACAGTCCCGCACCGGAATCCCCGATTCCCGGAGCGGGCGCGAGTGGGCTCCAGGGGGTCGAGGGGGCCCTGATGGGAGACGGTTCCATGGGCACGGCGGGCGGGGAGGGAGCTGAGCTTCCACCCCCAACGTTTGTGGGAATCGCATCTGGCACAGCAGTGCCTTCCACCTTCTCGTCGGGGGCTCCTGGAGAGTCCGGCGTTCCTGCGACGTTTTCCGCGATGGGGCCGGGTCACGGCGAGTCTGCATCCGAGGTCTCGTCCGCCTCGTCTTTCACCGTGAAACGAGAGAGGGGTTCGGGCATCCGGAGCATCACCATTCAGCTCGGTGGAGACGACGGGTAGACCGCAAGCGGGTCAGCGGGTAAGCGGGTGAGAACGGCACGAGGCTCCTGAATTGGCAGGAGCCTCGTTGCGTGCGGGAGGCGCTCGCACCCTCGAGTCCGCACGGCGATCCTCTTGCCGCTGCGCGCAGCAGGCTGTTTGCATTCCGGGTGCTGCGACCAGGAACCGCACCCTCGCCCATGCGGCCGTGATCGGACTCGGATGCATGCGGCTCTCCACCGCCCCCGCCCGCGACGAGGCGCGCGGGATTTCGGTCATTCATGCGGCGCTCGCGGCCGGCGTGACGCTGCTCGATACTGCCGACGTGTACGGCCACGACGAGCACGACATCGGTCATAACGAGCGGCTGATCGCCGCAGCACTTCGCGCGTGGAGCGGCGATCGAGCGCGCATCGAAGTCGCGACCAAGGGGGGGCTGACACGGTCCAAGGGCGCGTGGGTGAACGACGGGCGTGCCAAGCACCTCCGCGTAGCTTGTGAGGCCAGCCTCCGGGCACTCGACGTAAGCGCCATCGACCTCTATCAGCTCCACGCCGTCGACCCGCGGACTCCGATCGAGACGAGCGTTCGCGCGCTCGCGGGACTGAAGAACGAAGGCATGGTCAGGCGCGTCGGACTGTGCAACGTAACGGTAGGTCAGATCGAGGCCGCGCGACGCCTCACGGACGTCGCGTCGGTGCAGGTGAGTCTCTCCATGCTCGACGACGAAAGCCTGCGCAACGGCGTTGCCGAGTACTGTCGCGACCACGGGATCCGGTTGATGGCGTATCGACCGTTAGGCGGCGAGCGCCGGACTCGCCTTGCCCGCGATCCCGTGCTCAAGCAAATCGCCGCGCGCCACGGTGCAACGCCGGAAGAGATTGCGCTCGGCTGGCTGCTGAGCTTCTGCGCGACGGCCCGTCCGACCGGCGAGTTCCAGGTCGTGCCGATCCCCGGCGCCACGCGTGAAGCGACGGCGCGGTCCATCGGCACTGTGTCACGCATCGTTCTGACCGACACCGAGCGCCAGGAGCTCGATGACCGCTTCTCGGGACGATTGCTGCGTGTCCCGCGCGCTGCGCGTCGCCCGCCCGGCACTGCCGATGGAGAAGTCGTGCTTGTGATGGGCATGCCGGGTGCAGGGAAGAGCAGCGTGGCACGCGAGCTCGAGCGCAGGAGCTACGAACGACTGAACCGAGACGCCCGCGGTGGATCGCTCTCCGACCTCGTGAGCGCACTTGACGCGGGACTGGCGCAAGGGCGCCGTCGATGGGTGCTGGACAACACCCACCCGTCGCGCGCATCTCGCAATGACGTGATCGAGTGTGCGTGGCGTCATGGCGTGCCCGCGCGGTGTATCTGGCTTACGACCAGTGTGACTGACGCGCAGGTCAATGCCATCACCCGGCTCATTGAAGTCCACGGACGGCTGCCGACCACCCAGGACCTGCGCGATCGCGGCAAGGACGACCCTCGCTACTTCGGGCCCGACGCACAGTTCCGCTACGAGCGCGTGATGGAAGCGCCGGTGCCGGAGGAAGGGTTTACCGCAGTCGAGGTCCGCGCGTTCACACGCCGGCGCGTCCCGGACGCCAGGGCGCGCGCGCTGAGCCTGGAGTTCGACGACGTGCTGGTGACGAACGCCGGCGGCTCAGGTCCGGTGCTGCAGGCCGATGACCTTGCCATTGTCCCTCACCGCCGTGAGGTGCTCGCGCGATACCGCGATGCAGACTGGCGTTTGTTTGCCCATGCGTGGCGTCCGCAGATCGCCGCGGACACCGTCACCGTGGCGAGTGTGGAGCAGTGCTTCGATCGCGCGCGCGACCTGCTGGGGCTCGAAATCGAGCTGGCCTACTGCCCGCATGCGGGTGGACCACCCGTCTGCTGGTGTCGCAAGCCGCTGCCAGGCCTCGTTCTCGCGTTTGCCTTGCAGCACCGCATCGATCTCGAACGCTCAAAGAGCGTTGGCCGCTCACCCGCCGACCGCACGCTCGCTGAGAAACTGGCAATGACCTACCACGAGGCGGAGGCGTTCTTCGCGACCGACGCCTGAGGCGTCGCGTCAGAGGCCTTCACCGGCTTCGCGACGTGCGTTCCGCCGAAGGCAAGAACCCAGTGTCGTTTCCCTGGACTCCGGGTCCCGCCTTCGCCGGACTCTATGCTACCTGATGATCAGGTGAGCCTTCATCCACGGGTGAATGCAGCACATGTATTTCTCGACGCCGACATCGGTCTCGACTTCACTGAATGTCCCACCGGGCGGAATGAAGTCCGCCTGGCCTAACGCGAGACATTCCGGCGCTACGATCGGCGTACGGGCCAGATCGTTCAATATTGGAACAATGCCTCCACCGAACGCCGCGACTTCCGTGAACGTATGGACTTCGCCACCGAGATTGGTGCCGACGAGGGTCTGGCCAGCGAGCATCCGGACTTCACGCGGTGAGTTCTGCCACGTCGCAACCCTGCGCGTTTGACGCAACTCGGCGAGGAAGGCCTCGAATGTGACGGTGCCGTCTCCAACGCACGTGCCTGGCCCAAGCGCTGCGTTGAACGAGATGGGTTCACATTCGTCAAGGATACTGACGGTCGCTTGTGTGCCCGGACTTTCCTCCTGGCTGGCATCGATCTGCCCGGCAAGCGACGGCGGTACGGTGGGACCTGCTGAGTCGGCGCAGCCCGCCAGCAGCGATACGGCTGCCAGCGCGCCCGCGAAGCCGAAGAGACGCATGTTGACCTCCCTGCACTGGGTGAGTACGGCGCGATGGGGGAACGAATCACCCCGCTGTGGAGCAGGCGCGGTACGGCTGGGCGGGAGGCTGTCGAGTCCCAGCAGCGGGGTACAACCGCAAATACACCGCACCGAAGGGCCGGTTTCACTCACCCACGGGCCCGGTTGAGGAGCAACGTCGCAGAGGGGTCGTTTCTCCCTTCTTCCGTCTACCGGACGTGCGTCATGTCGGTCGAAAAGCGGGCAGCATGGCGCGTGACCTCTGAGTCTGCGGTCGAAGATCGTCAGGGACGCGGTCCCGTCGGATACAGTCTATCAGACGGTCTGGAACCGGTTTGAACGAAGGTGCTGTGTCGTGGACGACGGCGTGCGTTTGGCACCCATGACCGCGGGGAGTACGACCGCAAAGGTGCTCCCCGCATCCGAGCTCTCTACAAGGCGCAGCAGACCGCCTTGCGC
>JBQTIW010000307.1:0-17541 GCA_052387735.1 Gemmatimonadaceae bacterium
TCCCGTCCCTGCTGGCCCCGTCGATCATCGCCCGGGCGGCCGCCCTCGCCGGCGAAACCGTCGCGGGTCGCGAGTATCTCGCCGCCGGTCACTTCGGCCTCGTGTACACGCTGGTCCCCCTGGTCTCGCTCTCCGCCACCTGTCTGGTACTCGCGCCGGGACTCCTGGTGGCGATGTTGTTCGGGCGCAGCCGCACCTTCACGGAGTGGCTGTTCCTGGGCTTTGCCTGTTCATTGGTGCTCGTGAGCGTCGTGAGCGGCGCCGTCCAATCGGCGGTGGGTCCGGCGCTGCGCGGCTCGTTGTACGCGACGGTGCTCCTCGCCTTCGCCGCCGGTGTCTTCGTGGTGCTGCTTCGCCGCGTCGAGCGCCTTTCGGTCGTTTGGCCCTTCGCGTCGCCTGATGCTGTGCGGGACTTCGTCGCGCTGCTCGTGCTGTGGGGGCTGTCCTATATGGTTCTCGCGCCCAAGCTGCTGTGGGAGTCGTTCAACGGCGATGGCGCGCACGCCTTCGAATCGTCGCGACTCCTGCTGCAGTACGCCCTGCCGTTCTGGCCCGAGGGTGCCGGACCGGTTGGCGGTTTTCCAGGGATCACGACAATGCTCTACGCCTTTCCGAACGCGTGGTTCCTGCGCCTGTTCGGTGAGCTCGAGTTCGCGGCACGCCTGCCGTTTCTGCTCTACGTTCCGGTGCTCGCCTGCGGCCTCCGCGAGCTCGCCGGCGTCGGCCTGCCGGGCGCGCGACTGGCACGACCGGTATTCGTGGCGTTCCTTCTCGGCGTGTGTGCGTACGTGCTGGCGATGGCGTTCAGCGCGACGTACAGCCCCTACAGCGCCGATATCGCACTGCCGGCCACGCAGGACACGCTGCTCATGATCGTCTACGTGGGTGCGCTGGTCGCCTCGCTGCGCCGCGAGTGGGGCTGGCTCGCGTTGTTCGTGGTGCTCACCTACCTCTCCCTCCCCAGCGGGCTGATTCTCCTCGGATTCTGGCTCGTCGCGCGTGCGCTCGTGGAACGACCGGTGCCGTGGCGCGACCTCGCCGCGATGGCAGGTCTTCTCATCGCCGCCCTCGTCGCGGCGCCGCTGGCGCCGCGGCTGCTGGCCGCGTGGGGTGCGGCGTTACCCGGAGGCGAGTACGGCATTGTCGGGATCTTGCGCTACTTCGCGTTCCTGCAGTTCACCGACGCGGCTCGGCTCCTGTATGTGGCGATTCCGGCCGGGATCTTCCCGATCGTTGCCTGCCTCATGTGGCGATCGATGGATCGAGTGTCAAAAGCGCTGACGCTGGTGACGCTCGCGTACTTCCTGTTCTTCTTCGTTCAGGCGCACGTGTCATTGCATCACTTCGTGCCGGCGATGATCCTGCCTATGGCGGTGGCGCTGCGTCAGGCGATGGTGCCCGCAGGCCGTCGCGTGGCCGCGGCCGCGTGGCTGCCCCTGGGAGCTGCTGCCGTGCTGCTGGCGTGGCCGTGGGGCCGCCTCGCCATGCACCGTGAGGGCCGCGAGATCGGCCAGACAGTCCGTGTGAGCATTCCGGGCTATGCCGCGAGCTCGCCGGACGTCATGCATGCGAGCACGCTGCTCGACCGGCTCTTCCCGTACGATTGGGACCCCACGGTGCCAGCCGTCTACGGCGGGTCGCCACTGGTCTGGAACCACTATGCCAGACACGAGGCGACTCCGTCACCTGAGGCAAACTATCTGCTGCAGCGAGCGTCGGCCCCGGCGCCCGCCGGATGGCGCCTGGCCGGCACCGACAGTGCGGGAGCGGCGCTGTACGTTCGCAGCGACTCGCTGCTGACCGCTGATCGACGGCGACAGCCGGCATCGCCGCCGGGCAGTCCGCTCCTGGCCGTTCCGCGCGGCATCCTGTTCCATGGCATTCCGCTGGACCGGGGACCGCGGATCTTCGATGTCGTGGCCACGCTCGAATCGTGGGGCGTCGACCTCGACCCGCTTCTCGCCCGGTTAGGCGTGCGACGGGGATCGTGACGCGGCCACGGAGTGTCCTGCTGCTTGGTATCCCCGTCCTCATCGGGGCGGGGCTGGCCCTGTGGTGGGTGCGGACCGCGGGCGGGTCGACGCTGCTGCGCGGCCTATCCGAGGCGAATCCCGCTCTTGTATTGCTCGCCCTGGGCGCCACCGCCGGCTGGCTGTTCGCGCGATTCATCCGCTGGCAGTTCCTGCTCCGGCGCGTTGGAGCTCGGCTCCCCATCCGCACGACGCTCGGCACCTACGTCGCGGGACTCCCCGGCACAGCGACGCCGGCGTACGTGGGGGAGGCCGTGCGCGGACTGTTCATCAAGCGCCGGTTCGGCGTCCCGATGCGAGTGTCACTCGCCGTGCTCGTGTTCGAGCGGTTGTACGACGTCGCGGCCCTCGCGCTCGTCACCGTGGGCGCCGGTCTCGTGGCCGGCGGCGATGCGCGGGCGTTGCAGGTGGGCGCGGTGTTCTTCGCCCTCGCCGTCGCCGGCGGTGTGATGCTCTGGCCAGTGGGCCGACGTATCGGGATCCGAGACGACGCCATGACGCGCCTCCGCTCCGCAGCCACGATCGGTCCGGCACTTGCCCTTTCGGTGCTCGCCTGGGCCACGGCCGCGCTGCTCATCGCGATCACGGCGCGGGCCCTCGGTATTTCGTTAGGCGCGGCCGAGGGGGCGCGGGTGTTCGGCACCTCCACGTTACTGGGTGCGGTCACGCTCCTGCCCGCCGGTGTAGGTGCCACCGGCAGCCTGGCCATCCTCGAGCTCTCGCGCCTTGGCCTCGACACCTCGGCTGCGGTGCTCGTGGTGTCGCTGTTCCGCCTGACGAGCACAGGCGCCGCCCTTACCGTGGGTGCCGTGTTCCTCTGGCGGGAACTGCGCGACGCGAACCGCGGCGCCACCCGCCCCGCCGAGGGGACTGCACACTTCGATCAGATCGCCGAGCAATACAACGCGCAGTGGTCGCCACACGTGTGGGACCTGCTCCTGGATCGCAAGCTCGGCTTCATGGCCGATGCACTGCCCACGCCACCAGCAGCGGCAGGCGTTGGCCTCGACCTGGGCTGCGGGCTGGGGCTCCAGACGGCGGAACTGCGAAAGCGCGGGTATCAGGTGATCGGGCTCGATCCTTCGGTCGGACTGCTGGCCGTGGGGCAGCAGCGCCTTGGGCCTTCGCCCGTCATCGCTGGTTCGGCGCTGGAGCTCCCCTTTCCTGACCAGAGCCTCGACTTCGTGTACACGATCGGTGTGCTGCACCACCTTCCGGGACGTGACGCACAGCGGGACGCCCTGGGCGAGATCACCCGTGTGCTCAAACCCGGGGGGACGTTCCTCGTGCACGAGAGCAACCCTCGCAACCCGCTCTTTCGCTTCTACATGGGGTACCTGTTCCCGATTCTGAAGCGCATCGATGAGGGAACCGAGTGGTGGATCGATCCGCGCACCTGGCAGACAACCAACGGACTGCGGCTCGAGGGCGTACGGTACTTCACGTTCCTCCCTGACTTCACGCCGCGGCTGATGATGACTGCGGCCGTAGCCGTCGAGCGCTTGCTCGAGCGCGGACCAACGCGGGCCTACTCCGCACACTACATGGCCGTGCTTCGGCGGCCCGGCCTCCCTGAGGGCGAGACGGTGCACGGCGCCAGGAACGGAGCCTTCTCGAACAGCTCACCCCTCGAGTCCCGTGATACCTGAAAGAGTTCGACAGGAGCCATCCCTGCCACGCAGACCGCGCCTGGTCCCCGCCCTCGTGCTCGGGGCGGCGTCGCTCCTGGTCACCGGCACAACCGGCGCCCAGCAGGGCATTGCGGCAGTGACGCTGGCTCCCCGGGTGCTGTCGCTTCCGGTCTCGCGACAAGAACCGATGACCGCGATCGCCCGGGATGCGGCCGGAGCCGTCGTCAGGGGGACCAGGTACACATTCGCGAGCAGCGCGCCCGCGGTGGCGACCATAACCAACACCGGACTCCTCACGGCGGTGAGTCCAGGCCGCGCCACCATCACGGCTACGGCTGGTGGGAGAACGGCCGTCAGCACGATCACGGTGCTGCCACGCGGCGGTGGAAAGATCACGCGCGTCGAGCTCACGCCGGCGGCGAGTACGGTTGCCGTCGACAGCAGCCTCCAGCTCACCGGCACTGCCTACGACGGCCAGGGTCGCGTGTCCACGGCCGAGTGGTATCTCTGGAACACTGACAACCCGCTGGTTGCATCCGTGACGTCGAGCGGACTCGTGACAGGCCTCACAGCCGGGACCGCCCGGATCACGATATCGGCCGCGGGGATCTCCCGGTCGGCCACCGTGACCGTCTCATCGTCCGTTGCCTCTGGCAACGTGATCGACGTGAATCCGGCGATCACGTATCAGACGATGACGGGGTGGCAGGCCGCGGGACAGAACGGCTGGCTGGACTGCAACCCCATCGCCTTCAGCAAGTACAAGACGTCGTTGTACGATCGGCTGGTCAACGAGTTGGGCATCGAGCGGCTCACCACCGCCTTGCGCAGCGGGTCGGAGAACATCAAGGACTACCATCCGGACTACGTGGCCGGAACCACGACCTTGTCGGCGTACCGCGATACGTGGTTCGCGCCGGTGAACGACAATGCCGATCCCTTCGTGACCGACAGCAGCAAGTTCTTCTGGGGGTTTCTGGACGGGCACGTCGACAACGCAGTGCTGCCCATTCGACAACGGCTGGCGGCGCGGGGGGAGCAGCTGTACTGGGTGCTCACCTACGTCGACTTCTTGCAGGGGCAATCGACGAAACCGTTTCTGCAGATGAAGACGCCTGACGAGTATGCGGAGCTGGTGACGATGGCGTTCAAGCACCTGCAGCAGAAGTACGGGTTCGTGCCCAACGCGCTGGAGCTGGTGCTGGAGCCGGAGCACACGCCGTACACGGCCACGGAGGTGGGGCGGGCGATGGTGGCGGCGGTGAACCGACTGCGGACGCACGGGTTCACGCCGGACATTCTGGGGCCGTCGACGACGTCGGTGTGGAACGCCTCGACGTGGTACGATGGCCTGCTGCAGGTGCCGGGCGTGGCGGGGACGGTCAAGGAGCTGGTCTATCATCGGTACGTGGCACTGTCGTATCCGGCGCTGACTGCCATTGGTCTGCGGGCGCAGCGCGATGGCGTGAGCACGTCCATGCTGGAGCACATCGGCAGCGACTTCGACGATCTGTACGAGGACCTGACCGTCGCGAACGCCTCGGCGTGGATGCAGTTCTCCAGCGCGTTCTGCGGCAAGCGGGACAATCCGGACAATCAGGGCGTCTACTACCAGATCAACCAGACCGACCCGAACAACCCCAGGATCAACATCACCAACCGTGCGAAGCTGTTCCGCCAGCTCTTTGCCTACGTTCGGCGTGGCGCGGTACGGGTGGGGGCGACTTCGGGAAACGCCACCGATCTGTTGCCACTGGCATTTCGCAATGCCAACGGCAAGATGGTCGCGGTGATCCGCGCCCGGCGGGGCGCGTCCCTTTCGGTTCGCGGGCTGCCGGCTGGCACCTACGGCATCAACTTCGGTACGGCGGGGGCCCGATGGAACGTGAACCTCGCTGACCAGATCATCGAGAGCGGCGGCGCGATCCGCACCAGCATTCCGTCGGACGGCGTGATCACGATCTATGGCCGGTAGGCCCGCCCGCACGCACGCGAGCACCGGCGCACACGAGCCCGGTAGTCTCCACGCACAGCATCACGAAGACCGAGCCCCTCAGGGAGCTCAGCAACGGGATGCTGTCGCTGGTAGAAAACGGGTGGCACTACATGCTCAGTGGGCGAAGGAGCACGAGGAACTCTACCGTTATCGGACGGACCCGGGCGAAGCCAGGAACCTGGTGGGCTCCGATTCGGGCGTCGCCCGGATTCCCGGGATGCGGGCGCGGCTCTGCGATGCGTGGAGGGCGAACGTGGTGTACGTCGCCCGCCCGCCGCGGCCCGGTCGGGACGCAGACCACCCGACCCTGCAGTCAGTCCGATGACGGGCGCGCCTCGTTAGGCGACCGCCGGCGCCGTCGTTCTCAGGGTCACCGCCGATGGCGGCGACCGTGCGGGAAGACGAAACAGCCCGGCCGGCCGTTCGTCTCTTGGATGGACCTCGGGAACCTCCTGGCCGCCTGTCGGTATGGGAGTCGGCGTCAGACTATCGCTGCACAAATGCGGCGAGCAGGCGGCGGCGAGGCCTCCACGAGAGTGACGACGAGCCGAAACGTCTGAACCTGCCCCAGTTTACGGTCCTTCGTCGCGACGCTGCGTTGTTCAGCTCGGTCGCCGCCTCTCAGGGTCGGGAGGGCTTCCCGAGTCGTCAGGGCACTGGGATTTTGTATCTGTCGTAGCGGGGACGAATTCACGGCTCGGAACGCGAGCCGATTGGAGACATATGAAGGACATAATCAGAAAGCACTGCGCCGCGCTGGCGCTGGGGATCGCCGCCATGGCGTGCTCCGGCGATTCACCCGGCGCGAACAACACGGTCGTTCCTCCCGAGCCGGTCGCCAGGGTGGATCTGTCGCCTCCGACGCTGTCGTTGCTTGTCGGTGCGACGGGACAGCTCACGGGCAGCACGTTTGACGGGCGCGGCAATCAGCTGAGCGGGCGATCGATCACGTATTCGAGCAGCGATCTCGCCGTGGCAACCGTGAGTTCGTCCGGTCTGGTGACCGGGGTGGCAGTGGGGAGCACCACGATCACCGCGACGAGCGAAGGCCGGTCGGCGACGGCGGCCGTTACGGTCACACGGCCACAGGTCGCATCAGTCAACGTGACACCAGCCTCACTGGTTCTCGGCGTGGGAGCCAGCGCACAGCTCACGGCCGTGGCTCTCGGCGCGGCCGGCGATACCCTCCCCGGGCGCGCGTTCACCTTCACCTCGGCGAACACTGCGATTGCCTCGGTTTCGACTGCCGGGCTCGTCACGGGAGTTACGGTTGGCACGACCACGGTCACGGTGTCGAGTGAGGGTCAGAGCAAGGCGGTGGGGGTAACAGTGCAGGCACCGTCGAGCGCCGCGGTCGCACGCGTGGTCCTGGCGCCGACTTCTCTGCTCCTCCAGGCCGGAACCACGTCGCAGTTGGTTGCGAGCGCGCTCGACAGCGCCGGTGTCGTTCTCGCTGGCAAGGTGTTCACGTTCACGTCCAGCAACACCTCGGTTGCCACGGTGTCGGTCACGGGGCTCGTCGCCGGAGTTGCCGCCGGCTCCGCCACGATCACGGCGGCAACCGAGGGAAAGCAAGCCTCGGCATCGATCACCGTGAATCCGGCCGGCACGGGCCCCGGCCCCATCGCTCGGGTCACGCTGTCGCCGAGCCTCCTTTCGCTGCCGGTGTCGCGACAGGACCAGTTGACCGCGGTTGCCTACGATGCGTCGGGCGTGCCGGTCCCGGGTGCGACCTACACGTTCACGAGCAGTTCACCTGGGGTCGCGACGGTCACCAACTCCGGGCTCCTGACGGCTTCGAGTGCGGGATCGACGACAATCACAGTGGCGACCGCTGGCAAGACCGCCACGAGCAGTATCACCGTAACCCCTGGTGGTGGCGGTACCATCACGCGCGTGGACATCACGCCGGCGTCGGCCACCATCCCGGCCGGGAGCTCGTTGCAGTTGAACGGCGTCGCCTACGACGCCCAGGGACGCGTCTCCACATCCGAATGGTATCTGTGGGTCACAGACAACCCACTCGTTGCTACTGTTTCGCCGAGCGGCCTGGTCACCGGCGTAACAGCGGGGACGGCGAAGATCACGATGTCGGCCGGCGGTTTCTCCAAGACTGCCTCGATCACCGTGTCGTCGTCGGTCGCGTCGAGCAACGTCATCGACGTCAATCCGGCGATCGTCTACCAGACGATGACCGGGTGGCAAGGTGGTGGACAGAACGGGTGGTTGGAGTGCAATCCCACGGCGTTCAGCATCTACAAGAACCAGCTTCATGACCGGCTGATCAACGAGCTTGGCGTCGAGCGGGTGTCGATTCCGCTGCGCAGCGGGACTGAAAACTCTCGCGACTTCCACGCGGACTTTGTGGCCGGGCGCGTGGACATGACTGCGTATCGCGATTCGTGGTATTCCCCCGTCAACGACAACAACAGCGCGTTTGTCACCGACAGCAGCAAGTTTCACTGGTCGTTCCTCGACGGCTTCATCGACAATGCCATCATCCCGATGCGTCAGCGGATGATCGCGAGGGGTGAGCAGCTGTACCTCGTACTGTCGTACGTGGACTTCCAGCAGGCCGCCGCCAAGCCGTATCAGCAGATGAAGTCGCCTGACGAGTACGCGGAGCTCGTCACGATGGCGTTCAAGCATCTGCAGCAGAAGTACGGGTTCGTTCCCGACGGCTTCGAGCTGGTGCTCGAGCCGGAACACACCCCGTACTCCGCAACCGATATCGGGCGCGCGCTGGTGGCGGTGGTCAGTCGGCTGCGGTCGCACGGTTTCAATCCGAACATCTTTGGCCCGTCGACGACGTCGCTATGGAATGCATCGGTATGGTACGATGGCATGATGCAGGTGCCCGGTACCCAGGGATTGATCACGGAGCTGGCATATCACCGGTACGTGGCCGTCTCGTACTCGGCCCTGGCGTCGATCGGGCTGCGCGCGCAACGCGACGGGGTGAAAACGTCGATGCTCGAGCACATCGGCAGCGGGTTCGATGACCTGTATGAAGACCTGACCGTGGCGAATGCCTCGTCGTGGATGCAGTTCGCCAACGCCTTCTGCGGCATGCGCGACAACCCGGACAACCAGGGCGTCTACTATCAGATCAACCAGACCGATCCGAACAACCCCAGGATCAACATCACCAACCACTCGAAACTGTTCCGCCAGCTCTTTGCCTACGTTCGGCGTGGCGCGGTGCGCGTGGGAGCGACGTCAGGCAATGCGACGGATCTGCTGCCACTGGCGTTCCGCAACGCCGATGGCCGGTTCGTCGCTGTCGTGCGCGCCAAACGAAGTGCGTCGATGTCGATTCGCGGGTTGCCAGCGGGCACCTACGGCATCAACTTCGGCACGCCGGGCACGCAGTGGAATGTCGAACTTCCGACGCAGACCATTGGCTCCGGCGGCACCATCCAGACCAGCATTCCTTCGGACGGCGTCATCACCATCTATGGGCGTTAGGTCCGGCGCAGAAGCCGGACATCCTCTCGATACAGAACCCCGGGCCACCTGGTGGTGGCTCGGGGTCGTCCTTCTTGTAGGGATCGTCATCCGCGCTGCGTTTCTCCAGCAGCCCATGCGGCAAGACGAGTCGGACACCGTCGTCCTGTTCGTGCTCACTCCCGTGCGGCACATCCTGGTGGACACGGTGATTCCCAACAATCACATCCTGCACAGCCTCCTCGTCAAAGGCGCGATCGGTGCATTCGGGAATGAGCCATGGGTAGTGCGTCTGCCGGCGTTTCTGGCAGGCGTGCTCGTCATCCCGCTGACGTTCCTCGTCGGCCGCGTGTTGTACTCCACGCGCGCGGGTCTGCTCGCCGCATCGATCGTGGCCATTTCCACGCCGATGGTGTTGTACTCGACGAACGCACGCGGCTATACACTGATCGCGGCGGCCACACTCGGCTGCCTCTACTGTCTGTGCGTCGCGCTGCAGTCATCTCAGGTGCGATGGTGGGGAGCATTCGCCTGTATCGCGGCCGCGGGGGCGTTCGTGACGCCGTCGATGCTGTACCCAGTTGGGGGCATGGTGATGTGGGCGATGCTGGAGCTGTTCACATCGCGTCCCGTGGACTGGCGTCGGGTGCGCCTCCTCGTCCTCGCCTGTTGTGTCGCGGCAGTGCTTTCCCTGCTGTCGTACGGACCCGCCATCGCCGTGAGCGGGCTGCGATCGATAATGGCCAACAGCTACGTGCGCCCCATGTCCTGGTCGCGGTTCTTCGAGCAGCTTCCGCGATTCGTGAGCGATCTCGGCGACTACGTCACGGCCGCGTGGCCCATCGGACTAACGGTGCTGATCGCCCTGGCGCTCGCCTTCGGGCTGATCGCACAACGGAAGCTCGCGCGACATCGCTGGCCCGTCGCTCTCGTTATGCTGGCCTGGGCCGTCGTGCTGCTCGTCGGAATGCGGCGCGCGCCGTACCTGCGAGTCTGGCTCTTCCTCGTTCCGGTGTTTGCGATCCCGGCGGGTGCTGGCCTCGCCGCAGCGCTCGATCGGCTCCGCATTGGCTCCGCGCTGGCCCGTGCCGGTGCCGTGGCCCAGGTACTCACCCTCGGCATGGGCCTGGTCCTGGTCCAGCGCCGAGCACCCGATGTGATCCGGGAGACTGGCGTCTTTGTGGACGGGGAGCCTGTCGCCCGTCGTCTGGCGGACGTGCTGGTCCCGGGAGATGCCATCGCGGCGCGTTGGCTCGCTCAGGGGCCGGTGGACTACTATTTGCGAAGGATGGGGCTTCAGGCGGACTTCGTGGCGCGCAACGACAGCGTCTCGGGGCGCCTGTACCTCATCGCCTCCGACGACCAGGACGAGACACCCGCGTCCCTCATCGAGTTCTGGAAGCTGCGCGGCGTGGAGGCGACGCGCTCGCGCCCGGTCGCTCCGTTTTCCCGTAGCTCCATCTGGATCATCGACGCACCGATGCCTAACGTGACTCCAGCACAGACCGGGACCTTCTCCCCGCAATGATCCGTTCCACCGCACTTGGCGTCCTGTTCCTCCTTGCCTGTACCGAACCAGCCCGTCGTCCGCCCCCCGCGGGCCCGGCGGACTTTGGGGTGGGGGCGCCCGACGAGGCGGTGCTGCGGGTCGGCGACGCGATGCAGCTGTTTCATCAGTTTCATGATTCCGCCGGCGTGCCCATCACCGCGGAAACACCAGCCTACAGGGCAGCCGATCCCACCATCGCCGAAGTGACGGCAACCGGCCGCGTCACCGCGCGCGCCGTTGGCGAGACCCAGGTTCAATCGACGATGGGATCGGCCAGGGTGTCGACCTGGCTGCGGGTCGTGAACGATGCGTCGCATGCGACCGTGATCGATGTGTTTCCCGCCGTCGAGCATCAGAGGATCAAGGGGTGGGAAGGGTCGGGACAGTTCGGCGAGATCGATTGCGAGCCCGAGGCCTTTCGTCGCTATCACCGCGAGATCGTCGACCGTGTGGTCAACGAACTGGGCATCACGCGTCTGCGCCTGAGCGCACGATCGGGGACGGAGACTTCGGTTGACTTCTGGCCCGAGTACCGCTCGGGCCAGATGAGCTATGGTGTGTGGAGACGAACGTGGATGGTGGCGTCGAACGACAACGACGACCCATTTGTCGCCAATCCCGCCGGTTTCCAGTGGGGCTACTTCGATCGCGTCATGGATACGGTCTTCGTACCGATCAGGAAAGCGCTCGAGGCTCGCGGCGAAAGCCTGTACGTCAACCTGAACTTCGTGGACTTCTTTCTCGGGGCCGGATCGAAGGCGTTCCCCCAGATGAAGCATGCCGAAGAGTACGCGGAATTGATTCGCGTCGTCTTCGATCACATGCAGCAGAAATACGGTTTCACCCCCGACGGAGTCGAGCTGCTGCTGGAGCCGGAGAACACGCCCTATACGGCGACCGATGTGGGGCGCGCGCTCGTGGCCGTCGAACGTCGGCTGCGAGCAGGCGGCTACACGCCGGAGTTCATCGGTCCGTCCACCACGAAGACGGCGAATGCGGCCCTGTTCTATGACGAGCTGACGATGGTGCCGGGCGCCAGGGGGCTGCTCGACGAAATTGCATACCACAAGTACGGTGGGCTGTCCAACGCCTCGCTCCGCGCCATCGTCCTGCGCGGTCGCCGCGATGGGATCCCGACCGCCATGCTCGAACACATCGGCAGCGGGTTCGACGGGATGTACGAGGACCTCACCATCGGCAACGTATCGGTGTGGGAGCAGTTCACCCTCGCCTATTGCGGGCGCCGTGACAATGCCGAGAATCCCGGCGTGTACTATCAAATCAACGAATCGGATCCTGCTCGGCCCAAGGTCAACATCACAAACGAAGCAAAGCTTCTGCGGCAGGTCTTTGTGTACGTGCGGCCCGGGGCGGTGCGCCTTGGCGCCGCCAGCAGTGACCCAACCTTGCGGGCACTCGCCTTCCGCAACGCCAGCGGCCGGGCGGTCGTCGTGGCCCGTTCGCCGGTGCAACGAGAGGTGGCCGTGCGCGGGCTCCCGGCTGGAACGTACGGCGTGAACTACAGCGTCCGAACGGGCCGCTACAACGTCGACCTGCCTGACGTGACCGTCGAGGACGGGAAGCCGCTGCGGCTTCTCATTCCGGAGGACGCCGCCATCACCGTGTACGGCCGCTAGCCGCGATGGTGAACGCCACAGCGGGAGTGCATAACGAGCACGCGCCCCGTCCGCGAAACGTGCTTCCGGCATGGGGCTGGCTCCTCCTGCTCATCGTGGGTCAGGCCGCGTCGCTGTCGCTGATCGACGCCGGCAATCGCGTGTCGTACCAGCACTACCGCCTGGTCCCGGGTGGAGCCGTCACCTCGATCGCCGTTGGCGTCCTGGTCCTGCAGGCAGTGCTGGTCGTGATGAGCCTGCGCCATATGTGGACGCCGCTCCGCACATGGCTCGATCGCAACCTGTCACCGACGGCCCGTCTGCTGCTGGTGGGCGCCGTGTTCGCCACCAGTGCCACCGCGTCGAAGGACTTCGGTTTGTACGCTGCTGAACTGGTCGTCGCGACCGTGATCCAGGTGCTGGCGATCGGGAACGCCGTGCTGCTGGGACACTCGGTGGATGCCGCGAAGATGACCGCTCGACTTCGCCGTTGGCTCGGGCCGCTCGACGCCGGCTCGCAGCCACGGATCGCCGACGGGTTTGCGTTGGCGTGCGCGTTGTGGGTGCTCATCGCCGGCGCGCTGCTGGCGGTGTTCTCGTACCAGCGACACCCGCACGTGCCTGACGAGGTTGTGTACCTGTTGCAGGCGCGGTATTTCGCCGACGGCACGCTCACCATGCCGCTTCCGCCGGCGCCCTCGGCGTTCAACGTCGACCTCATGCACTACGACACCACGCGCTGGTACTCGTCGGTGCCGCCGGGGTGGCCGGGTGCCCTGGCCGTTGGTGTCTGGTTAGGCGTGCCGTGGCTGGTGAACCCGGTCCTGGGCGCGCTGAACGTTGTGCTCGCGCATGCAGTGCTCTCGTCGATGTACCAGCGGCGCGTCGCGCGACTCGCCACGCTGTTCCTGGCGGCATCGCCCTGGTTTGTGTTCATGTCCATGAATTTCATGACGCACCAGGTCACGCTGTTCTGTGCACTGATTGGTGCCCTTGCCGTAGCGCGCGCTCGCCGCGACCGCGTGCGCGCAGGCCCTGTCCGTGGCTCGACGCTCGCGTACACCTTTCTTGGTGGTGTGACCATCGGCCTGGCGAGTCTGGTTCGCCCGCTCGAGGGCCTGGCGACGGCGCTCCTGCTCGGTCTCTGGTCGTTGCCGCCACGGTGGTGGGCGCACCTCGGCCGTGTCACCAGCTTTGTACCTTCGGTGGTACTGGCCATCGGCGCAGCTGCGGGCGGGGCCCTCGTCCGGCCGTACAATCGGCACATCACCGGAGACGCGGGATACTTCCCGATCATGGCGTACGTCGACAAGTACTACGCCCAGGGCTCGAATGATCTGGGGTTCGGTGCCAACCGGGGGCTCGGCTGGTCCGGCCTCGATCCCTATCCGGGTCACGGACCGATCGACGTGGTGGTGAACGCGAATCTGAACGTCACGACGACGAACGTTGAGCTGCTCGGCTGGGCGACCGGATCGCTGCTCGCGATCTTCCTGTTGTTCGCGCTCAGGCGCATGCAACGCCCGGACTGGTGGCACGCGACGGTTCTCGGGGTGATCATCGGTATCCACACCTTCTACTGGTTCAGCGGCGGCCCGGACTTCGGCGCGCGGTACTGGTACCTGATCATCGTGTCGTGCGCCGCGCTCGCGGCGAGAGGGGTAGTGGAACTGGGGAACAGCCTGACGAGCGGGACGGACGTGCCATCCACGCGAGAGCTTGCCCAGGCGCGCGCGACATCGGTGGCGCTGGCGCTCACGCTCTCGGTACTGGTGACGTTCATCCCGTGGCGTGCGATCGACAAGTACTATCATTATCGCAACATGCGCCCCGACGTGCGCGAGCTGGCGAGGGAGCTGCGCTTTGGTCGGAGCCTCGTCTTCGTCCGCGGCCGACGCCATCCTGACTATGCATCCGCAACAGCCTACAATCCGCTCGACCTGCAGGCGGACGCGCCGCTCTATGCGTGGGATGCCTCGCCCGCGGCGCGCGCCGAAGCGCTGCGCGCATACCCCGATCGGCCGGTGTACTTTCTCGATGGCCCGACCATCACCGGCGATCGCTTCCGCGTGGCCGCGGGTCCGATGACCGCGGAGCAGGCGCTCAAGTTCGGGACCCCGTGAGCGCGACACCGGAGGGCGGGCGGCACGCGCTGGTGCTCGGCGCTTCGGGGTTCATTGGTCGCTGGGTCGCTCGACGGTTGACGCAGCTGGGCACACGCGTCTCCGCTGCCGTGCGCGATGGAGGACGCACCAAGGCGTTGCTCGACCAATGGAACGCACGCGCGGATATCGTCGAGGTGGACCTGGAAGAGCCTGGGGCGGCGACCGAGCTTGTGGCCAGAACCCGCCCATCGCACGTGTTCAACCTCGTGGCGTACGGGATCGACCGGAACGAGCGAGATGACGTTCGAAGCCGGCGCCTCAATCACGATCTCGTACGCGAGCTGGCACGTGCCTGCGCCCCCGACGCGACGTGGCCGGGTGCGGTCCTGGTGCACACGGGAAGTGCCGCCGAGTACGGCCGTGCGGGCGGAGTTCTGCACGAGAGCGCGGAGACGCTCCCGACCACCACCTATGGGCGCACCAAGCTCGCCGGCACACAGGCGTTAGCCGAGTCTGCCCGCGACGGAACCAGGGGAGTGACGGCCCGGCTGTTCACGGTGTTTGGGGACGGTGAGCACGCCGGCCGCTTGTTCCCATCGCTTCGCCACACGGCGGCCACGTCGGCTCCGCTGGACCTTTCAGACGGACTGCAGGAGCGCGACTTTGCCTTCGTCGAGGATGTGGCAGCGGCGCTGGTCGATGTCGCAGACGCGCCGTTCATTCCGGGCGAGACGATCAACCTCGCGAGCGGGCGCATGCACACAGTACAGGCGTTCGTCCGAACGGCCGCACGCGAGCTCGGAATCCCCGACGCATCCCTGCGTTTCGGGTCGCTGCCGACTCGCCCCGACGAGATGCAGCACACGGGAGTGGCGGTGGAACGAATGCAGCAAGTGCTGGGTCACGCGCTGCCGTCCGGCCTTTCGGAAATGGTAACGCGTGCGGTCCGTGATGCGGCGGCTCGGGGCCAATAACGAGCGTCTACTCGGCGGCCCCCCGCTCTGTGTTTCCCGCTCTCCGCTCCTGAAATACTCTCCACCCCACGACCATCCACACAAGCGCGAAGGTGTACACCACGAGCGACGGCACATGAAAGCGTTCGAATTCGCTCTTGTTCGGATACGCCGTCCACACCATGAGCGGGAAAGGCGCACCGATCAGCACGCCGAGACTCCAGCGTGACAGCAGGCTGTCCCAGGCGAGGAGTGCCGCGGGGACGGTGAGCCACAGCGCATACCACGGCCACACATGTCCGGCGGCGACGAAGACGACCGACAACATGATGCCGGCGATCGCCAGGCGAAGCGTCTCGCGCGACGGAGCACGCCAGTACCTCCACAGGCACGCCAGCGTGGCAAGCGGAAAAACGCCCTGCACCAGCAGCGCTACCGGGAAGAGGTTCACTCCGAGCATCGTGCCAATGGCCTTGACGGCATCGGCTGGCAGGTAGAAATAGCCCTCGCGAACCGCCGTGGTTTCCCCAAAGAAGGACAGCGACTGGAAGAACGGAGCAAACGTCACGACCCACACCACGACGGCGATGACGGCACTGGGGATCCAGGCACGCACCCGCTGCATCAGGGTGGGGTGCGGAAGCCCGGCAGGGGTGGCGCGAAGGAGGTCGAGCAGGAAGAGCGGCGCGCTCACGTACTTGATGGACACCGAGAGAGCCAGGGCGACCGTCGCCCAGCGCGGGTGTCCGCGTTCGCCCAGGTAGAGCCAGGCCAGGATGCACAGTAGCATCAGGGCATCGTTGTGGCCATCGCCGGCGGTCTGCACGACCCCGAGTGGAAGCCACCCTGTCACAACGAGCGCCAGGGCCTGCTCCCTGGACGAGCGCTCGCTCGTCAGGCGGTGCACCAGGTAGAGGATGCCAACCCACGACGACACGAGCAGCGCCTTGAAGAGGATCGTGCTCCACAACACCGATCCCTTCGTGCCCGCGGCCACGATCCAGGAAATGATCGCCCAGAGCGGACCGTAGGTCATCTTGAGGATCGGGGCGTCGAACGGCAGCCCCTCCACCGCGGCGGCCGGCACTTCGTAGTATGGATTCCCTCCCCACCACAGTGTGCGGCCCCAGGCGAACGACAGCCAGAAATCCGGCACGAGCACGGGCATGGCGAAACCCATCACGACGACGAACGCGATCGCCCACCGGCGAATGAGCCGCGGAGTGGCGGGATCGTCTCCAACCGGCGTCCGCGCGACCAGCCACAGCGCGCCTAACGCGAAAAGCGTGGAGACGATGAGCGGCAGGCCGTACACGTCGAGGAACCAGTCGGCGCCGATCCAGTCCCCCGCGATCGCGTAGCGCAACTCGTGCTTGACCCGGCGGATCCGGTCCTCGCGATCGGCGGGAGGGTACTGGACACCGGCGCGAGGTGGCGTCGGGTCGTCCGACCGAAGCCGTACAATCAGTGACGGCGCCACGGCACCGGCCATGTCAGCGACGCGCTCGCCCAGCTTGCTGTAGAAGACGATCTGGCCGTGCGGTCGCTCAGAATACGTCGCGGCCCCCGCCTCGAACCACGACAACCCTGCATGTGCGAGCAGCGCCAGGAAGTTCAGTGCGCCGAGCCCCCAAAGGAGTCGCTTCATGCGCGCGCCGAACGCCGCGACCGCTCGGGACGCCAGAGGAGATAGAGCGTGAGCGCGGCGCCGCCCAGCGCGACGAGCGGGCCCAACGCGCCGAACTGCAACGCCGGATACCCCGAGGCCATTTTCTCCAGCACGATGAATACTGGAAGGGTGGGCCCGCGTGTGAACACGATAGTCAGCGCGTCCGTGACGCTCTCCCGGGTCATGGACACGGCAAGTGAGATCACGACGCTGACACCAACGAGACCGATTCGCACCACGTTAGGCATGGCTCGGAGGACCGGGAGCGCCGCAAAGAACAGCAGTGGCACGAGCGGCACGAGATACCGCACTCCGGTGTTCCATTGCAGGTTGGCGAACTGGTTCGCGCTGCTGAAGAGAAGCAGCCCGGCGCCCCCAGCAAGCGCCCAGCACATTTCAGGCTTCGTCAGAACTGTGGCGGCCGGCCGCCTGCTGAATGGCGCGGCCATGGCGAGCAACAGCAGCGGGCAGAAGACGAACAAGCCGTAACGCGGATCGAAAAGGTTGCGCCACAGTAGGTCAAACGACGGCACGGTGAAGCCGAG
>JBQTIW010000308.1:0-24369 GCA_052387735.1 Gemmatimonadaceae bacterium
GTCTGTCCTCTCGCTCTGCATCTCTTCCGGGAATCCTCCGATGACTGCCACCGCTCCTGATCGCGCCGCTCCGGCTGGCGCTGCGACCGCTTCGCCACGTCCCGGCGCTACTGGCTTCAATGGGATCAGGCGTGTGCCGACCCCCGTGAATGAACCCATCAAGTCGTACGCACCCGGCTCGCCTGAGCGTACGTCGCTCAAGGCACGCCTGGACTCAATGGCCACAGAGCGTGTGGAGATCCCGATCATCATTGGCGGGCAGGAGTTTCGAACGGGCGAGCTCGGCCACTCGGTCATGCCGCATGACCATTCGCATGTCCTGGCGGACTACCACAAGGCAAAGCCGGAGCACGTGCGGCTGGCGGTCGAGGCCGCCGTACGGGCACAGCGCGATTGGTCGCAGTGGCCCTGGGAGGACCGGGTCGCCGTGTTCCTCAAGGCTGCGGAGCTCCTGGCCACGAAATGGCGCGACACGCTCAACGCCTCGACGATGCTCGGCCAGTCGAAGACCGTCTTCCAGGCCGAGATCGATTCCGCCTGTGAGTTGATCGACTTCTGGCGCGTCAACGCACACTACGCGCAGGAGATCTACGGCGAGCAGCCGATGTCGAGCACCGGGATGTGGAACATGCTCGACTATCGCGCGCTCGAAGGGTTCGTCTACGCGATTTCGCCGTTCAACTTCACTGCGATCGGCGGCAATCTCGCGGGCTCACCGGCGATGATGGGCAACGGCATCGTGTGGAAGCCGGCGGCAAGCGCGATGCTGTCGGGCTACTACATCATGCGGCTGCTCGAGGAGGCCGGGCTTCCTCCTGGCGTGATCAACTTCGTGCCCGGCGATCCTGTAATGATCAGCGACCACGTGCTGACGCATCGCGAGCTGGCCGGCGTACACTTCACGGGCAGCACCGGTGTCTTCAACTCCATGTGGAAGACCATCGGTGCGAATATGGGCAGCTACCGCGGGTACCCGCGCATC
Organism: Gemmatimonadaceae bacterium; assembly: GCA_052387735.1. Taxonomy (GTDB): domain Bacteria; phylum Gemmatimonadota; class Gemmatimonadetes; order Gemmatimonadales; family Gemmatimonadaceae; genus RBC101. The sequence goes on from JBQTIW010000308.1 coordinate 983, forward strand.
GTGGGTGAGACGGGAGGCAAGGACTTCATCCTCGCGCACCCGTCGGCCGACGCGCAGGCAGTGGCGGTGGCCATCGCGCGCGGCGGATTCGAGTACCAGGGGCAGAAGTGCTCGGCGGCCAGCCGTGCGTATGTACCTCGATCGCTTTGGGATCAGGTACGTGACAGCACCGTCGGCATGATGCAGGACATCCGCATGGGCGACGTTCGCGACTTCCGCAACTTCATGGGAGCGGTGATCGACAAGAAAGCCTTCGACAGAATCTCCGAGTACCTCGCCGATGCGAAAATGAACGCCAAGGTGCTCGCCGGCGGTGGCGCGAAGGCGGATTCCGGCTACTTCATCGAGCCGACACTGATCGAGACCGACAATCCGGGATATCGCCTGATGTGCGAAGAGATCTTCGGCCCGGTGGTCACGGTGCACGTATACGATGATGCCACCTGGCACGACATGCTGGGCATCGTGGACTCCACCTCGCCGTATGCGCTCACGGGTGCGGTGTTCGCTAACGATCGGCAGGGCGTGCGTGAAGCGATGGTCGGGCTCCGCAATGCGGCGGGCAATTTCTACATCAACGACAAGCCCACCGGTGCCGTGGTCGGTCAGCAGCCCTTCGGCGGCGCACGTGCTTCGGGCACAAACGACAAGGCTGGCTCCAAGCTCAACCTGCTGCGCTGGATCAGCCCCCGCACGATCAAGGAGACGTTCGTGCCGCCAACGGACTATCGATATCCGTTCATGGGGGCGGAATAGGAGACGGGAGACGGGAGACGGGAGACGGGAGACGGGAGACGGGAGACGGGAGACGGGAGACGGGAGACCGATGTGTACCACCCGGTGGGCGGCGCGCAAGGTCGTGTTCCGACAATGCGACCAGCCTAGAAGATCGTTCTTCCATCTCCCATCTCACATCTCCCGTCTCATGCCGTCCTACCAGTACTACACAGCCGACGTCTTCACCTCGACAGCGTTCGGCGGCAACCAGCTCGCCGTCATTCCTGACGCGCGCGGACTGTCGACCGAGCAGATGCACGCCATCGCGCGCGAGTTCAACTACTCCGAAAGCACGTTCGTGCTGCCGCCAGATGGTCCGACACACACGAGACGCCTCCGGATCTTCACTCCCGGCGGTGAGATACCGTTTGCCGGACATCCGACCGTCGGCACGGCGCACGTGCTGGCCATGATCGGCGAGATCCCACTCTCAGGCGACGAGACGCGCATCGTGTTCGAGGAGAACGTTGGCCCCGTGCCCGTCGTCATCCGTTCGTCAGGCGGGCAGCCAACTTTCTGCCAGCTTTCGGTCGCGCGGCTTCCCGAGATCTCACCGCCCCTTCCCGGTCGCGAGGTACTGGCGCCGATGCTCTCCCTCGGCGGCGAGGATCTGCTGGACGGGATCTTTCATCCACAGGCGGTGTCGTGCGGCCTCCCATTCTCCTTTGTGCCGCTCCGGAATCGTGACGCCGTGCGTCGCGCCAAGCTGAGGGTGGATCGCTGGGAGGACGCGCTCGCCGGTCTCCCCCACCACATGGTGATGGTGTTCGCCATGGACGCGGAGGACACCGCCCATCAGGTGCGAGCTCGCATGTTCGCTCCCGGCGCGTCGATCGCCGAAGACCCGGCCACCGGCTCGGCCTGCGCCGCGTTAGGCGGCTACCTCGCGATGCGCGACCCGCAACGCGACGGAACACGGCGCTGGATCGTGGAGCAGGGCTACGAAATGGGCCGGCCCAGCGTCCTGGAAGTCGAAGTCGATAAGTCTGCCGGCGCCATCACCGCCGTCCGCGTTGGCGGGCCGAGTGTGATGATCTGTGAGGGGGAGATCTCAATAGGGGATAGGGGATAGGCGTCAGGAGTGGTCGGTGTGCGGCGATGTCCCCGCTCTCGCCTCGATCGCCTATCACCTCTCACCACCTATCGCCTATCACCTATCACCTATCAGCTATCAGCTATCAGCTATCAGCTACCAGCTATCAGCTCACAGCTCACAGCTCACAGCTGGCTCGTGCAAAACCCACATCTGGTCGCCGCGGCAGGAATCGTGTTGAGGCAATACTGGCAGCTCTTGGTCGGCGGAGGTGCCGGCCGCGCCGGTTCCGGCTTGATGAAAAGCTTGCCGATCTGCCACGCCATAAAGCTCACGATCGCAAAGTTCAGAAACACACCCGCAAAGTCGCCAACGCCAAACTTGATACTCCCCACATCCAGCGTCCACGTCCGCCAGTCACCCTGAGGCGTGACCGCCCCGATGACCGGCATGATGAAGTCGTTGGTCATCGCGGTGACAAGCGCACCTGCCGCACCACCAACGATGACGGCAAGCGCAAGTCCAACGACATTGGCTTTGAGCAGGAACGCCTTGAAGTCCGACCACATGAGGCATGCCTCCGGTCAGGGTGGGCGCCCGAGTGGTGGCGAGGACCGACGGGCGCCGCCTATTCTACCTGTCCGAGCGCACCCCGAAAGGGCACGGGTCACGGACCTCGCCGCCCTAACAACGTCAGAACTTCGCCTCCACGTAGAGGTCGAGCCTCAACTTCTGCCGAGGATACACCCCACGCGATAGGTCGAAGCGGATCAATCCATCGAGGATAGACGATCCCACGCCGACACCACTGATCGGGCGACCCGGATGCATGCGCTGCGACCAGGGGCCGGCCCATCCAACATCGCCGAATACGACGGGGCGAACGGCGCCCAGTGCCCGTCCCATTTCGAGACGGCCCAACCAGTACGACTCGCCCGCGGCCGCACCGAGCAACTGTCCGCGTACCGTCTGCGCTCCGCCGAGGAAGAACTGACGCTGGAGTGGCGCGCCCGTGCTGTACCCGGCGCTGGCAGTCAGCGCGGCCGCAAGGTTCCCGACGAGACCGCGTGACAACGTGAGGTCGCCGGCCACGCGCGCATACGTCTGCGCCGCCGTGTCACCAAGCGCTCGCTCGGACAGATACCCGCCTTCCACGCGCGCATCGCCAAACACCCGCCAACCTGCGGGGTCCAGGCCACGACTGAGTTGTGAGCGCAGCGCGATGCCGCTCACGGTGGCCCGCTCCGCCGCGATATTCGGCAGAAACTCTGTCGCGCTGCCGAGCGCGCGTGAGACGTTGAATCGCGTGTTCCAGGTCGCAGTGGTGTGACGCTCCAGGAACAGTTTCGTGCTCAGCCCGCCGCCGCGCGCCAGCGACCGCTCGAGCTCCACGCCCGTGGTGCGATAGTAGTAGCCCTCGTCGCGCCCGTACAGGGCCGCACCTAACGAGCCGCCGAACGACAGGGGACTGCCCCAATCGTTGTTGGCCACGCCGAGTCGGCGGTACGCACCGAGTCGAAAGGTGTGCCGTCCATTCGACCGCGCCCCCCCTAGCTCCGCATACACGCTGTGGTCGGCGCTCCCCAAGCGCGCCGACGCGTCCCAGCTGTAGCCCTTCCCGAGCTCCTGGGTCGCGCGGAACCCGGTCGACAGTCCCTCGACCCGGTTGTAACGCGTCTGCGCGAGACCCCAGGTCACGTCGATGGGCATTGGTGCCCAAACGGGTTGCAGCGAAAAGTCGAGTGCCTTGAGCAGCTCGGCGCGCTCGCTCACGCCGAACAGTTCCTCGCCTTCGTCGTAGATCGAGGGCGGGAGGTCTGGGGAGTTGACGAGCACCGAGTCGTTACATGGGACGCGCACCATCGCGCGAACCGCTCGGTCGAAGCGGTTCTCGATTTCGGTGCGATGTCCGGTCGTGCGACACTCCTCCTCGCGTTTCGCGCGTCGTTCCAGACGCGCCGCGGAATCGATCTCCGCAATGCGCCGATAGCGCGCACGGCGCTCCTCGGGCGCGATGTTCCTCCACTCGACCGAATCGGGAAAGAGCGAATCGCGTATCGCGCGCAGGCTGCGGGACGGTGGGATTCGAGGCACGGAATCGGCGCCATTGACGCTCGCGTACTTGAAACTCTCTTCCATCTTGAAGGGCACACGCATGAAGCCGGCCTTGGCGTACCCCTCGGCGTACTGCGTCCGGGGCAACCAGTACCGGCCGCCGTACAGACCGTATTCGAGGGTCACTGCCTCGAGGTTGGCCTCCAGTGGCGACAGCATCCCCTTCACCCAGCCAGGCACCTCATCGTCCTCGTCGGGCTGCCTCCCGTCCGCACGCGCCTCCTGTCGCTCGCGCTTGACCTCTTCGTCCGCGACTGCCCAGATGTTCATGGGAGCCGCGAACCGATACACCGCACGCACGAGCTGACCCCGATCCTGGTCGAACCAGAACGAACCGACGGAAAACTTCCACTCGGGCCGTCGCGGCTGAATGCGCAACTCACGCAAGCGGATCACCTTGCCGTCGGACAGCGTGATCGTGAGCGAATCCCCTGCTTCGTACTGGTAGTATGCCTCCGCGCCGAGGGCGATCGGGTGCACCAGCTCGCGCTCGTCCACTTCCGCGCGCGCGACGCCTGAACCGACCCACAACGCCTCTCGCCCCGGGTAGTATGGAATCGGCGAGATGTGGTCCATCTCGACGTCGACTTCCCGCTTGTCCTCATCGTTCTTCACCATGGGAATCGCCGAGCGGCGTCCCTTGAGGTCGACCATCACGCCATTGGCTCGCGACCAGCGCACACGCGACGCGTTCTCCGTGCGGAACAGGAGTCGATCCCGCCCAATGGCGCGGAAGCCCAGACCGGCGGAAATGCGCTGATAGGCCGTCGCGTCATACGCCAGCAGGGAAGAGTCCTGTGTCATCCGGGACTCACGCGCCCGCCAGAGCAGCGTTCGTGCAGCTGAGTCCTTGAAGGCCGTACGCTCCAGCTCGGGAGTAACGGGAATGCGTCGAGGTTCGCGATCGCGATTCCGCGCCTCGCTCACGACACTTTCGACCCGGATCGAGTCTCTGAGCACGGCACGCCGAACGCTGTCGGCCTTGGCTTTGTCAGTTCCCACCCGGACCGTGACTGCCTGCAGGGCCAAAGCGAGCGCGAGAACAGTGTGCATCGGTCGGTCACCAGTTGACGTCTGGGGTTCGTACGTCGACGGCGAGGGGAGGGTTTCCTGTCACCGCCGCACCGGCGGACGGACACGGGCGAACGGCGGACAGGGGAGCGAGCCGACTATCTCCGCGGATCTGGCGCCGTTTGGACGCGCCCGCGTGCGGGCTCCTCCGTCTGCGAGCCTGTGCCCCTGCGCACCTGCGCGCCTGTGGGCCCTCGCGTGTGCGCGTCAAGCGACCCCGAATGCATGCGCAGGATGTGCAGCCGTTCGCGGAACTCCCGTTGTTCCCGCTCTTCGCGCGCGTCCGCCAGGGAGATCAGCGCCATTCCGAACGCGAAGACGGTTGGGAGCCAGGCCATTGGCGGGCTCCACGGAAGCTGACCCGAGTCACCACTGAGTCGGGCGGCCAACGCAGGGAAGCGCCGCTGGAGCCATACGGTGGAGAGGATGGTGAGTACACCCAGGGTAGCGAGGACGAGCGGAAAGGCCGCGCCTGTCTTGAAGACGTCAGACGCGAGGTAGGCGAGGTACCCGAAGACGCCGAGCACTCCGACCGCAACGAAACCACGCCGTCGCGTCGCCAGCGACAGGGCAATGAGCCCGGCGGACACGAACGGCATCAGATGCTTCCAGTCGTTTGAGTCCTCCCAGATCATCACGTACGCGAACGTGAAGCCGAGGAGCCCCACGTACCAGAGCGCGCCGGCGTAGTCGCCTTCGCGTTCGCGTACTCCCGTGCGGCGCTGCCACCGTTCCATCATGTCCGCCATCGCCAGGAGCGCCAGGCCGCAACCGAGCATGATCCATTCGCGGTACGATTCCATGTCCATCCCGAGCTCGACCAGCTCGCTGAGGTGGAACCAGGTCCACCAGAGCGCCACGGCGATGGGGAAGATGAGTGCTGGAAAGCGCCGCTTTCGCCAGACGAGGAGCGCGACGAGGATCGTCGACAGGTCCAGCACCAGGTACCGCGTGGCCATCCAAGGGCGGTAGTGGCGCGTGATTTCGTTAGGCTCCAGCGGCGGCCACTCGCCAACGAGCGTGAGGATGCTCCACGCCACCAGCGGTGCCAGTGTGACCGACAACATGAAGGCCAGTCCCGCCGCACGCGGAAAGCCGATGCGGCCCAGCTGCCACCCGGTGCCGACGAGAACCGCGGCGTATCCGGCGACGACGGCGAGCACGCCCCATGGACCGAGCGTCGCCCAGCGGCTCACGAGAAACCATGCGAACGCAAACAGCACCAGGAGCGCACCGATTGCGTAGGCCACGTTGACGCCGGTCAGGCCCCGTGACCGTTCGGCCGGCGCGGGCCCGGTCCCTCCATCCTCGGCAAGGCGGATCAGCGCGTCGCGTTGCTCCGGCGTGAGGATGCCACGCGCGACGGCATCGCGCAGCAACGAGGGAAGCGGCGGGATCATGATATGCTTACGTCATTTGGTCACCTTGCGTTCCGCCGACGGACGCCGCAGCTGCAGTACTCGCACGTCCGGATCAACGACGACCTTGTGCGGCTCGAAGTCCGACGCAATGGTGATCACGTCCCCTCGCATGCCTGGCGACAGCGTCAACCGGGTGACTGCCTGACGATAGTCCGACGGTTTCACCTTCAAGGTGTCAGCGGGGAATCGTTCACCGCGCGTCACCGCCACGTCCACGGGCATGGCGCCGGTGCCCGCGTTCCTGACGATCGCGCGCGTTTCCCACTTCCCGTCAGGTCGCTTGCGGGTGACGGCCGAGTCCACCTTGTACTCCAGCACGACCACGCTGTCGAACCACTGGCGGACGAAGCCGTCGTACGCGGCAGTGTCGGTCGCATAGGCCCGCATGTGCGACGTGAAGTCCTGTAGAAGCGCATGGTCGTCGGTGCCGCGAAAGCGGCGGATGAACTCCCGCATGCCGCGCAGGGCCGGCTCACGCCCCATCAGGTCCGTGAGCATCCAGAACACCCAGCCGCCCTTGTCGTACATCACGGTGCCGTCGCCGTTCTTGCTGCCGTCGATCCTATAGAGCTTCCGCTCGGCGTCGGCGAACCGGTTGTCGCCATACCGCGTCTCAATGCGCTCCCGGAATTCCATCGCGTTCCGCGCGCCCCTGTGCTCGCCGATCAGCAGGATGGTCGAGAAGTGCGCCATCCCTTCGCTGAGAAGGTTCCCACCAGGCCCCGCACCGGGCTGCAGCATGTTGCCCCACCACTGATGAGCGATCTCGTGGGCGGTGACCAGCAACGCCAGGTTAGTCTTTGGCTCGCTCCTGGTGAGAAAGCCGATGTCCTCGGAGAAGGTGATGTTCGTGGGGAAGCCCTGGGCGTACGTCGCGAGCGCCGGGAATTCCGAAATCTTCAGTTCCTTCCAGGGAAACGCCCCGAACCATTCGCCATACCATTTGCGCGCGGCATCCATGGCCTCGATCATCTCGTCGACGTTGTACGTGTGGTCCGCGTGATAGTAGAGCGCGGTGCCTTCGCCGCGGCGAACTTGCCAGCGGCCAGCAACAATGTTGTAGGCCATCACCGGCTCGTCCGTACGCCACTCGCTGATCCGACGGCCACGTTTCACCTCTTCGCGCAATCGCTCGCCGACGCCGTTGGCAATGAACGACTCGGGGACATCGATCCGCGTGGTCACCGTCATGGGACGCTGTGACCCGAACAATGGCCGCGTTTCGCCCATCCAGTAGTCGTCGGGGTAGTCGCGCGACTCGTACCGGTTGTCGTCGTCGACACCGATGTCGGGCTCGTACCCGACCGTGGGGAAGTACTGCGGAGACCACCCCTGCATCACGGCCCCCGACGGTAGGAGAAACTCGCCAGCGCCCCCACCCGAGCGGGAGGCGCCCTCGTGACGGCCCTCATACGAAAACGCGAGCCGCACCGAATCGCCGGGTCCAACAGGTCGGCGTAGCGAAAAGACGTACAGGTGCGAGGCGGTGTCGGGCCGGATCGAATCGCCGTCCACGGCAAATCGCATCGACCTCCAGTGGCCGACAGTCAGAGGAATGTGGCGAAGGGTCGTGTCGCGATGGTTCACCAGGAGGTAGCTCCCGCGCACGAACCAGGCACGGTCACGCGGCTCCAGCCGCACGTCGAGGTGCACGTCCTTGAGCCAGGGCACAGCCGCGTCCTGCCATGTCGCCAGGTTCTTGCGCCAGTAGTCCTTTCCCGCTTTCTCGGCGCGTCCCCCATCCGGACCCTTGGTGACCTGGCGATACGTGAGTCCCCCGAGCACCACGGGCGCGACCAGAAACGGGATCGCCGGTCGCAGTCCGCGGAGCAGGCGGCGCGGCGCACTGGCGTGGAGAAATCGGACGGCGTCACGATCGACCCTCGGATACAGCCAGACCGCGAGCCGCCACAATCCGATCGCCACCGCCAGCCAGAACAACCGGTTGAGGACCAGCGCATTCCGGTCGAACTCGAGCACACTCATGTCCGACCACCGCACCGCAGAGGTGAGGGCCCAGTCGGTGACCCAGTTCTCACGATTGCTCAGGCCCGCCCACACGCTGAGCGCGATCGCGCCTAACGTGATACCGTACGCGCCGTAGCGCCCCTTGCTCAATCCGTAGGCGGCAAACACAAAGGCGATGACGATGAAGAACGTGGGAAGGAGCAGGAGCACCCAGAGGAGGGCAAACGGCGTGAGCGAAAAGGCGACCTTGCCCTGGAGGAGCACGAGGATGGCAGATGCCGCAAGGCACGCCAGCACGATCACGCCGATGACCACACCCAGTGCCAGCGCCTTCCCGCCAAGCAGGGTGCCGGTTCCCACGGGGAGGGTGTCATGAATGGCATTGAGCCGCGTCGAGCGCTCGCGCTCGAGACTCTCGACGGCATAGAACATCAGGAGCAGCGTCACGTACGCGGTAAGCAACTCCATCTGGGTCGCCGCCAGCTGCCCCGGGGTCCGCAGCAACGGCGTATCGAAGGCGCCGATCGAGACCAGCGCACCGCCGATCACCTGAATGAGCAGGAGTGGCACGAATAGATAGAGCCCGGGTTGCGATGCCAGCTCGCGTGACTCGGCGCGCGCGATCATGAGCAGCGTGTCCCAGCGCGATGGCAACCGGGTCGTCGTGGCCGTCCGTGGCGCAACGGCAGCCGAGGCGGCCGAAAACGCGGACGGGGTGGCAGCTGCCCGCAGCGCCAGCTCCACGACCGGTGCCGGCAACGGATGCGAGGCCCGCACCTGCCGCGCATAACGAGCGATCGACAACGCGACCAGGCCAAGCCCGAGCCCGGTCCAGACCAGGCGCGACCAGATGATCAGTGCGTCGAGCTCCACGGTCGCGGTGTTGTAGAACTCCACGCCGCGATCGACGACCAGATATGTCTCCCGCAGCCACCGCAGCCCCGACGGATCGACGAACATGAGGACGCGGTTTACCGGCTCGCTCAGCCAGGCGGGCGACCACGACCAGAGAAAGAATCCGCAGAAGAGGAGCAGCGCGACCGGCAGCGCGAACACGAGGATCGCCTTCCGCGTGCCGGTACCCACCGCGAACGCGATCGCAGCGTTGAAGGCGAGCGTTGGGATGCCGAAGAGGAGCGCGGGCTTGGCGTAGTTCCAGAGCGAGAACGGACCTCGCGTTTCCAGCATCTCCGCGTTCGGCAGGACGGCAAGACAGAGCATGAGGAAGAGGATGTTCGCTCCCAGCACCGCCACGAACGCCCCCAGGACACCGACAAACTTCCCCCACGCGTATTCGGCGGGGCGCAGGGGCGTGGAGTGGAGCAGCTCGAGAACGCGCGCTTCATCGTCGCGGATGATCGCAAGCCCCGCAGCGGCCGCGACAAAGAACAGGTAGGCCGACCAGCTGAAGACGCTGATCACCTGGGTAAGGGCGAACTCCGAGGTGAGGAAGGCCTTCTTCCCGCCGACCGTCGCGTCACCTGTCGAGAGGGCCACCTGCACCCATCCGACGGAGAGTCCGTAGGACAGGAAGATGACGAGGGCGAGCAGCACCCAGACCATGGGGCGTCGGAGCGTGAGCCGGAACTCGTCCGCCGCCACGACGCGGAAGCGACGCCAGCTCATGCCGCGCTCCCCGACGAGACGGCGTCGTCCTGCATCAAGAGGAGGTAGGCGTCTTCGAGAGTCGGCGCGGCGGGCTCGAAGCCCTGGGGAGGTGCTCCGCGCGCGTGGACCCGCACGCGGTTGCGACCTTCCACCAGAATGGCTTGCGTCACGCGACACGTGCGGCGCAGCTCGTCGAGCGCGTGTCCCTCGACGTCACCCTCGTAAATCGTGCCGGCTAGCGCTTCGCGCGCTACACGCGGTGTCGTGAGCGCGACGACCCTGCCCTGCCTGATCACCGCGAAGCGCGGGCAGAGCACCGCGACATCCTCCACGATGTGCGTCGACAGAATCACGGTGCGATCCTCGGCAAGTTCGGCGAGCAGCCGATAGAAACGCAGGCGCTCCTCGGGATCCAGACCGGCGGTCGGCTCATCCACAATGATCAACCTGGGATTGCCGGCGATGGCCTGTGCAATGCCGAGTCGCTGTCGCATCCCGCCGGAATAGTCTTTCACTTTTCTGTGGGCGGCGTACACGAGGTTCACGCGCTCGAGCAATTCACCCGCGAGCGCGCGCGTGCCGCCTGCTCCTCGCACCCCTTTGAGCTCGAGCAGGTACTCGAGCATGCGCTGTCCCGTGAGATGTGGAAAGAAGCCGAAGTCCTGCGGCAAGTAGCCCAGCGACTTCCGCAGGTCGGCGGGATTGGCCAGTACATCAGTGCCGTCGAGGGCCACGGCACCAGACGTTGGCTCCAGCGCGCCAGCGAGAATGCGCATGAAGGTCGTCTTGCCAGCACCGTTGGGTCCCAGCAGACCGAACATCCCACCAGGGATGTCGATGGACACGCCCTGCAGCGCGACCACGGGACCGGGATAGACCTTGACGAGATTGCGGACGGTAAGCATGGCAGGACGGGCGGACGGGGCGGACGCGCGGACCGGCAGACAGGAAACGGCAGACGGCAGACGGCAGACGGCAAACGGCAGAACGTGGCGACGACAATCCTGTTCGCAAGGCCACGTGTCGCCCCGCTCCCAGCTCACGCGAACACTCGCTACCCTTCGGCGATGCCCACCACAACCTCGCTCGCACTCTCTGTCACGAACCTGGTCAAGCGCTACGGCGACGTGGTCGCGGTGGACGGCCTCGACCTTTCAGTGCGCAGCGGCGAGTGCTTTGGACTGCTCGGGCCCAATGGTGCGGGCAAGACCACCACGATGGAGATCTGCGAGGGGCTCCTTTCGCCTGACACCGGCGAGGTCCGAGTGCTCGGGCTCGATTGGAAGCAAGACGAAATGGCCCTTCGCCAGCGCCTTGGCATTCAGCTGCAGGAAACGCAGTTCGCCGAGAAGATCACCGTGGAGGAAACAATCCGCCTGTTCCGGTCTTTCTACGAAGCGGGACGGGAAGTCAACGACGTAGTGCAACTGGTGCAGCTCGAGGAAAAGCGCCGCGCACGGGTCGGCACGCTCTCGGGAGGGCAGAAACAGCGGCTGTCAGTGGCCTGCGCGCTCGTCGGCGACCCCGACCTCGTCTTTCTCGACGAACCCACGACGGGCCTCGATCCTCAGTCGCGCCGCCAGATGTGGGACGTCGTCGACCGGCTTCGCATCACGGGCCGGACGATCATGCTGACCACGCACTACATGGACGAGGCCGAACGCCTCTGCGATCGCGTGGCTATCGTGGACAGGGGGAAGGTCATCGCCCTGGGAACGCCCCGCGAACTGATACGCTCACTCGGTGCGGAGCAGATGGTGGAGTGCGCGCTGTCCTCACCCGACGGGGTCACGCTGGAGGACTTCCGGGAACTCCCGGGGGTGCTCGCGGCGCGCGTAGACGCGTCCAGCTTTACGCTACAGGTGGTCGCCGCACACGAGACGATCCCCGCACTCCTCGGACTGGTTACCGGCCGTGGGGCCGCACTCACCGAACTGCGAACCCATTCCCCAACGCTCGAGGATGTGTTCGTGTCGCTGACCGGGCGTCACCTGCGAGAGGGTGCATGACGACCGACAGGGAGGAGCCCTCCACCCACCCATCCGCTCGCACCCACACCCGCTTCCACCCCCTCGTGGAGCTCACCCGGGTCCGCTACCTCGAGTTCCTGCGAGAGCCGGAAGCCGTGTTCTGGACATTCGTGTTCCCGATCCTGCTCGCGACGGGGCTTGGAATTGCGTTCCGGTCGCGCCCGGCCGAGGTCGTGAAGGTCGCGGTGGTGTCGTCCGGACCGACCGCCGATTCGGTGCGGCGCGCGATTGCCGCGGACTCGCTGCTCGATGTCGTGCTGCTCGACGACAGCGCGGCGGCGAATGCCCTTCGCATGGGCACGGTGGCGCTCGTCGTCGCTCCGTCCGGGCCCACGCAGGCGGAGTATCGCTTCGACGAGGCCCGGCCCGAATCGCGCAACGCGCGCCTGCTCGTGGATCGCACCCTGCAGGCCGCTGCCGGAGCCTCGAAACCCGTGGCCACAAGGGAGACCCACGTCTCAGAACCGGGATCTCGCTACGTCGATTTCGTCCTCCCCGGCCTTCTCGCCATGAACCTCATGGGCAGCGGCATCTGGGGGATCGGCTTCAGCATCGTCGACGCACGGCGCAAGAAGCTTCTCAAGCGCCTGGTCGCCACACCCATGAAGCGGGGACACTTCCTGTTCTCCTATCTCGGGTTGCGTCTGGGCTTGATGCTGATCGAGGTGACGGTCATTGCGGGGTTCGGCTACTTCGCTTTTGGGGTGCCGATGCGCGGATCGCTGGGCGTGTTCATTCTCGTGGCGCTCATGGGCACCTTCGCCTTTGGCGCCTTGGGACTGCTCATCGCGTCCCGCGCGAAGACGGTTGAGGCGGCGTCGGGTATGATGAACCTGGTGATGCTCCCGATGTGGGTGGCATCTGGAGTGTTCTTCGCGGCCTCGCGCTTCCCGGACGTGGTACAGCCGTTCGTGCAGGCGCTGCCCCTGACCGCGGTGGTCGATGCGTTGCGGCTCAATATGCTGCAAGGCGGAGGTCTCTCCGTCGTCGGCGGAGAGCTCGCGATTCTCGCTGCCTGGCTCGTGATCGGGTTCGCACTCGCTCTTCGGCTCTTCCGCTGGAGATGAGCGCAACGCGGGGCAAGCTCGTGCTGGCGTACGCGACGGTCTACCTGGTGTGGGGCTCATCGTACCTCTTCATGAAGTTCGCCGTGGAATCGCTGCCACCCTTCCCGATGGCAGGCGTCCGCTTTCTTCTGGCGGGCATCGTGCTGTGCGGCGTGGCGTGGGTCGTCTCGAAGACTCCTGGAACCCGGGCCGAGTGGCGCTCCGCCGCGATCGTCGGCACTGCGCTGATGGGCTCCAACGCGCTGGTCGCGTTCTCTGTCACGCGAATTCCGTCGGGCGTGGCCGCACTTCTTGTGGCGATGACGCCATGCTGGATGGTGCTTTTTGACTGGCTGCACGATCGGAAGCAACGCCCGCGCAGGGGCGTCTTTGCCGGACTCGCCCTCGGACTGCTGGGAATCGCGGTCCTCGTTGGTCCCGGTGAACTCCTCGGCGGCGCGCACACCGACCCCCTGGGGGCAGCCGCCGTGCTCACGGGCACGCTGCTCTGGGCCGGGGGATCCATTTACGCCCGCCGCGGCGCGCGACCAGCGTCAGCACAGCTCATGAGCGGCATGCAGATGATAGCTGGAGGCGCCGTGTTGGTCGCTGTCAGTTTTTTGACGGATGAATGGTCCGGCTTCTCCGTCGGCGCCGTCACGACCAGGTCGTGGTTCGCCTTCGTGTATCTCGTGCTGGTAGCATCGCTTGCCGGTTTCACCGCCTACGTTTACCTGCTCACCAACGCGTCACCGGCGCGCGCGTCCACCTACGCCTACGTGAACCCGGTCGTGGCGGTCGCACTGGGCGCCGTTTTCGGTGGGGAATCGCTTTCGCCGCGGGTCGGCGTCGCAGCGGCGGTCATCGTCGCGGCCGTCGCCCTGATTGTCACGGCAGGCGCTCCGGGTGAGCGAACACAGCGCCACGCACCGGCCCTGCGTGGCGGATAGAACGCCGAGTCGAGCTCCCTGCACAGTGGCTTTTGAGCTGATTTGGTTGACCTGTGAAGTTCCCCACGGCGCGCCCTGAGCACGTCCACATTGGGGCGTGCTCGCTGCAGCTGAGCTTGGCCCGGATATTGTAGGGCAGATCACAAACAGTCCTGGCTCGTCGCAGGGATGTGGGTGGAAGATGTCGTGAATGCGCAGACGGCCCTCTAATTCGCAGACTCTCCCAACGGTCAGCGAGTCATCCGAACCGCCTGAAGCTCCCAGCTTCCTCCATCGCCTCGACGGGTCGCGGCTGCAGGTATCCACCACTCCCGGAGGAGGTTCATGATGCGCAGGAAGCTCGCAGTTCTCGCAGTTGGGTTCAGCGCAGTCGCACTCACGGCTTGCAGTGACAGTCCCCTCACACCTCGCGATATGGGGGCACGCAGAGCGTCGTTTGATGTGGCGCCGGCGGCTGCGTGTGGCATCACCACCACGGTCAATCTCGAACTGATGGCCAGTGGGCAGGCGATCGGTACGGTCGCTGCCTCGAACGATGCGACCGATCTCACGGTGGTGATCACCACGGACCTGCAGAGTGAGTGGCGGTTGCGCGAATCGCACCTGAACGCCGGAGCAACCGTGGGGGGTATCCCCTTGCTGCCGAACGGTTCACCGAGGCTCCTGGCGTTTGGCTATCACGCCATGCACAACCCGCGCGTCAGCAGCTACACGTTCGTCGTTCCACTGGCGGCCGTCGGCGGAACCCCGGGCCAGGACCTCGTCATCGCGGCGATCTCGCTGGTGAACCGCGGTACGACCACCGGCGTGGCGTACGGCGATGGCCCGCAGATCAACCCCCCCGTCCTGCACGAGTACTTCATTCATCCGGTGCAGCGTTGCGGTAGTCCGCCGCCGCCGCCGCCGGGCAAGGACATCGTGGTGTTCAACGACATCAACGTGTTCGACGCTGGCGCGATGCCCAACCCGAACAACGTACTCCTCGTTCAGAACCTGGTGAACTACGCCACCTCAGGCCCGCGCGGCGCCAATACCGAAGTCGTGTGGGACCGTGGGCGGCTGGCGCGTTGTGGCACCGCCGGCAACAACGAGTGCAACAACAGCAACATGGGCATTGCACGCTCCACGATCACCGGCGCCGGCTTTACGATGGTCGACATTTTCTCGTCCGCGGGAACGCTCGATGATCTGTTGGCCTCGCAGGGCGCGAACTGGAAGGAAATCTGGTTGTGGACGCCGCTCGAAGCGTTTGACGTCAACGAGGTCAACGCGCTCAAGCAGTTCGCCGACGAGGGCGGACGCGTCATCTTCATCGGCGAGTGGGCGGGCTACTACCCTCCGAACGGAATCGCGCTCGAGAATCAGTTCCTGCTCGACATGGGGGCCGTGATGACCAACACCGGCGGCGCCGTGAATTGCGGCTACAATACGCTTCCCGCCGCGTCGCTTCGTGCGCACCAGATCACCACTGGTCTGACCAACCTCACCATGGCCTGCTCCTCTGTGCTCCTCCCGGGACCGAGCGATTTCCCGCTCTACCTGGACCTCGGGAACACGCAGGTGCTTTCTGCTGTGGCCTCGATCGACGTGACGCCCATTTCCTTCTCACGTCAGCGCGCGACGCCTGTCAGCATCAACGCGGTGCCATCCGGACTGCGGAACACGTCCACCGGGCGGTAGTTGTCGCAGACTGACATCGTCATCGGCGATGTCTTGCTGGGCAGGAGGGGCGGTTCCTGAGGGGACCGCCCCTCCTTTTTTTGGGGTTGAGGGGATCGACCAGGCGCCGTATTCGCCGGTCACCATGCGCGTACCACCACCTGAGTGAACCACTCCTCGGTCAAGGCGGCGGCAGCTCCGACATGGGTTCGCGGGCGGCCGCTCGACGCTGCCGTCGCTTGAGCCAGAGATACACACTCCCGGCAACGAGCACCAGGATCGCGGCAATCATCCCCTCATAGCGCCGCACCTCCCCGACCACCAGCACGGCGCCCTCGCCGAACACCCAGCCGAGCGAGACGAAGACCAGGGACCAGATGGCGGAAGCGATGGCGCTCCCGGTGAGGAAGATCCAGACCGGGACATGGGCCGCACCGCAGGCGAGCGGCAGCGCTATACGCGCCCCGAACGCGAATCGCGAGAGCACCGTGCTCCACCACGGACTGGAGCGCATCAAACGCAGGAGCCTGCGCACGACGGGCGGCGCCTTGCGCAGTCGCAACCGCACCCAGGCGGCGCGCCAGCGGCCGATTCCGTAGAAGAACACTGACTCGCTGAACACCGCAACCGCACACACGACCGCCACGAGCGCGAACTCGAGGTGTTGCTGCTCCGCCGCGAAGCCGCCGACGAGCGCGGCCAGCTCCTGGGTCACGAAGGCGGACACGCCTAACGTGATGTACGCCCAGAGGCCGCTCAGCCCACCCATCGTCAGCGCTCCACCACGACCGTGTCTCCCTCCTCAGGACTCGCGGGACGGTGCGGCGCGAAGTCCGAGACTCAGGATGCGACTCAGCAGCTCTTGATAGGAGATGCCATGCTGCTTGGCCGCCGATGCGAACTCTTCACCGTCGGCCAGTTCGGGGTTGGGATTCGCTTCGAGAAACCAGAGCAATCCGTCCGGGCTCAGGCGGTAGTCGAGTCGCGCATATCCGGTCAGGCCCAGGATCCTGTAGATGCGCTTGCTCAGGTGGCCGATCGTCGCGGCCACGGTCGGGGGCAGCTCGTCGGCGGCCCGCTGGTCGATCCCATGCCGCTTCTGGTACTCGAGGTTGTGCTTGGCCCGGGCAGTGGCGATGACGGGCGCATCGGGCGGCGCCTTCTCGAACACGAGCTCGCGCGGTGGCAGCGCCACCAGCCGGTCGTTGCCAACGACTCCCACGTAGAGCTCGCGGCCGGCAATGAACTGCTCCACCAGCGCGTCCGTGCCGACGCGGCGATGCACGAACGCCACGCGCTCCGCGAGCTCCTCGTCGGTATTCACGAGCGACGCCAGCGAGATACCTAACGAGGCGTGTTCGGTCAGGCTCTTGACGATGAGCGGAAAGATGAGCGACCGGGGACGGCGCACCTTGCGCCCGACGGGAAAGACGTGAAACGCCGGGACGCGAATGCGGTGGTAGATGAGCACCTTCTTGGCCAGCGATTTCTCGCCGGAGAGGAACAGCCCTCTCGGGTTGCAGCCCGTATGCGCCACGCCGAGGAGTTCCAGGAACGCGACCACGTTGTATCCGTGAAACGTGTTGCTGGCGAACTCCTCGAGCAGGTTGAAGACGACGTCTGGCTTGAACTCGTCGATGGCGACGCGGACCGGTCGAAGCTCGTCGTACACGCCCAGCACCTGGACTTCGTTGCCCATCCTTCGCAACGTGCGAATCACGTCCCATTCGGTCCGGTACGACATCCGCTCCGGTTCCGGCAGTGACGCGATGTCGTCAGGCGGGACGGTTCGGGGATCGGTGAGCAGCAGCACGCGGAGCTTGCGCATCGTCGTCTACAGCGCGATCCAGGCGCGCCGGCCCTGCTCGTACAGGAAGTGCATCGTCTTCACGGTGAGCAGCACGCTGAAGTCGGTGAGGAGCTGTCGTTCGCTTCCCACGACGCGCAATCGGAGGTCCCGGCAACGTCCGATGATGTCGCCCAGCACCTGATCGAGGGTGTACTGGTACTCGCCCGTCCACTTGGCGACGAGAATGCGGATTTCGGACCGATGGCGGCGCAGGAAACTGCTCGCCGCCTCACGACGGCGGTGGTGCGGTTGGTCCGAGAAGAGACGACGCAGATCGGTATCATAGATGTTGGGGAACACCACCGAGTACTTCTTGCGCCTCGAGGCGTAGTGCTCGCCCAGCGTCTTCCGCAACCGCTCGATTGGCTCGACCACTCGGCGGGTCACCACCCCGGGCTTCCGCAGCGCCAGCTCCTCCATGAGGTGATCCACGTACTGCAGTTTCTTGAGCGCTTTCCAGCCTGCATAACGATTGCGCCAGTCCGAACGCGGACGCAACCATTCGGCGAACGTCTCGGCGAAGTCCTCGTCCGGGTGGCTCTGCGCGTACCAGAGGCGCAGGTGCTGCACATAACGTTTGCTGGCAGGATTGGGTTTGTAGTACTCGGGGTAGCGAGTCGACGACTTGCCGAAGTGCTGCTGCCACCCGCGCCGGCGGTGCAGCTGGTAGGCGTGCTGGATCGCGTGTCCCGTCTCGTGGCGCATGATCCGCAGGCATTCCGCACGTGACGCGCCTTCGACATCGAGCAGTTGACTGCGCTCTAATCGGCGCAGGCGCTTGTGTGCCAGATAGAAGGGAATCGCGAAGCCTGGGACGCCTGCGGGTGAGAACCACTCGTCGGACAGCCAGACATGCGGTTTGACCTGGAGGCCCTTGGCATCCAGCTCTTCGTACAGCTTGGCCACGAGTCCCTCCAGGTGCGTCCCCTCTATAGAAAGGCCGAGATCGCGCACGCGCACGCGCATCAGCTTTTCATCCGAGAGGCGGGTCCAGAAGAAGCGAGGCATGGGCTACGACAATGCCGGGAGGTGGTCGTGGATGGCCGTAGAATAGGGGACCCACCGCTTTCTCTGTGGGAAGGGGCGAGTACGAATCAGAGCCAAGGGCGGAAGCGCGCGAAGCACGAGCAGCGAAAGATGGCAGAGGGAGATGCGAACGGTGCATCCCATCTGCCATCGATCGTTTACCGCTTACCCGCTTACCCGCTTACCGTTCGCCCTTAGTCCCCGGACTGTGGCACCAGCGCGCCCTTGGGCACCGCGTGCTCCGCGGTCTTTTGCGACACGTTGAAGCCGAGCTTCCTCGAGAACCAGGCCCGCATGTCGTCCAGGATCTCGTAGAAGGTCGGGATCGCGATCAGGGTGAGGAGCGTGGAGGTGATGACACCGCCGATCACGGCCACACCGAGGGGAGACCGGAACATCGCACCTTCGCCGCTCCCCAGTGCCGTGGGCACCATGCCCGCGATGAGGGCGAAGGTGGTCATGAGGATTGGCCGCAGCCGGATCGCACCGGCCTCGATCAGCGCTTCGCGCAGGGGAAGGCCGTCCTTCTCACGGGCCCATTTGGCGAAGTCGATGAGCAGGATCGCATTCTTCGCCACGATGCCCATCAAGAGAATCACCCCAATGAGGCTCATGATGTTGATCGTATTGCGCGATAGCGACAGGGCGAGAAACACCCCAACGAGCGACAACGGGAGTGAGAGCATGATCGCCATCGGATCGAGGAACGACCCGAACTGCATGACGAGAATGAGATACATGAGGCCGATCGCGATCCCGAGCGCGATGAAGATCTGGTTGAACACCTCGGCCTGCTGTTCTGCTTCGCCACCGGTCGACACGCGAATGCCCTCCGGCGCCTGAAGTGTGGCCAGCGCCGCCATCGCGTCGCTCGTGACCTCTCCCATCGATCGGACCGACGTGTTGAATTCCACGTTCACGACGCGATCGCGGTTGAGGTGGTTGATCACCGCCGGTCCCACCCCTTCGGTGACCGTCGCGACCTGGCCTAACGGGAGCGTGGTCGGTGTGCCGTTCGGTCCCTGTACGACCAGCGGCAGTTGTCGCAGATCGCTGGCACGTCGTCGCGCGTCGGGCGACAGCCGCACGACGACGTCACGCATTTCGCCCGACGGATCCTGCCAGTCGCCGGCATCGAGCCCACTGAACGCGGGTCGCAAGGACTGCGCGACCTCGCCAACGGTGATCCCGATGCTGCCCGCCAATCCGCGATTGAGCTCGACATTGAGCTCGGGGCGCTGCCCCTTGGACGACAACCCCACGTCCACGGCGCCCGGCACGCTGCGCACCGCGGCCAGGGCGACCTGGGCAAACTCGTTGAGCTGCGGCGTGTTGTTGCCGCGCAGCTCGATCTGTACCTGCTTCCGACCCCCCGCCCAGTCGGTCGCAAACACCGCGACCGTGGCCCCGCCCACCTGCTCCAGCTCGGCGCGCAGCATGGACGCGAACGGCTCCACGGTCATGGACCGCTCTTCCTTGGGAGTGATCTTCACATAGAGCCGGCCGATGTCCACCGCACCGGCGTCGCCTCCGCCTAACGTCGTGTAGATGTATCGCACCTCGGGGTGCTGCATCACCCGACGCGCGACTTCCTCCGACTTGAGGCGCGTGTACTCGAGGTTCGATCCTGGCGGTGTTTCGACGTTGATGTTGAGCTCCGCATTGTCGTCCTCGGGGAAGAAGCCGAACCCGACGTTCATGAACTGGGGGACCATTGGCAGCAGCAGGGTCGGGATGGCGATCCCGGCGGCCACGGCACCGAGCTTGAACAGGCGGCCCTTGAAGTGCGTGAGCCCGAACACCGCCACGGCGATTCCCAGGAAGACCACAGCGATCCCGGTGAGGCCCTTGGGCAGCAGCACAAACGATCCGATGAAGGTACCCATCGACATCACGACGACCGCGGCCCGGTGGTCCAGGGCCCAGGCAATGACCTTCTTGTACCGCTGGGCCATCCGGTTGAACCAGTGGTTGAACCGGTCCAGCTGCCTGGTGATCCACCATTTTTCGTGCTCCGGCCGGTGCGGGTCGGGCCAGTACGCCGACAGCATTGGGTCGAGCGAGAACGACACGAACAACGAGACCGCGACCGAGCAGGCCATGGTGAGCGCGAACGGTTGCATCCACTGGCGCGTCACGCCGTACACGAAGCCGATCGGGATGAATACGCACAGAATGGAGAACGTCGTCGCCGCCGCGGCGAGCCCGATCTCCGCCGTGCCCTCCCGGGCCGCCGTGTAGTGGTCTTTGCCCATCTCCACGTGTCGCACGATGTTCTCGCGCACGACAATCGCGTCGTCGATGAGGATACCGATCGCCAGCGACAGGCCGAGCAGGGACATCGTCTCCAACTTGAAGCCTAACGCGTACACGGCGATGAACGACGCGAGCACCGACACCGGCAGCGCCAGGCCGGTGATCACCGTCGACCGCCACGAATTGAGGAAGATGAACACCACCAGCACGGTGAGGAGTGCCCCTTCGAGCAAGGCCTCCTCCACGTTCCGTACGGCATTGCGCACGTTCACGCCACTGTTCTTGACCACGTCGATCTTGGTTCCCGCCGGCAGCGCAATCCGATTCACCCGCTCGAGAATCTGATCGCTCACCTCGGTCGTGCTGTACCCCGTCGATTTCTTGATGTCGATGCCGACCGCCTCGCGCGCGCTCGGGTCGTCGCGGGTCTGATACAGCGCCATCGTCCGTGGCTCTTCCGTCGCGTCGATGATCTCCGCGACCTGACCCAGGCGAATCAGCTGCCCGTTGCGCTCGGCCACCACGATGTTCGCAAACTCCTCCGGCCGCTCGAGACGCCCCTTGAGCCGGATCGACTTCTCCTCCTGCACGCCAGTCACCCGCCCCACGGGAGCCGCGAGGTTCTGCAGCTGAAGCGCCTGCACCACCTGCGAGACGCCGATGCCCGCGCTCTGCATCGCCTCCGGCCGGATCTGGACCGTCAGCTCGCGCTCCACCTTGCCGGGCACACTGACTTCGGCGACCCCGGGGATCGACCGCAGCTCGCGGGTGATGCCGGGATCCACCAGTCGTGTCAGTTCACCTGACGAGAGGTTGACCGACGACAGGGCCAGCGAGACGATCGGCCGGTCCGTGTCGCTGAACTTCTTGATGATCGGCTCCTCCAGTTCCGGGGGGAGATCCTGCCGGATTCCGGAGATGGCATCGCGGATGTCCTGCGTGGCCTCCTGCAGGGGCTTCTCGAACTGGAATTCGACCATGATCTGGGCAAAACCATCCTGCGCCGAGCTCATGACGCGCTTGACACCGCTGATCGACGACACGGCCTCTTCCACCGGGTCGAGGATCTCGCGCTCCACGCCGTCGGGCGACGCACCCGGATACACCAGCCCGACGGTCACGACGGGAGGCGCCACTTCGGGAAACTCGTCCGTCTGCAACTGGATCAGCGCAAACAGACCAAACACCGCCAGCGCCATCATCGTGACGACGGTGATGACGGGCCGCTTGATCGCAAAATCGGAGATCAACATAACGAGGGGTTCTTGGCGAGGGTGTCAGCGCTTGGGCGTCGCTGTGGGCGCGGGCGTGCCCGGCGCCCTGGTGTCCGTGGGTGTGCTGACCTTCACCTGCGTGCCCGCCGAAATCCCCTGGGCGGGACCGATGAGCAGGGTGTCCCCCGCCGACACGCCCTCCACGATTTCCACGCGTTCACTCTGCTCATCCTTGAGTCCGACCTCCACTTCCACGCGCTCGACCCTGCCGGCCTTGAGACGCAGCACCGCCGGCCGAAGCCCGCGCAGGTCCACGGCATTGGCCGGTGCCGTCAGCCCGTCCCGCTTCTCGGCCGCCACCCGGCCCTCGGCGAAGAGGCCACCCACCAGCCCACCACGCGCATTCGGCAGTGACACCAGCACACGCACCTGACCGGTGGTCGCATCGGCCTCGGGATTGATCCGGCTGATCTTTCCCTCGAACGTGCGATCCGGGTAGCCGCTCACTTGAAACGTGACCAGCGCCCCCACACGAATCGCGCTGAGCTGTGCGGCGGGAATGGACCCCTCCAGGCGCATGCTCGATGGATCGATGATCGTGAACATCGCGGTCCCGGGCGAGACCACGTCGCCCGCGTTCACCTGCCGGGCACTGATGATGCCGCTGAACGGCGCGCGAAGCTGCGCGTCGTCGACCTGTTTCTGCGCCAGGGTGAGCCGGGCCTTGGCATCCGCCAGCTGAGACAGCGCGGCGTCGTGATTCCATTTCACCGTTTCGTACTCGCGGTCGGCGATCGCGCCAGCTTCCTTGAGTTTGGTGAACCGGTCGAGCTCACGCTGGGCCATGTTCAGGCTGCTCTGCGCGGTGGTAACGCCCCCGCGCGCGGACAGGAACTGGTCCTGGAGCGTGCGGTCGTCCAGTCGAGCGAGGAGGGCGCCGCGGGCAACCCGGGAGCCCTGTTCGGCGAGCGTGGAGAGCACCGGACCGGGAATCTCGGCTCGGATCGTCGCCTCGCGCTCGGCGGCGAGCGTCCCGGAGATCCCGGGGCCGGACGAGACCTGCTCGCGCGTGACCACGGCGATGTTCTCGGGGCCGACCGTCATGATCACCGGCGCCGTGCTGTCCGCGTCCTTGGCCGACGCGTTCTGCCCCCCGCATGCCACGAGAGTCGCGCCGCACAGGAGGACTGCGAGGATACGTGTGTCTGGAGAACGGTATGTCATGTGGTTGTCTCTTATGGTCTGGTGCCCGTCGTGGTGGACGCCGTCGGGGCGCCACGCTGTCCCTGCCGCTGTGGCGCCTGTGCGCCACCCGTCGTGCCTCCACCGGGTGCGACGAACCCCTCCGTCGCTCCGGCCTGCCC
>JBQTIW010000309.1:0-12850 GCA_052387735.1 Gemmatimonadaceae bacterium
GCCACCTCCGAGATGGCCCGCCCCACGTCGATCATCCCCAGGCGATCGGCGTCCTTGACGTTCGGCACCACGAGCCCGGCTTCCGACGCGACCGCGATCCCCATGTTCACGTAGTGATGGTAGATGACGTGATCGCCGTCGATCTTTGCGTTGACCACCGGATACTGCTTGAGCGCCAGGCAGGCCGCACGCACGAAGAACGGCATCATGGAGAGCTTGACGCCGTGCTCCTTCTCGATCCGCTCCCTGATGCGGCCGCGGAGCGACTCCACCGCCGACATGTCCACTTCGTTGAACGTCGTCAGGTGAGCCGTCGCGTGCTGCGATTCCAGGAGATGTTTGGCGATGCGCTTGCGGCGCGTCGACATCTTCTCCCGCGTCTCGCGTGCCCCATTGGACTTCGCGGGAACCGGAGTCGGAGGCGGCGCGGCCGCGGCGGCCGCGGGACTGGGCGCCGGAGTAGCGGGAACAGGCGCCGGCTTCGAAGCCTGCTCGATCACGTCAGGCTTACTGATGACACCGCCACGCCCCGAACCCGAGACCGCGGCCAGATCGATGCCAGACTCCAGAGCGACGCGTTGCGCGGCAGGCGAAGCCCTCACGGCGGACTCTACAGCCGGCACCGAGGCAGCGGGCGGGGCCGCCGGAGTCGTCGCCGCGGGTGTTACGGCTGGGGTCGTTGCAATTGTTGCAGACGGCGCTGGGGCCGCGTGGCCGGCCGCTGTTTCATCGAGCTCTCCGAGCCCTTCGCCGACCTGAACCACATCTCCCTCGGACTTGATCCGACGAGTGAGCACACCGGCCCTTGGCGCAGGAACCTCGACCGTTACCTTGTCCGTCTCGAGCTCGACAAGCGTTTCACCCGACGCGACCGACTCCCCCTCCTGTTTGGTCCATCTGGAGATCGTTGCCTCGACGATCGACTCGCCAAGTGGGGGGACTTTGATCGAGATCATGCAGGGAATCCGAACCCGGATGTTGGTGTGCAACTCCCGCTCAGATCGCGAGTTGCGTCAGCGGCAATATAACCGTGCGAGACGACCATGCGAGCGTTGACGATTGCTGCGCACGGGGGCCCGGACCAGCTCGTGTACCGGGATGATTTGCCCGTTCCCGAGCTCCGACGTCCATGCGACGTCCGCGTGCGCCTGCGCGCGGGAGCGCTGAACCACCTCGACCTGTTCATGCTCGGCGGACTGCCGCACATCGTGATCACAGCTCCCTGGATCATGGGCTCCGACGGAGCTGGGGTCGTGGACTCAGTGGGTCCGGAGGTCGGGGGTGTGAAGCCGGGCGATCATGTGATGCTCAATCCCGGTATCACCTGCGGGATCTGTGAGTACTGCCTGAGTGGCGATGATCCCCTCTGCGTCTCGTTTGCGATTCTCGGCGAGCACGTCCCCGGCACGCTCGCAGAGTTCATTGTTGTGCCGGGCCGCAACGTGCATCGCATTCCTTCGGACGTTTCGTTCACCGAGGCGGCGGCGTTTCCGCTCGCCACGCTGACGGCCTGGCGCATGGTGGTCACCCGCGCACAGGTCCGTGCCGGAGACGAGGTGCTGATCTGGGGCATCGGTGGTGGCGTGGCACTGCAGGCGTTACAGATCTGCAAGCAGCGCGGCGCCCGGGTGTGGGTCACTTCGAGCAGCGACGAGAAGCTCCAACGGGCCGCAGGGCTGGGCGCGGACGTCCTGCTCAACCACACCCGCGTCGATGTTGGCAGGGAGGTGCGCGCGAGAACGGGGAAGCGTGGTGTGGACGTGGTCATCGACAACGTCGGGCAGGCCACGTGGAAGGAGTCGTTAGGTGCGCTTGGCAAGCGCGGTCGCCTCGTGACCTGCGGCGGCACATCGGGTGCTATGGTGGAAACCGATGTGCGGCGACTCTACTGGAATCAGTGGACGATCATGGGCTCCACGATGGGGACACACCAGGAATTCGAGGCGATCGCCGAGGAATTCCGTGCGGGGCGCCTGCGGCCGGTTGTGGACCGCGTCGTTCCACTCGCCGAAGGCCGCCGGGCGTTCGAACGCCTGGCCTCGGGCGGGCAATTCGGCAAGGTGGTCGTGGAGATCTAGCTTTCGCCCCATGCCTGGCGAGCCCCCACAGCCCCCGTTCACGCCCGACGAAGAGCGACAGGTTCGCCAGGTCGCCGCCGCCGGTGGAGTCGCGCTCTGTCCACGCTGCGGCGTCCGCATGCGACGGCGCGGGATCGGTGGAGGCTCCTTCGGCCTGGGGTACGCGCGTAAACGCGAGTGGCTGCTGTGCCCTTCCTGCCGGGGGAGCGTGATCTTCGACGCGAGCCGCGGGACCCGCACCTGAGGCGAACGGGAGGGTCCGCCGGAACGGCTGGGCCTCCCTTAGATTCACTCGCTCATCTCTCATCGTCTCGACACCGTCGTGTCTTTCTCCCAGCGCCTCCAGGAAAGCTTCGCCCAACTCGGGGAAATCGTGCCTGCCCTCCTTGGCGCGTTGATCATTCTGTTTGCAGGCTACCTCCTCGCGAAGCTCATCGAGAAGGGCGCTGAGCGGCTGTTGCGGCGAGTCCGCCTCAATAGCCTGCTCGAGCGTGGCGGCGTGATGGACGCGGTGGAGCGGACCGGGTCGCACTTCAATCCCACCCGGGTCGTCGGCAAACTGCTGTTCTGGTTTGTGATGTTCGCCGTGATCATGGTCGCAGCAAATGCGTTAGGCATGGAGTCCCTGGCCGAGGTGTTCGCCGAGCTCGTCGGCTACATTCCAAGCCTGATGTCGGCGATTGTGATCCTGATCGTCGGCATCGTGCTGGGGCGCTTCACGGGTGGTCTGATCATGGCGTCGGCGGGGGCGGTGCAGGGTGGTCCCACGCTTGCTCGGGTTGGTCGCTGGGGCGTGGTCGTGCTGGCCGTGTTCATGGCGCTGCAGGAGCTGGGCATCGCCACGGACATCGTCACCACGGCGTTCGCGATTCTCTTTGGAGCGGTCGCCCTCGCCATGTCGCTCGCGTTTGGACTGGGCAACCGCGAACTGGCAGGCGAAGTGACGCGAGAATGGTATGCGCGCTACCGCGCCGAGCGCGACGCGATCGAGCGAGAAACCGCGGAGCGTGAACAGGAGGAAGAGGCTGAGTTGGCCGCGGAGGAAGTTGCGGATGATGCTGAGGCACAGCGGCGTGTCGCAGAGCGGTAGGGTTTGGGTGGAGAGCAGAGAATAGCGAAGAGAGAATGGCGGGCAGGTTCTTTCGCTCCTCCATTTCTGTTCTCGATGCATTCTATTCTCCGTTCTCTCGATTCTTCATTCTCCATTCTCGATTCTCTCGTCTCCATTCTCGATTCTCCATATCTCTACTCTCCATCCCCATGGCAACCATCGCACCCGCTGATCTGTCGCTCGAAGAGCTCTGGATGCCGTTCACGGCGAATCGCGCATTCAAGCGCGCGCCGCGGCTGCTGGCCAAGGCCCACGGCATGTACTACACGGATGTAGACGGCAACGAGATCCTCGACGGAACGGCGGGACTCTGGTGCGTAAACGCGGGACACTGTCGCGAACCGATCGTCACCGCGATACAGAAGGCAGCGGCGACGCTCGACTACGCACCGGGCTTCAACATGGGGCATCCGCTGCAGTTCCAGCTTGCGGCACGGATCGCGCCGATGCTTCCTGGCGATCTCGATCATGTGTTCTTCGGAAACTCCGGGTCGGAGGCCGTGGACAGCGCGCTCAAGATCGCGATTGCCTATCACGCATCGCGGGGCGAGCCGGGACGCAAGCGATTCGTGGGGCGCGTGCGTGGCTATCATGGCGTCGGCTTCGGCGGGATCTCCGTGGGTGGCCTGGAGAACAACCGCAAGGTCTTCGCGTCGCATCTGCTGCCGCACACGGATGCGCACCTCCCGCAGACTCACGGCGTGCCGGAGAACCTGTTCACCAGGGGCCAGCCCGATCGCGGCGCACACCTCGCCGATGCGCTGGAGGAGATCGTCGCGAAGCACGGGGGCGACACGATCGCCGCCGTGATCGTGGAACCGGTGGCCGGCTCGGCTGGCGTCCTGGTTCCGCCCAAAGGGTACCTCGAGCAGTTGCGGGCGATTTGCGACAGGCACGGTATCCTGCTCATCTTCGACGAGGTGATCACCGGCTTCGGACGGTTAGGGTCCGCGTTTGGCGCCACGTACTTCGGCGTCACCCCCGACCTCATGACGGTGGCCAAGGGAATCACCAACGGTGCGGTGCCGATGGGTGCGGTGTTCGTCAGACGCGGGATCTACGAGAGCGTGATCAACGCCGCCGAGTCGGGGATCGAGTTCTTCCACGGGTACACGTACTCCGGACACCCTTTGGCCTGCGCGGCGAGCCTCGCGACGCTGGACCTCTACAAGGAGGAAGGACTGTACGAACGTGCCGCCGACCTGGCGCCGTACTGGGAGTCCGCCGTCCACTCGCTCAAGGGCGAGCCGCATATCATCGACATTCGCAACCTCGGCCTGGTGGCCGGCATCGACCTGGAATCGCGCCCCGGCAAGGTGGGAGCTCGGGCAATGGAGGCGCACGTGGATTGCTTCCGCAACGGTCTGCTGATCCGGGTGACGGGCGACATCATCGCGCTCTCGCCGCCACTCATCATCGAGAAGCCGCAGATCGATCGCATCGTGGACGGGATCCGAACGGCGCTGCGCGCCATCGAGTAGCGAGCCTGTAGTGGCTGGTGGGTGGTGGGTGGTGACGCCGCACCACCCCACCACCTGCCACCTGCTTGCTCGAGCTCGTGTCTTGCGCCAGGACGACTCGGGAGCAAGTTGGGTTATCGCCAACAGGCCCTGCCGATGCCCCGATGGTCTCACGTCTGCGTTCCAGCGGTCCTGGTGTTCGGGCTTCCGCTGTTCGCCAGTGGTCAGAAGCCGCGCGAACATGACCTCAGGCTCCCGATCGGGGGCACACCGGGTGCCCTCAACGCCATCACCGACGTTGCCGGCGTCGAAGTGGGGCACACCACACTGATCAGCGGTAGCGGAAAGCTGGTCGTCGGCAAGGGACCGGTGCGCACCGGAGTCACCGTTGTGCATCCGCGAGGCAAGACCAACGCCGACCCGGTGTTTGGAGCCTGGTTCACGCTCAACGGCAACGGCGAGATGACGGGCACGACCTGGTTGCAGGAGGGTGGGATTCTCGAGGGGCCGATCGGCATCACGAACACGCACTCGGTCGGGATCGTGCGCGATGCAATCCTGATGTGGCAGGTGGGCAAGCCGGGACTTCAACCCTGGGGACTGCCCGTGGTCGCCGAGACGTATGACGGTGGCCTCAACGACATCAACGGCTTCCACGTCACGGTGGAGCACGTGAAGGGCGCGCTCGACAACGCCAGGGGCGGCGCGGTTCAGGAAGGCGCGATCGGCGGGGGCACCGGCATGGTCTGCCATGGCTTCAAGGGCGGCATCGGCACCGCCTCACGAGTGCTTCCCGCGAATCAGGGCGGATACAAGGTCGGGGTACTGGTGCAATGCAACTATGGAGGCCGACGGGACCTGCGAATTGCGGGTGTTCCTGTGGGCGAGGAGATCCAGGACCTCACCGGGTGCTATGCCGTAGCCGAGCTCCCTGCAGACGCACCGCGCGGACGGCGCCGCTGCGACCAGTCGGGCGACGATGCCGGTGACGATCCTAACGCGGAGCAAGGCTCGATCATCGTGATCGTCGCCACCGACGCGCCGCTCATGCCCCACCAGCTGCAGCGCCTGGTCAAACGCGTGGCCGTGGGCCTCGGCCGGCAAGGTGGATTCGGTGGCAACGGCTCCGGCGACATCTTCGTCGCGTTCTCCACGGCGAATCCCAAGACCGCCATGGTGGCCGACTCGGCGACGGTGAAGATGTTGTCGAACGCGATCATCTCACCGCTGTTCCAGGCGACCGCGTGGGCCACGGAAGCCGCCATCACGAACGCGCTACTGGCCGCGGAAACGATGACGGGGGCGAATGATCTGCGAATCTACGCGATGCCGCGGGACCGGATGGTCGCGGCGATGAGAAAGTACGGACGACTTCCGTGATGTGGGTATTGGCCCGTATTCCCCCTGTCTGATTCCGTCTCTCACCGTGCTTACATCACGGGCATCACGAAGTCACTGCCAGCGCGAATGCCCGTCGGCCAGCGCGAGGTCACGGTCTTGAGCTTCGTAAAAAACCGTACTCCGTCCATGCCATGCTGGTTCTGATCACCGAAAGCGGACTGTTTCCAGCCGCCAAACGAGTAGAACGCGAGCGGAACGGGAATCGGCACGTTGACGCCGACCATTCCCACCTGGACGCGACTCACGAATTCGCGCGCGGCGTCACCATCGCGCGTATAGATCGATACGCCGTTGCCATACGGATGCGTGTCGGCGAGGCCTAACGCTTCGTCGAAGCCACTCGCCCGCACGACCGACAGCACGGGACCGAAGATCTCCTCCTGATAGATGCGCATCGACGGCGTCACGCGGTCGAACAGACAGCCGCCGAGGAAGAACCCGTGCTCGTGACCGGCGACCGCGAGACCCCGGCCGTCCACGACCAGATCCGCACCTTCACGTACCCCGAGCTCGACGTAGCTCGTCACCTTGTCGAGATGTGCGCGGGTCACGAGCGGTCCCATTTCGACGCCGGCGCTCATGGACGGTCCGACCTTGAGTTGCCGCACGCGCGCGGCCAGTCTCGCCACGAGCGAATCGGCGGTTCTCTCACCAACCGGCACTGCCACCGAGATCGCCATGCACCGTTCACCCGCCGAACCGTAGGCGGCGCCGATCAGGCCATCGGCCGCCTGGTCAAGGTCCGCGTCAGGCATGACGATCAGGTGGTTTTTTGCTCCACCCATCGCCTGCACGCGCTTCCCGTTGCGCGCGCCGGTTTCATAGATGTAGCGAGCGATCGGCGTGGAGCCGACGAAGCTGATGGCCTGCACCCGTGGGTGCTCCAGGAGGGCGTCGACCGCCATCTTGTCCCCGTGGACGACGTTGAGGACGCCCGGAGGAGCTCCCGCCTCGACGAGTAATTCGGCCAGCCGCACGCTGGCCGATGGGTCCTTCTCCGACGGCTTGAGCACGAATGTGTTGCCGCAGGCAATCGCCGGGGCGAGCATCCACAACGGTACCATCACCGGGAAGTTGAAGGGCGTGATCCCGACGCAGACACCCAGGGCCTGACGCAGGGAGTACGCGTCGATCCCCCTCCACACGTTATCGCTGAATTCGCCCTTGAGCAAATGTGGAATGCCGCAACAGAACTCCACGACCTCGAGCCCTCGCTGCAGCTCCCCTTTGGCGTCCGCGAATACCTTGCCGTGCTCGAGGGACACGAGCCCGGCGAGCTCGTCGAGGTGCGTCTCGATCAGCTCCTTGAACCGGAACATGACGCGCGCACGTCGCAGCGCGGGAAGCCGGCTCCAGTCGACAAACGCGCGGTCGGCGTCAAGGACCGCGGCATCGACATCCGACGCTGATGCAAACGGGACCGCGCCGGACTGCTCACCCCTCGACGGACTGAACACCGCCCCCCAGCGCTCCACGTGCTGCAGCGTGCGCTGCCCTCCGATGAAATGCTGGACGAACGGGATGGTGACGCCGTCGTCAGGCGAGAGGGTGTCGGAGGAGAGGAGGGATGTCATTTGGGAAACAGAGAATGGAGTATGGAGTCAGGAGAGTGGAGAGTGGAGAGTGGAGAATAGTCGCTCCCTATTTCCACTCCCATTCTCGATTCTCAATACTCAAGGCTCCATTCTCCATTCTCGTCTCTGATCCGCTCACGTCGCCCTCAGCACCTCGAGAACGATCGGTAGCGCCTTCTTCATCTCGTCCATCGTTCCGATGGAGATGCGGCTGTATCGATCGAGCGGCGGGAACGGTCTTCCGATCGACACCCCTCGCTCGAGACACTTCTTCTGGAATGCCGTCGCATCGCGCCGGATGTCTACCATGATGAAATTCGTGTGCGTCGGAGCCGCCGTGAAACCGGCGGCGTTCACGGTTTTGAGCGTGAAGTTGCGCACCTCACGATTGAGCGCCTGCTGCCGCTTCACGTGATCCTCGAGCTCACACGAGGCAATGGCCGCGGCTGCAGAGAGTGAGCTGACGCCATTGTTGAGGCGCCAGGGCTCGAGTTTCTTGATCGTGTCGGCGTGGGCAATGGCGTAGCCCACGCGGGCACCAGCGAGCCCGAACACCTTGGAGAACGTTCGACTCACCACGATGGACTTGTTCTCCATCGCCGCGGGGATCGCCGTGCCGTATCCGGGGAGATCCACGTACTCGAAATACGCCTCGTCAACGAGAATGTATGCCTGCGGCGCCCGCTGGTTCACTCGGCCGATGAACGACAGCACATCGCTGAGTGGATAGACGGTGCCTGTGGGGTTATTCGGATTGCAGAGGAACACGAGCCCGGCGCCAGCCGACGCGGCCTCCATCGCATCGAGATCCAGCCGCAACTGACTGTCGACCTTTGGTGCCTTGATGGGCCGGCCGAGGCGTGCCGCGTTGACCGCCGGCTGCTCGAAGGTGGGAGACGCGGTGACGAGGTGCTGTGCGGAGGACGTGCAAAACTCCGTCAACAGGCGGAGCGTCTCGGCGGATCCCGCGCCGACCAGCACGCACTCATCCTTGACGCCGTGTCGCTTGGCAATTGCGGTGCGCAGTAGCGCATCGCTCGCCTGCGGATAGCGATTGGCGACGCCGAAGCTCTGCATCAGTGCGTCAATGGCGCTTGCGGCCGGCCCGTACGGGTTCTCGTTGCTGCTGAGGCGAATGACCCCGTTGACGTCGAACGCACCAGGACGGCTCGTTAGGTCGGCTGCTCCGGACCACGAACCTGCCTCCATGCCTCGAGCCTGCAACGCCGGGATGAGCGTGGCACCGCCGGCGATTGCGGTACCCAGAAAGGAACGGCGAGAGTAGTGCATCGGATCTCCGAGCGGGGACGACCTGAAGATAGGGGAAAAGCACAAACGGGTAAGCGGGGCAAGCGGGTGAGCGAGGTGACAACGGCCCCTTCACCAGGTCCCAGTCCACGCTCGCCGCTTGCGGTCCCCGATCCTAGATTCCGCGCGCTCTGCCGTCTATTAGCCGGTCACCGCGGGCAGCACGAGCAACCACAACCAGGCTGCCCGCTCCAGCCCTCCGTGCCGCGATCACCAACCAGCCACCAGCAATGGTCTCCATAGATCCCGTGCCGCACGCGCTTGTCCCCGTCGACTCCCAGGCCGCTACCGCGCTAGGCGCGCCCAACTATGACGAGTTCCAGAGCGACGGGGAGGTCTGGGACATTCTGCAGCGACAGCCGAAGTCGGTTCTCAAGATCACGATGCCGCAGTGCGACGTGCCCACACGTGACGGCATCCTCGATGAGCATGCGCCATCGACGCTCGCCAAGGCGGGAGCGAACATGGCGGCGCTCGCCGCCGATCCGCTCACGCGCAAGCTCGACAATCTCCTCTGGGTCTACGAGGTCACCGTCCCGCGCGACCCCTCCATTCGGCAGATGGGCCTGGGGGGCATGGGGCGGACCAGCGAGATCCGCACACCGCAGAACCCCGGCGGCACGATCATACGAAATGAAGGTGTGCGCGAATCCAAGGCGCGCGGCCGCGCGGAGCTGACGCAGGCGACGCTCGCCGACATGGGAATGGTGAACAACGCCGTCGATGATGCGAGCGGAGCATTCCATGCCGCGCTCGATTCACACAGTCGGTCGCATCCTGTGAGCCTCGAAACGCTGGACGAAGTCGGCAACCGTCACCGCGTCTGGCTCATTCAGGATGCGGCGACGATCGAGCGCCTCCGCGCAGTCCTCGCGCGCGAGCCGCGGGCCTACGTGGCGGATGGGAATCACCGCAGTGCCGCGGCGGCGATGCTCGGCTACGAACACTTTCTCACCGTGTTCTTCCCCGCGAAGACGATGACGATCGCTCCGTACAATCGGCTGACCGATGCCGGTGGACTCGCGCGCGCTGTCTTGGGTCAGCGATTGCGGCAATCGTTCACCGTCGATCCTGCACCGGTGAGCGGGCCTTATCAACCGCAGACGACGCACGACATAGGGCTCTATGATGGCGAGAACTGGTGGCGCCTTCGTCCGCTCCCCGGCACATTCGACCCTGCCGACGCCGCACAGGACATCGACGCGGACATCGTACAGCGGCTGTTGTTCGACCGGATCCTTGCCATCGACGATGCGCGCGACGACCGGATCACGTACGTCGGGGCCAACCGTGACGCGGCGTGGCTGCAGCGGGAGGTCGAGCAGTATCGCCACGAGGTCGCCGTCACGCTGCCCCCGGTGACGATGGAACAGTTCATTCGCGTGTGTCTGCAGGACAAGCTGATGCCACCGAAGTCCACCTGGTTCGTGCCAAAGATCAGGACCGGACTGGTGATGGCCCTGTTGGAGACGGGCGCATGAGGGGATGCCGCCGCTGACTCGGCGTCGGTGCAAGCGTTCTATCGTGAGTGGTTCGGGAGTGCCGGGCAGCAAGGCCCCACCGCGTACGCGAGCTTCTACACTTTGGACGGCGCGTTGCTGCCACCGAACGCCCTGCCCGTTCGCGGCCAAACAGCGATTGCAGAGTGGATGCGGCAGGCGCAGGCGTCGCTCCCATGTGGAGTGACAATCGCTGACCGTCGGCCTTTGGCGAGATCGCGGGTCGTACCGTGAGGCCGCGACCTGCACACATTCCCGAGCATGGCCGTCGACATCGAACACTTCGCTCGCCTGCGGCCGTACGCGTACCACGTCACGGCGCGCGCGAATCTCGTTGCGCTCTGTCGTACCCGGACGTTGGAACCGGCGGCCACGCTCATGCGCCGTGCGAACCGGACCGACCTGCTCCGGTGGCGCCGCCCGGAGTCGGTGACGCTCACGGTTGGCACGGAGACAGTGGTCTTGACGGACCAGGCTGCGCTCCTCGAAACCAACCTCGCGCTCCATCGCGGTTGGTCATTCGGCGATTTCGTCGAGTACCTCAACGAGCACGTCTTCTTCTGGCCAGGGACTGCGGAGGGACCGATCAAGTCGGGGCTCCGAGTGCATGAGCGCGCTGAGCAGGGGTCACCGACTCTGCTCCGTATCCCGACTGCCGAACTGTTCGACGCCAATCCAACGGCGATCCCCCTCTTCTGTCCCTTCAACTCCGGCGCGCCGCGCCAACAACCCGGTCGGCGAGTGCTGCGGGGACCGCACCTGTTCACGGTCGCGGCCGACTTCCGAAGACATGAAAGGGATGTAGTGGAGCTGGCCTTTCGCTCGCGCGTTTCACTGCCAGCGGTGACGGCGGTGCGCCAAGGTGTGGAATGGATGTTGCTCTCGTCTGTCGACGCCTGACCGCACGTGGATGCCAGCACGCTCCATGCTCCATGTGCCTGTGCGGGGCGCCAGCTCTTGCGCAAACTACCAAGAGGCGTTCTCTCTCCGGCACTGAGCAGGAATCGACCGTGAACTGTTCCCTTCATCGCGGACGTGGTACATGAAGCGATACGTACAACTTCTTGCCGCCGCGCCAGGGATTGCCGTTGTCTCTTGGTTAGGCACGTCACCTGATGCTCGGCCCGGTTTCGTGGCGACGGGTCACGTGACCGAACGCATCGCCATCAATGACAACCGCATCGCGGCTGGTACGCTTCGCGATGGTGTCCTCACGGTTCGTCTCGAAGCGCGTGCCGGTGAGTGGCAGCCGGACCGCGAGGCAGGTCTGTCCGGCGCGATCGTCGTGCTCGAACCGGGTGCGTCCTTCAATCCGGAAAAGGACGTCGTGCTGCTCATCAGTACGCCGCGACGCGACGCGGATAGGGGCGTTGTGCTGCTGAACGGCACGAACGCGCCGGCGCAGCGCGACTGGCGCGTCGGCGAACGTTACCGCCTTCGCCTCGTCAACATCCACACCTATCGGCCCAGCATGATCGCACGACTCGTGCGGGATTCGACGCTGCTCACCTGGCGTGCGATCGCGAAAGACGGGATGGACTTGCCGCCCGATCAGGCAACTGTCCGACCCGCGCTGCAGCAGTCGGGCAACGGCGAGACCTTCGACTTCGAATTCAGGCCCGATGCTCCTGGTGACCTGCGATTCACCGTGTCGGCTGCGAACGGCCTTCTCCTCGTCACCATGCCGATTCGCGTGCGCTGATTCGACACGCCTGGGCTTGTCGTGGCGAGGAAGAGCGCCGGACTCCTGGTTTTCCGCGAAACGGAGGGAGGACTCGAAGTGCTCCTGGTCCATCCCGGTGGTCCATTCTGGGCCAGGAAGGATGAGGGCGCGTGGTCGATCCCCAAGGGCGAGCTCAACGACGACGAGGACCCGCTCGCCGCGGCGCGGCGTGAGTTCGAAGAAGAAACGGGCTGGACCCCAGGCGGTGACGTCATTGCCCTGGAGCCATTGCGACAGGCGGGCGGCAAACTCGTGTATGCGTGGGCAGTGCGCGGAGATGTCGATCCGCGCACGCTCAGGAGCAACATGTTCGCGCTGGAGTGGCCGCCAAAGTCCGGCAGGCAGCAACAGTTTCCCGAAGTCGATCGTGCGGGTTGGTTCTCTATCGAGGCAGCAAAGCGCAAGATCGTGAACGGCCAGTCGGGTTTTCTCGATGCCCTCGAAGGGAAACTGCTGCTGCCCCCGTAATCATCCCTCGATCTTGTAAATCTCCCTGCGCCCGTGATCCACCAGCTCATGATATCCTTGCATGAGCTTTTCCATCTCCTTCGCCTCCGGCGACGTCATGTCCATCGACATGAACGCGTCCATGCTCTCGGCCTCCATCTCGGAGACCAGCGTCCAGTAGTTCTCACCTGCGACGTCGGTCATGACGCGCATCTTCCCCCACCCGGCCTTCTCCGAGAGCTTGGCCAT